>JAFTEJ010000166.1 GCA_017453725.1 Clostridia bacterium | reverse complement strand
TCACGCATCTGATAGACTACGAAGAGGTGCGCCGTCTCGCGCACGAGCACAAGCCAAAGCTCATCGTCTGCGGCGCTTCAGCGTATCCGCGCAGGATAGACTTCGCGGAATTCCGCCGCATCGCCGACGAGGTCGGCGCGTACCTTATGGCGGACATAGCGCACATCGCCGGGCTCGTCGCGGCGGGCGAACATGAAAGCCCCATCCCATACTGCGACGTCGTGACTTCAACGACGCACAAGACGCTCCGCGGACCGCGCGGCGGTATGATAATGTGCAAAGCCGAGCTCGCGAAGGCTATCGACAAGGCGATCTTCCCCGGCACGCAGGGCGGTCCGCTTATGCACATCATAGCAGCGAAGGCGGTCTGCTTCGGCGAAGCGCTCACGCCCGAATTCAAGGCGTACCAGCACCAGATAGTGCTCAACGCGAAGGCGCTCGCCGCCGCGCTTATGGAAAAAGGCTTCGACCTTGTCAGCGGCGGCACGGACAACCACCTTATGCTTATCGACCTGCGCCCCTTCAACATCACCGGCAGGGATATGGAAAAGCGCCTTGACAGCGTCCACATAACCGCGAACAAGAACGCGATACCGAACGATCCGGAATCCCACTTCGTCACGAGCGGCATCCGCGTCGGCACTCCCGCCGTCACCTCCCGCGGCTTCAAGGAAGACGATATGCGCGAGATCGCGGAGCTCATCTACCTGACCGCAGCGGAGTACGAAACGAAGGCTGACGAAATCAGAAGCCGCGTTGCCGCGCTCACCGCGAGGTATCCGCTTTACGAATAACCGTTTTTCTGTCCGAACCCATTAACCACAGTCAAAAAGCGTATCAAAGCATACGCAAATTATATCTTTAAGAAAGAAGAGATCACTATGAGCAGAGTATTCAACTTTTCGGCGGGTCCGTCCATGCTTCCTGAGGAAGTCCTGAAGACCGCGGCGGCAGAAATGCTGGACTATAAGGGCAGCGGAATGTCCGTTGCCGAGATGTCCCACCGCTCAAAGGTGTATATTTCCATTTTCGACGAGTGCGAAGCGCTCCTCCGCGAGGTCATGGCGATCCCGGAGAGCTACAAGGTGCTTTTCCTTCAGGGCGGCGCGTCCACGCAGTTCGCGATGGTGCCGATGAACCTGATGACGAAGAACGGCAAAGCCGACTACTGCGTCACCGGCAGCTTCGCAAAGAAGGCGTTCAAGGAAGCGCAGAAGTTCGGCGACGCCGTCGCCGCTTCTTCGAGCGAAGCGGATAACTTCTCCTGCATCCCGAAGGAGTTCAGCATCCGCCCCGACGCGGACTACCTCCATATCTGCCAGAACAATACCATTTTCGGCACGCACTATAAGAAGCTCCCCGAGACCGGCGACATCCCGCTTGTCGCGGATATGTCCTCCTGTATCCTCAGCGAGCCGACCGACGTCAGCAAATACGGGCTCATTTACGCCGGAGCGCAGAAGAATATGGCGCCCGCGGGCCTGACCGTCGTCATCGTGCGCGAAGACCTCGTCGGCAACGCGCCCGACTCCGTGCCGACCATGCTCAACTACAAGACGCACGTCGACGCCGGCTCGATGTATAACACCCCGCCCTGCTACTCCATCTATATGTGCAAGCTCGTGCTCGAATGGATCAAATCCAAGGGCGGACTTGCCGAGATGAAGAAGGTCAACGAGAAGAAGGCCGCGATGATCTACGACGTGCTGGACAACTCCGCGCTGTTCATCCCGAAGGCGGCAAAGGAAGACCGCTCCATTATGAACGTCACCTTCGCCACCGGCGACGCGGACCTCGACGCGAAGTTCGTCGCGGGCGCGGCGGCGGAAGGCCTCGTCAACCTGAAGGGACACCGCCTCGTCGGCGGTATGCGAGCGTCCATCTACAACGCTATGCCCGTTGAGGGCTGCGAGAAGCTCGCCGCCTATATGAGGAAGTTTGAGGAGGAAAACAAATAATGTTCAATGTCAAGCTTTTCAACAAGATATCCAAGACCGGCGTCAGCGCTCTGACGCCCGATAAATACCTCCTCAGCGAGGAACTGGAGAACTACGACGCCGTCCTCGTGCGCTCCGCGAAGCTGCACGAAACGGAGTTCCCGGCGGATTGCAATTGCATCGCCCGCGTCGGCGCCAGCGTCAACAACATCCCGATCGACCGCTGCACCAAGCAGGGCATCGTCGTCTTCAACACACCCGGCGCGAACGCGAACGCCGTCAAGGAACTGGTCGTCGCGGGTCTGCTGCTCGCCTCCAGAAAGATCTCCGACAGCATCGCCTGGGCGAACACGCTTGAGAATAACGACGAGACCGAAGCCGTCATCGAAAAAGGCAAGAGCAGCTTCGTAGGACCCGAGATCTACGGCAAGAAGCTCGGCGTCATCGGCCTCGGCGCCATCGGCGTTATGGTCGCGAACGTCGCGCACGACCTCGGTATGCAGGTCTGCGGCTACGACCCCTATCTTTCCGTCAACGCCGCGTGGGGACTTTCCCGCAAGATCGAAAAGGCGGCGAGCAACGATGAGATCTTCGCCACCTGCGACTATATCACCATCCACGTCCCGCAGAACGACAGCACCAAGGGTATGATCAACGCCGAGAGCATCGCGAAGATGAAGGACGGCGTCCGCATCCTCAACTTCTCCCGCGGCGGACTGGTCAACAGCGCGGATATGAAGGCGGCGCTGGAGAGCGGCAAGATCGCCTCCTACGTGACCGACTTCCCCGCCGGCCTGATCGGCGTGAAGAACGTCGTCGCCATCCCGCACCTCGGCGCCTCCACTCCGGAGAGCGAGGAAAACTGCGCCGTTATGGCGTCAGTGGAGCTCCGCGACTACCTCGAGGACGGCAATATCAAGAATTCCGTCAACTTCCCGACGGTGAACGTCCCGCGCAGCGGCGGAACGCGCGTCTGCCTCATCCACGCGAACGTGCCGAACATCATCTCTCAGATTTCCTCCACCCTCGCGGCGAAGGGTATCAATATCGAGCATATGTCGAACATGTCGCGCGGCGACATCGCCTATACTATCATCGATATAGATTCCGACGTCGACGAAGGCGTCGTCGAAGCTATTAAGGCGATACCGCAGATCATAAGGGTAAGAGTTATAAAGTAACGCTTAATCCCGAAGCTGAATATTAAATACAGCGGTTACGGATCATTGATTCGTAACCGCTGTTCTTTATATGTTGTTATGTTTAGATGTGTAATAACGCTTTATATGATGGTATATCAGCTCACGAGCAGGCCCTTCATATCGAAGACGCCTTCTTCGCAGCGGACGGCTATCTCATGTTCGCCTTCGGCGCCGTCAAAAACGCGGTAGAGCGCCGCGGAGCCGGCGTCGAGCGTCGTTTGCTCGATGCGCGTCCATTCGCCGCCGTCGACACTGAATGAGATCTTATGCTTATCCGTCGTGCCGCCGTCGTACATCAGGAAAACGCGGCTGCCGCTGACTCTGAACTTTATCGGCTCGCCCGCACCTTCGCAGTGCCAATACTTCTTATAAGCGAGCCAGAAGCGCTCCTCCTCCGGCTTGAACGTGAAGCTGCCGGGCGATTCGGGCGTTATGTCGTCATAGGTGAAGAGTCGAGCATTCGCGTAGCGGTCGCTGATGAAGACGTCCGCGAGCGGTTTCTCTTCGCGCGCTATGCCGTCGAGTCCGTCGAGGACGGACTGCAGGTAATCGCGCACAAGCGACGCGATTATCGCGTGCCCGCGGTCGTTCGGGTGCACCCAGTCCTTCGCGATATCGTCCCACTTTATGCGCCCCGCCTCGAGCTCCGGACGCAGCATGTTGAGCTGGCTCACCATAGGCAGCCCGTAGTGCTCGCCGACGGTGATTTCAGTCTCCTGCGTATTGATATAGGCGTGGTCGGTCGTGAAAAGCAGCAGCACCGCCGGAGCAGTGCGCCACGTAAGGATGCGGCGGCAGAGGTTCGAATACGCCTCGGTCTCCCAGTCGTCCGGGTGGTCGTTGACCGCGAACTCCACGACGACGAAGTCGGGGTCGTATTGCAGCACGTCGCGTTCGACGCGGTGGACGCCGAGGATGCTCTGCGTTCCGCCGATTCCGGCGTTGTGAAACTCGATTTTGGCGTTCGGGAAGGATTCGATCCACCAGTCGCGCACCAGCGCGGCGTAACTCGTTTTGTCATAATCGGAAGCGTAAGCGCCCTGCGTTATCGAGCCGCCGATGCAGGCGACGCAGAGCTTTTCACCCGCTTTAGCCTTGCGCATCACACGCGCGAGACGAGCCCGGTCTCCGCCGGAAACGAGCGAGCGGTCGACGGCTTCGCGAGATAGACCGAGCGCGGAAATATCGATTGACATATTATCACGTCCTTGATTTGATTTATGATAATTATAGCACTTTGCGGCCGCGATTTCAACCGCAATTATACGCATTATGTGCGTTTGCGTATTATAAAAATCGCATACGCGGCAAAACGAAAAGGCCATCCTGACGGATGACCTTTTCGGTGTCGGCATTGACCTATTTTCCCGGGCCGTCGCCAGCCAAGTATTTTCGGCACTGATGAGCTTAACTTCCGTGTTCGGGATGGGAACGGGTGAACCTCAACGTCATAAACACCGACTATTCAGTTTTCCCGCGCCAAAGCGGGTGGTGACCCGTGGGAGAATCGAACTCCCGTTTCAGGCGTGAGAGGCCTGCGTCTTAGCCGCTTGACCAACGGGCCGTGTATGGAAAGCGCGTAAAGCGCGTTCCGGCTGGTACACCATCAGGGACTCGAACCCTGGACACCCTGATTAAGAGTCAGGTGCTCTACCAGCTGAGCTAATGGTGCATATCGTACTCGCACCCTGAAAACCGAATGACAAGGTAGCGTGAAGGAGAAAAGGGATGACGGGCAACGGTCCTTGACTAGCAAAGGACAAGCCCTCGACCTATTAGTATCGGTCAGCTGAACGTGTTACCACGCTTACACCTCCGACCTATCAACCTCGTGGTCTA
>JAFTEJ010000165.1 GCA_017453725.1 Clostridia bacterium | reverse complement strand
TCATAAGTTCGTTTATGTCGTTCATAATGTGCTTCGCAATGCTGGCGGGAACCACCTTCGCGTGGTACACCGACAGCGTCACGAGCTCCGGCAACAAGATTATCGCCGGTACGCTCGACATTCAGCTTTGGATGCATGACGGCAACGGCTACGTCGATATCAGCAACAGCAGTGCGCCTATATTCCAGAGCGCGAATATGGCAAACCCCACAAACGCGACTCTGTGGGAGCCCGGCAAGACTCAGGTCGCGTACCTGATGATCAAGAACGCCGGCGATCTCGATCTGAAGTATCAGGTCGCGCTCAACGTACGCAACGTCGCGAAGAACCTCTATGAGGTTATGAAGTACAAGATCGTTCCCGACGCGACTCCCGACTCCGGCGTGACAAGCTGGACTGATACGAGCCCCGCCGCGGTAGCGAATTCCGTTACAATCGGCGATCAGGTCGTTTCCGGAACCAACGTTGACAGCGGAAACGCCGCCGGCGTTAAGCTCGAGAAGGGCGCCGTTCATTACTTCGCGCTGCTCATCCATATGGATGAAGAAGCCGGCAACGAGTATATGGGCGGCGAAGTCGACTTTGACCTCAAGGTCCTTGCGACTCAGGTTGCGTCCGAATCCGACAGCTTCGGCAACACTTACGACGAGAACCGCGAATTCCCCGTCGTCAGCACCGGCAGCGCGACTATGACGGGACCCATAACCGGCAGCGACGCCCTTGCCATAAACGCCAACGGTGAGATTGTTTCCGCTTCCGTACCCGCCGCAGCCGCCAACACTTATTACAACGGCAAAGCTACCGGCACGAACAACGAAGTTACGCTGAACCTGAACGTGGAAAAACTCAATGAGACGACCACGAGCGAAAGCACTACCGTTTCCCTCGATATCGATATGTCGGCAATCATTAAGGTTGATAACACCACGACTACAGAGAAGATTTCGTCCCTCAGCGACTACGTCACAATAAACTACAACCTCGGCACAGGCAAAGCCATCAACGGCGTGACCCACAGCGGAGAGCCCATGGAAGCACTTGCCTCTGCGGCGGCGTCGGTCAGCAACGGTTATGCCGATGTCGGAGGTTATTATTATGATATATCAACCGGTATAATCACAATTAAGACGAAGACGTTCAGCCCGTTTGAAATCTCATATACTGTCAAGCAGACGAAGATCAGTGTATTTGAGACCACCAGCGAGGAATCGTATTCCGCAACGACTTACAAGCAGTGGGGCGACGCCGTTGCAGCAGTAGAAGAAAGAAAACCGTGGGATAAAACCTTTATCCCTGCCGCGATATTCTACAGCTTTGACGGATACGACTGGAAAGAACTGAAGGTCACGACGTCGGGATCGTGGTCGATAAACGGCTTATTCGATTTCACGTCTCTTATGTCAGAAAAAGGCGGCAGCGATTCAATCTCATTATATATCGGGACATACGCCGCTATGGAAGACGTTCGGTTTGAGTTCTATGGAGGCAATTCCGACTACGGGATTTTCCATGAAGCCATAACTAAGATTTATGACTTCCCCAACAAGGATTTCAACACTGTTGTGACTATACCTTTGGAACGCCTTGCTCAGAGCGAACTGACTTTAACTTTCTACGATTACACTAACGGCAAGCCTTACTATTATAAATCTGAAGAGTCCGTAGAAAACACCGGCTACGCTTATTCATACGTGCCTATGACGTCTATTTTCGCCGGATACTGGACGAGTGATACGACGCCTATAACGATATTCGTTTATGAGCGCGACGGAAAATATTATTCCAGAACGCCTGAAGTGATTCAGCAGAATTCAACATATATAAGCGGAACCGGATTTGTCTATTCATACGAAGGATATGAAAAAGAAGCCTCAGTCAGCGAGCAGGCGATTATGCTTGATAACGACGGAAGCATAATCGAGCCCGATAATGCCTATATCTACGCAGGCTATAGCGCTCAGTATCTGCAGGTCTGCTTCAGCGGTGAAGATTTGATTACGATGCAGAATTGCAAATACAGAAATGCCGAGGGCCAGAATTACGGCTCCAGCTTCGGCGGATCCATCCCCGAAGGAACTATTTACAAAAAGACGCCTGTGTATGCAACGTATAATGACGGCAAGGGCCTTCTCGCTTTTGCGAACGAAGAAGCGTTGAACGCCTATATCGCGGACATTGGCGCAGCTTATGACTCGTCAAATCTGACAGTACTGTAACAGCGCAATCCGCAGCTATCACACCGGGGGCTTCGCGCCCCCGGTGATTTTTGAAAAGAATAGTTTTAATTAAAACAACCTACGCGAACACTTATTATATTCGTTCGCAGCGGACTCATGCCTGCGCCGATTACATCTGGTTGCATTAAGTCGGCAGCGGACCTATGTTGTCATCCTGAGCGGAGCGGGCAAAGCCCGCGGAGTCGAAGGATCTTAAAGACGAGCTATCCATTGTAACAAAAAGTGTGCATATGAAGCGAAAGGTCAACTTCCGTTTTCATATGCACACTTTTCCTTTTTTAACGCCGTTACCTTCAGGATCCTTCGACTCCGGCTTCGCCTCCGCTCAGGATGACATACGCCCTGCTTTCGGTGTGGGGTTCCTCGGCGGCTACGCCGCCGAGGAATGACGGGGACGCGAAGCGCATTTATCTCATCAGATAATCCTTCACCATACGCGAGATGGCGTTGAAGCCGGAGTGGGTGCCGAGGCTGCGCGGGGTCACGCTTTTGCCGTAAACCAGCAGCGGGATCGCTTCGCGGGTGTGGTCGGTGCCTGGATAGCCCGGGTCGCAGCCGTGGTCGGCGGTTATCATCAGCACGTCCTCTTCCCTCATCATCGGGAGGAAGCCGTCGAGCCAGCGGTCGAACTCCGTCAACGCCGCGGCGTAGCCGTCGACGTCGTTGCGATGTCCGTAAAGCATATCGAAATCGACGAGGTTGACGAAGCAAAGCCCTTCGAAATCGCGCTCCGCTATGGCGAGCGTTTTCGCCATCCCGTCGGCGTTGCCCTTTGTCGGGATCGCCTCGGTCACGCCGCTGCCGGCGAAGATGTCGTTTATCTTGCCGACCGCGATAACGTCCTTTCCGGCGGCCTTCAGCTCGTCCAGCACCGTCGGGCGCGGCGGCAGCAGCGCGAAGTCGTGGCGGTTCGGCGTGCGGGTGTAGTTCCCTTCCGTGCCGACAAAGGGACGCGCTATGACTCTGCCGACGGCGTGTTCGCCGGTCAGCATCTTACGCGCAACGCGGCAGTATTCATAAAGCTCCTCAAGCGGCACGACCTCCTCGTGCGCGGCGATCTGGAAAACGCTGTCCGCGGAGGTGTATACGATCAGCGCGCCGGTATCGACGTGCTCCTTGCCGTATTCGGCGATGACCTGCGTGCCGGAATAGGGCTTGTTGACGATGGCTTTTCTGCCCGTCAGGCGCTCGAACTCCGCGATGACCTCCGGAGGGAAGCCGTTCGGGTAGGTCGGCATCGGCTTTTCGGAAACGACGCCCGCGATCTCCCAGTGGCCGCTGACTGTGTCCTTCCCCTTCGAGAGCTCGAAGTAACGCCCGTAGGCGCCGGCCGGCGCGGCTTCTTTTTCGCCGCAGGTTACGCCGTCGATGTTGAAAAGCCCGAGGCGCTTCATATTTTTGATCCTGAACTCCGGCGACGCGGAGACGGTTTTTATCGTGTTCGCGCCGAGGTCGCCGAAGTCGGCCGCGTCCGGCGCGTTGCCTACGCCGAAGCTGTCGAGGACGATGAGGAATACGCGTTTCATCATTTTCCCTCCACGCAGATCTTGACGAGCGAGCTCGTGCCGAGGCGGGTCGCGCCCGCTTCGATGAACTTCTCGGCGTCCTCGAAGGAGCGTATGCCGCCGGACGCCTTTATCTTAACGCGGTCGGCGCAGTGCGCGCGCATAAGGCGCACGTCCTCGAGCGTCGCGCCGCCTCCGCCGAAGCCGGTGGAGGTTTTTATGTAGTCCGCGCCGGATTCGGACACGACGCGGCACATCTCGATTTTTTCCTCCTCAGTCAGCAGGCAGGTCTCGATGATGACCTTCAGTATCCTGCCCTCGCAGACCTTGCGGAGGATTTTAAGCTCCCGCAGCAGCGCGTCGTATTCGCCGTTTTTGACCATACAGATATTTATAACGGTATCGATCTCCGCGGCGCCGCTTTCGATCGCTTCGATCGCTTCGCAGACCTTCGCCGCGGTGACGGAGTAGCCGTTCGGGAATCCGATGACCGTGCAGATCGGGAGTCTGCCGGCGGCGTATTCCGCGCCCGCCTTCACGTAATACGGCGGGATGCAGACCGACGCGGTTTTATACTCTATCCCTTCGTCGATTAGTTTTTTTATCTCCGCGAGCGTCGCGCCCTGCCTGAGAAGCGTGTGATCCACCATCGATAATATGTATTCTCTTTCCATATTCTTCCGCCTTTCCGTTATTGTCAACTTGTAATTATCGTTTGTCAACACGTTTGATTTCTGTGTTTACGGTTATTATATCACGATTTGCGGCAAAAGTAAAGACAAAGAAAAACGGCGGTCACCCGTCGTTGAAGCAATCGCATATAAGCAGCGCCGTAAACGCAGCGAGCGAAGCGAAGGCGTCCGCGCAGAAGCTGCGGAAGCGGTATTCCTGCGGCTCCGCGACCTTGCCGGAAAAAGTGTTCAGCTTGCGCTGGAGGCATATCATCCCTCCGTCGCCGGCGACGCTGGAAAAGGTGACTGTGTTCTTTACGCCCATTCCGCAGGAGATGAGCGGAAAGCGTTTCAGCGCTGGCGGCACTTCCCTTTCGCCGTCGGTTATGACGTAGGCCTTGCCGTCGAAGTCGGCGGCTTCCGCGGGCGCGGCGGGACAAAGTATGAGCACCGCCTCCGAAAACCCGCGCAGAAAAGGAAGGCGGTCGGCGGAAACGAGCAGAACGCGCGCGTCCTCCCGCACATCTCCGGCGGCGTCGATTGCGTACCCGTCGCCGAGGCGTCCGCGCGGGAGCGTGCCGCGCCCGCTTTCCGATACCGCGCAGTGCGCAACTCCGGCGCGGCGCAATCCGGCGGAAATCCCGCCGATAACGTCTTCGCTTCCGTTGCCGCACGCCGATATAACCCTCACGCTTCCACCGACCTTTCCGAAGGTATTATAGGCCGCTCGCGGCGGAGTTATTCATATCATCGGCGGAGAGTTTCTCCGGCTTCTGCCTGCCTGTATGGTCGATGGTGTAGTTATCGCGCAGTATCAGCTCCGAAACTGGCACGATCTCGCAGCCGCGGCTGAGCAGTTCCGAAAGTATCGTCGGAAGCGCCTCCGCCGTGTGCTCGCCGCCGTTGTGGAAGAGCACGATCGAGCCGTCCTTCACGCCGCGAAGCACGCGATCGGCGATTTTTTCGGCGGAAATGCCCTTCCAGTCGAGGCTGTCGACGTCCCACTGGATGGGGTAAACGCCGAGCCGGCGGAGCGTTTTTATCACCCTGTCGTCATAGTCGCCGTAGGGGGCGCGGAGCAGGTCCGGGCGCTTACCCGTCGCGGCTTCGATCTTGTCGGCGCAGGCGTTGACCTCCGCTTCGATCCCGGCGGCGTCGAGCCGCGTCAGGTGCGGGTGGGTGTTCGAGTGGTTCATCACCTCGTGCCCCGCGTCGGAAAGCGCCTTCACGGAGTCGGGGTATTTATCCACCCACGAACCGACGACGAAGAAGGTCGTTTTCACGCCGTATTCCGCGAGGATATCGATGAGCTTTCCCGTCTGCTCGTTGCCCCAGGCGGCGTCGAAGCTTATCGCGATCTTTTTGTCGCCGCGTTCGACGCTGTATATCGGCAGCTCCTTCTTCGCGGAAGCCGTCCTTATCGCGGCGCTTCCGGCGAAGGCTCCGCAGAGCGCGACCGTCGCGGCCGCGGCGACGACCGCCGCCGATTTTATCTTTACCGTTTTCACAAACATACGCTTCACCTCGAAAAAAATCCTCCGCGACAATCTATGCCGCGGAGGACTCTTTTATTCGGTATTGAGCGTTCAATCGCCGTTGTAAACGTAGACGATATTCTGATCCTCGAGCCACTGCGAAAGCAGCTTGCCGCTGTCGCGTATCGTCTTGGCGTTCTCGACGCCGACGAAGCGGTAATGCCACGGCTCGTAGATTATGCCGGTATCCTTTATCTTATCCTTCGGGTAGCTGAGGATGAAGCCGTATTCCCAGGCGTGCTCCTGAAGCCATCTGTATTCCTCGGTTTCCTCGAAGTGCTCGTTGAGCTCGCCGTATTTATTATAGAGCGAATCAAGGTATACGTCTATGGCGAAGCCGAGCTGATGCTCGCTCGTGCCGGGGATCGCGACGATGGTCGCGGCGGTGTTGTAAGCGTCGGCCTTGCTGTAGCCCTTATCCATAAGCTTTTTGACCTTGCGCTGGAAGTTGCCCTCCTGATAGGAGTAGGAACGGTAGGTCGAAAACGCCCTGATCTTGCTGCCGAGTTCGGAGCGCATCGCCGCGAGCATTTCTTTGCAGTGCGGGGCGGCGCGGTAGTCCATCTTGTAGTCGCCGTCTACGGCTTCAAGCCTGGCGACCTTGAAGTTTCTCGTGATGTAATATTTGGAGTCGATCGGGAAAAGAATATCGACCTCGCCGTTTTCGTCGAAGGCGTTGCGTACGATCTTGCCGGTCGTGTCGTAGTTATACGGCGTTTCGGGCATAGCGGCGTACTGTCCGTTCGGAACGCCGGTTCCGGAGGCCGAAGACGAGCTCTCCGGCTTGCTGCCCGACGAGCTTTCTTCAACGCTGCTGCTCTCCTCCGGGACGCTTTCCTCAGAGCTTTCGGAGGGCGCGACGCTTTCGACGCTGCTGAAAGAAACGGAATCGGACGGGCCTGCCGACGGGACGGGCTCCTTCTTTCCTCCGAGCGAAACAAGCAGAATTATTATCAAAATCGCAAGCAGAACAATCACTCCCGCGAGCGCTATATTCCTGTAATTCGGCTTTCTGGCGTGCTTCGGCATACGCTCACTCCCTTCTCTCATATGATTATAGCACCTGCGCGCGAAAAATGCAACCGGATTATAAACGATTCAGCGCCCGTTTTTGTTGAAAATATATTCGCTTTGCCCCGATAAATATGAAAAAAATAATTGCATTGGCGCGGCATATATGTTAAAATATGTAGTTGAAATTGTTTAGACTGCCGTTAAAGGCAGACTCGGAAAGAGGCAGGATATGAAATACATCGCCGTCCTCGGTCACGGGACCGTCGGCTCCGGAGTTACCGAGCTTTTCATCAAAAACCGCAAAAGCATCGAGCGCAAGGCGGGTATGGAGCTTGACATCAAGTACATACTCGACATACGCGACTTCCCCGACCATCCGCTCTCTGACCGCTTCACGAAGGATTTCGAGAAGATAGTCAGCGACCCGGAGGTCGCCGTCGTCGTCGAGGTCATAGGCGGACTCAACCCCGCGTACAGCTTCGTCAAGCGCTGCCTCGAAAACGGCAAGAGCGTCGTGACCTCCAACAAGGAGCTTGTCGCCGCGCACGGCGCGGAGCTGCTCCGCATCGCGAAGGAGAACAATCTCAACTTCCTCTTTGAAGCCAGCGTCGGCGGCGGCATACCGATAATCCGCCCGCTTAGCCAGTGCCTCTCCGCCAACGAGCTCTTCGAGATCGCGGGCATACTCAACGGCACGACCAACTATATCCTTACCAAGATGATCGATGAGGGCGTTTCCTTCGAGACCGCGCTCGAAACGGCGCAGGAGCTCGGCTACGCGGAACGCGACCCCTCCGCGGACGTCGACGGCGCGGACGCCTGCCGCAAGATATGCATCCTCGCCTCCCTCGCCTTCGGACACCACATCTACCCGGACAAGGTCCATACCGAGGGCATAAGAAATATTTCGCTCAAGGACGTCGAAGCCGCCAAGAGCTTCGGCGGCGTGATAAAGCTTCTCGCCGCGGCCTCGCGGCTCGAAAACGGCAAGGTGCAGATATTCGTCGCGCCCTGCATACTCAATAAAGTCTCGCAGCTCTCGCACGTCGACGACGTTTACAACGCGATACTCGTCAAGGGCGACGCGATCGGCGACGTCATCTTCTACGGCAGAGGCGCCGGCAAAATGCCGACCGCGAGCGCGGTCGTAGCCGACGTAATCGACGCGGTCAAGCATATTTCCGCGCGGAAAATGCTTTACTGGTCCGACGCGATCGACGGCTGCGTTGAGGACTTCGATAAATACGAAACCGCCTGCTACGTCCGCTGCCTGCGCAACGAAAAGACCGCGAAGCTTGTCGCTTCCCTCTTCGGCAGCGTAAACTATATCGAGGGCTACGCCGACGCGGAGCTCGCCTTCATCACTCCGATCTTGACCGAGGGCGACCTGAAAGCGAAGTGCGCGAAGCTCACAGATGAAGGCATCGACGTCTACTCCACCATAAGAGTAATCGAGCTGTAATAAACCCGCGCTGACGCGCTTACCCGTATAAAGGAGAAAAACATATGTCACTTATCGTTCAGAAGTTCGGCGGCACCTCCGTCAAGGACGCGGAGCGCCTGCGGAACGTCGCGGGTATCGTTACCGATACCTACAAGAAAGGAAACCAGGTCGTTGTCGTCGTTTCCGCGCAGGGCGACACGACGGACGACCTTATCGAGAAGGCGGCGGAGCTCAACGAGCGCCCCTCCAAGCGCGAAATGGACGTCCTGCTTTCCGCCGGAGAGCAGATCTCGATGTCGCTGCTGGCAATGGCCATCGAAAAGATGGGCTTCCCCGTCATTTCGCTGACCGGCTGGCAGGCCGGCGTGCAGACGACCTCAAAGCACGGCGTCGCGGGGATAAAGAAGATCGACACCGAACGCATCCTCGCGGAGCTCGATAAGAAACAGATAGTCATCGTCGCTGGCTTCCAGGGCATCAGCAAATACGACAACATCACCACGCTCGGCAGAGGCGGAAGCGACACCTCCGCGGTCGCCATAGCGGCGGCGCTGAAGGCCGACCTTTGCCAGATTTACACCGACGTCGACGGCGTCTACACCGCCGACCCGCGCATCGTCAAGAACGCGCGCAAGCTCGACGAGATAAGCTTTGACGAAATGCTCGAGCTGGCGACGCTCGGAGCGCAGGTGCTCCAGAACCGCTCCGTCGAGATAGCGAAGAAATACAACGTCAACCTTGAGGTACTCTCAAGTCTTACAAAAGCAAAAGGCACCAAAGTTGTGGAGGTAACAAAAATGGAAAAAATGCTGATAAAGGGCGTAACAAAAGACACGAGCATAGCGCGCATCTCCGTCGTCGGCGTCGCCGACGTTCCGGGCATCGCGTTCCGTATATTCGACCTGCTCGGCAAGAAGGATATCAACGTCGATATAATCCTGCAGTCCATCGGGCGCGAGGGCACGAAGGATATGACCTTCACCGTCAGCGCCGCGGACGCCGACTACGCCGCCGAGGCGCTCCGCGAAGGCAGCGAACTGCTGAAGGATAAGGAGATACTCGTCGACAAGAACGTCGCGAAGGTCTCCATCGTCGGCGCGGGAATGGAAACGCATTCCGGAGTCGCCTCCCGTATGTTCGAGGCGCTCTACGACGCCGGAATCAATATCCAGATGATCTCCACGAGCGAGATAAAGATCTCCGTGCTGATCGACAAGTCCGAAGCCGACCGCGCAGTTATCGCGATCCACGACAAGTTCGATCTGTAAGAGATAGTCAAAACACGGCAAAAGCCATCCGCCCGACCGGGCGGATGGCTTTTTGCATTTTTTGAGGAAAACAGAGCTTACGCAAGCTTCGCTGCTATGCGCAGAACGGTGAGCGCGTCCGCGACCGTGATCTCTCCGTCGCCGTCCGTGTCGTACGCCGCGACAAGCTCGGCGGTGGCTTCCTGAAGCCCCGCGGCTACTCTCAACGCCTTCAGCGCGTCGCCGACGGTGATTTCATCCTCGGGCTCGATTGGGTCAGTCTCAATAGCAAAAGAAATCGACCCTGGATAATAACACAGTTCCACAATTCTTATGCTTTCAATTGTTTCGCAATCACAATTCTCCATCTTGTTCAATGCGTTCAAGAGCGATTCCGCACTCTTATCAACAAGCGTAATTGTGAACTCCTTATTGACACGCGCCTTATCAGTATCAGTAAGCTCTTTGCCGTTCCTTTCAGCCCAAACGCGTATATTCTCCGTAGACTCTCTGACACTCTCTATTGCCACGTCAGGGAACAACGCAGTAACGTCGCCTTCATATGGCTCATTAAAGCAAACCATAATACGCCCGTCCACGTAACAATAAAACGGCCTTGCATACTCAACAAGTGGGTTGCCCTCGAGAGCCGCGATTGCGTTGACAACAGCTTCACAAGTGTCCTCGGCAAGACAAACAGTGAAATACATCCCTGTGTCCTTTGGATTCGTAATATCCTCGGCGGTCAAGTATCTTTGATCTAAATACCAAGCTATGCCCACCTCCGGGAATAGCTCGTTAATGTCACCGAAATACGGCTCATAAAGCTTTAGATCAAACTTTCCTGAAACTATCTTTCCGGGCATTCTTTCCAACGCAAACGCCGTTGCCGGAACGATTGCCGCCATAAGCGCCAGACAAAGCACCACAGCGAAAATGCGTTTGTAAAGTTTTTTCATAACTATACCTCCTTTCTTGATTGATTATATCCCAATTAGAGCTCTATGGGAAACACACTAGTGAATGTGACAAACATCCTGAAACCTCTTCGGTTACGCGTTATTCGTAACGGTCAGATACAGTAATCCTCCCATATTATTAAGTCCGACTTCAACGCTTCCATCTGCAACCGTTAAAGATACGTTGTAGCCTTCCTCTAAAGTCATCGCCGAAACAGTTGCGTTAACAATTCCTGCTAAATTAATATCAGTGTTCAAGGCGATGTGTTTGCTTTTTTCTATAGCCTGGCCAACATCTATCAAAGCCGAAAAATCAATATTATAAACAATTGCATCATACCTCATCAGATCGCCCGAATCTGCGTCTACTGAAATCGTGGCGCCGTCGTGGTCGGCGTAGCGGTCGATAACGCTGTAGGTCGGCTTGCCGTCGCCGACTTCGCTTGTTTTTACCACCGAGGACTTCTGATAAACGAAGGTTTTGTTTTCTCCGGCGATGCGGTATGTGACCGCCGGCATATTATCCTTCATAAAGTCGCCTTCGATAACGACCTCCGGCTCTTCCGCGGGCGGAGTCTGTGTACCGTCGGGCTTACCGGGCGTTTCGCTTCCCTGCCCGCCGTGGTTTTCGGAGCCGCTGTTTTCGCCGTTCTGCGAGGAGGAGTTATCGCTTATCGCCGGCGTTCCCTCGCTGCCGGGGTTTTCCGAGTCCGGTGCGGAGCTGCCGTCGGGCTCGCCGCTGTCGCTTCCGGTGGAAGCTATTACGCCGGGGGTTTCGTTTCCGCTGTTCGGCGGGACGAGGTTACCGTTCCGCCACGCGCCGGTCACATTGATCGCGACGAGCGCTCCCGCGACTACGACGATAAACGCCGCGGCGACGGCAACCCGTTTCATCCACGGCCTGCGCGCGAAAGGTATAGCATTCGCGGAAACCGCTTCGTCCGAAAGCGCGGCCTCGACTATCGCGGGGTCTATATTCCCTATCGCTTCATTCAGAATATCAATATTCATAGTGACCTTCCTTTTTCAAATACGCCGCGAGGCCGTCCCTCGCGCGTTTGAGTATCATCTTGACCTTGCTTTTGCCAAATCCGTAGCGCCTGCATATCATATCGAGCGGTTCGTAGCTCCAGTAGCGGCGGACGAATACGGCGCGTTCCGTTTCACCGAGCGTCATCAGGTATTCGGAGATAAGGCGCGAAAGCTCGTTCGCTCCCACGGCGTCGTCAACGTCGAAGGCGGAGGCGATTTCGCCGAGCTCGTCAAGCGAGCCGACGGACACGGGCTTGCGCTTTGCGGCGTTTCTGCGCCGAAGCGTATCGAGCGCGGCGTTCCTGACAAGCGCGCCGAGATACACCCTGAAGTTTTCCGGCCTGTTCGGCGGGATTGATTCCCACGCGGCCAGCAGGGCGTCGTTTACGCATTCTTCGGCGTCGTGCGCATTACGAAGCACGTTTTTCGCAATATAGATGCAGTAATCGCCGTATTTTTTCTCCGTTTCGGCAAGTGCGCTTTCGTCCCTGTTCCAGAACAAAGCCACTATGCTCCCGTCGTTCACTCCGCTCTCCCTTCCCTTTGCCGAAAAGGCCTTTCACCTTAACAGACGCAAAAACACGCGTCCGGTCACAGATTTTTTGAAAATTCTTCTATTTTTATTATAGCATAAAAAGCTCGGAGAAACAAAAAAACGATCGCACCCTTGCGGATGCGATCGGGCAATATAGTAAGAAAGGAAACACCTCATCCGTCTTGACGGCTTTGCCGTCAATCCACCTTCTCCTCAAGGAGAAGGCTTTTGCCGAAGTTTACTCCTCGTCGAAGG
>JAFTEJ010000164.1 GCA_017453725.1 Clostridia bacterium | reverse complement strand
CATTGTCCCTCCTGTAAACATTCGCCCTCGGGTTGTCCCAGGAACGAAAGACCGCCTTGATCGCCTCGAAAAGCTGTTCCTTCGGGTCGTTCGGGAAATCCTTGCCGAGCTGCTTTTTATACTCGTTCTTGAACTGATCGGCAAGCTCGTGCAGATCATCGGCGGTAAGCTCGGTATCGTAGGTGACGCCCTTCTTCTCCTTCATCGCGTCGATGAGCTGCTCGAAGTACTTCTTGCCGACCTCCATAACTACGTCGGAGAACATCTGGATAAAGCGCCTGTAGCAGTCCCACGCCCAGCGGGGATTATTCGACTTCTTCGCGATGACGTTGACGACCTCTTCGTTGAGACCGAGATTCAATATCGTATCCATCATTCCGGGCATTGAAGCGCGGGCGCCGGAGCGCACGGAGACGAGCAGCGGATTTTCAAGATCGCCGAACTTCTTGCCGGTGATCTGCTCCATCTTCTCGATATACTCCATGATCTGCGCCTGGATCTCTTCGTTGATCCTGCGTCCGTCCTCGTAATACTGCGTGCACGCTTCGGTGGAAATGGTGAAGCCCTGCGGTACCGGGAGACCGAGGTTGGTCATTTCAGCCAGATTGGCGCCCTTTCCGCCGAGCAGCTCGCGCATTCCGCTGTTGCCCTCGGAGAACAGATAGACATACTTTTTACTCATTTTCAAACCTCCATAGATTTTGTTTGTTGACTGTCAGATTATTCCAGTTGTCTGTAACCTGAGTATTATAACAAATATGAAGAAATAAATCTATCCTTTTTTAAAAATTTTTTTGATTTTTTTGCCCCTCTGCGAGTTCCGCCGTCTTTCCGTCGCTTTTTCGCGGGAAAACACGGCCGAAGGAGCGGCGGGAGAGCGCTTTGCCTTCTTTTCGGCGGGCGGGATGATTTTTTTTGCGGGCGTAGACATTTTTTGCTTGCATATAGTTTTCGGGCGTTGTATAATTAAAATGTATGAGTATCGCGTACGAAATAACAAAAAGGGGAATTGCAAATGTATTTTCACGGTAAGGACATCAAGATCTTCGCCGCCAACTCCAACAAGGCGGTTGCCTCACAGATAGCGACTCATCTCGGACTGCCCGAGGGCAAGTGCGAGGTCGGGCGTTTTTCCGACGGAGAGATCGCGGTATCCATCCTCGAAAGCGTCCGCGGAAGCGACGTCTACGTCATCCAGTCCACGAGCGCTCCGGTCAACGATCACCTTATGGAGCTGCTCATCATGATCGACGCGTTCAAGCGCGCGAGTGCCGCGCGCATCACCGCCGTCATTCCATACTTCGGTTACGCCAGGCAGGACAGAAAAGCGCACGCCCGCGACCCGATCTCCGCGAAGCTCGTCGCGGACCTTATAGTCGCCGCCGGCGCGAACCGCATCCTTACTATGGATCTCCACGCTCCGCAGATACAGGGCTTCTTCAACATCCCTGTCGATCACCTGCTCGGTGTTCCGCTGCTCGCTCCCTACTTCCGCGAAAAAGCTAAGCAGACCGGCGAGGAATTCGTCATCGTCTCTCCCGACGCGGGCAGCGCCAAGCGCGCCAGGAATTTCGGCACCCGTCTCGACGTGCCGATCGCGATAATCGACAAGCGCCGCGCAAAGGCGAACGTCTCCGAAGTCATGCACATCATGGGTAACGTCGAAGGCAAGAGCTGCGTGCTGGTCGACGATATGATCGACACCGCCGGCACCATCTGCAACGCCGCGAAGGCGATAAAGGACGCGGGCGCGACTCACGTTTACGCCTGCGCGACTCACGGCGTCCTCTCCGGCCCCGCGATGGAGCGCATCGAAGCCAGCCCCATCGAGGAGCTCGTGCTGCTCGACACCGTTCCGATCCCCGAGGAAAAGATGCTGTCCAAAATAAAGATGCTCCCCGTCGCCCCGACCTTCGCGGAAGCGATAGAGCGCATATACGAGGACAAGCCCGTTTCCCCGCTCTTCGTCTGATATGGGATTATTCAATAAGTTCAAGGGCTCGCCCTCCGTCGACTATCTTATAGTCGGACTCGGCAATCCGGGCGATATGTACCGCCGCACCCGCCACAACTGCGGCTACCGCGCCGTTGACTTCATCGCGTCGCGGCTGCCGGAAACGCCGAATTTCCGCAGGAAGTTTTCGGCGCTGACCTGCGAATGCAGGCTCGGCGGAGCGAAGGTAGTTCTCCTCAAGCCGCTGACCTTTATGAATGGCAGCGGCGAAGCCGTTTCCGCCGCGAAGCGCTTCTATAAGCTCCCGCCCGAACGCGTGCTCGTCATATCCGACGACGCCGCGCTCCCGCTCGGACGTATGCGCGTCCGCACCGGCGGCAGCGACGGCGGCCAGAAGGGGCTGCGGAGCATCATCCTGCACCTCGGCACCGAAGCCGTTCCGCGCATCAAGATAGGCATAGCGCGTCCGGATATGGAGGACTACGATATGGCGTCATTCGTCCTCGGCGCGTTCGATCCCGACGAGGAAGCGACGCTCGTCAAGGTGCTTCCCCACGTCGCCGACGCCGTCGAAAAGCTCGCCGGCGGAGCCTCGTTCGAAACGCTGATGTCCGAATATAACGGACTTCAGGTATGACCGGCGCCTTCCTCAATCACGTCAAAAACTATTATGCATACAGGAGAAAACTTATATGGCTGACAAAAAAGACAACCGCCTGCTCGAGGAGATAACCCCCCGCGACGTCGATTTCGCCCAGTGGTACACCGACATCGTCAAGAAGGCCGAGCTGGCGGACTATTCCGGCATAAAGGGCTGTATGGTCATCCGTCCCTACGGCTGCGCGCTCTGGGAAAACATACACAACGCGCTTGACGCCCGCTTCAAGGAGCTGGGGCACGAGAACGTTATGATGCCGATGTTCATCCCCGAGAGCCTGCTCAATAAGGAGAAGGATCACGTCGAGGGCTTCGCCCCCGAGGTCGCGTGGGTCACCAGGGGCGGCTCCGAGGAGCTGCAGGAGCCTATCTGCGTTCGCCCCACTTCCGAAACGCTCTTCTGCGACCACTACTCCCGCACCGTCCAGTCCTACCGCGACCTGCCCAAGCTTTATAACCAGTGGTGCAGCGTCGTCCGCTGGGAAAAGACGACACGCCCCTTCCTGCGCACGACCGAGTTCTTCTGGCAGGAGGGACACACGATACACGAAACGCCCGAGGAGGCGATGGAAGAGACGCTGCGTATGCTCGACGTATACGCCGACTTCTGCCGCGACTGGCTCGCCATCCCCGTTCTCAAAGGTCAGAAGACCGATAAGGAAAAATTCGCCGGCGCGGAAAGCACCTTCACCATCGAGGCGATGATGCACGACGGAAAGGCGCTCCAAAGCGGCACGACGCACTACTTCGGCGACGGCTTCTCCAGAGCCTTCGACGTCACCTTCGCCGACCGCAGCAACAAGCTCGCCTATCCGCACCAGACATCCTGGGGTATGTCCACCCGCATAATCGGCGCGATAATTATGGTGCACGGCGACGACAGAGGCCTTGTGCTTCCGCCTATGATCGCGCCCGTTCAGGTCGCGGTCGTCCCCGTCGCGTCCCACAAGGAAGGCGTGCTCGACGCCGCCCGCTCACTCGCCGCGAAGCTTAAGACGGCGGGCGTCCGCGTCACCGTCGACGAGCGCGAAGCGAGCCCCGGCTGGAAATTTGCCGAGCACGAGATGCGCGGCGTTCCGCTCCGCATAGAGATAGGTCCCCGCGACATGGAAAACGGCGTCTGTATGGCCGCCAAGCGCACCGGCGGAGACAAGTTCACGATCGCGAACGACGATTCCCTCGCCGAGAGCGTGAAGAAGGTCCTCGCCGACGTTCAGAGCGAGCTTTACGCCGCCGCGCTGGAAAACCTAAACAGCCACATTTACGAGACGACCGACCTCGAAAGCTTCAAGGAAATCGCCGAAACCAAGCCCGGCTTCATCAAGGCGATGCTCTGCGAAAACCACAACCACGAATGCGAAGACAAGCTAAAGGAGCTCGCGGGCGTGACCTCGCGCTGCATACCCTTCGAAGGCGAGCCTATCTCCGACACCTGCATCGTCTGCGGCAAGAAGGCGAAGAACCTCGTCTATTTCGGCAAGGCTTATTAACAGACCGTTCATAATACAAAGCTGACCGCGGTCAGCCGATAAACAAACAGAGGTAAAAATGCCCAAGATCGACTTCACCCCTCCGCCCTACTTCGGAGTTCCGTCCGCGCTCGTGGACGAATTCCTGAAGGACGCCGATGAGAAAAAACTGAAGATACTGCTCTATATCCTCCGCCACGCGCCGCGCACGGTCACGGTGGAGGAGCTTTGCCGCGCAAGCGGAGCGAGCGTTTCGGCGGCGGAGCTTATAGTCGAATACTGGAAGGAAAGCGGTGTGCTCGGCGCCGTCGAGCCGAAGACGGCTCATCCGCCGGAGCGGAAAAAGACGGGCGCGGTCGATGTCGCGAGGGCGGCCGAGACCGACGAGACGCTCGCTTTTCTGCTCAAACGCTCGCAGGAACTCATCGGGCACACGCTCACCCGCTCCGAAACGGAGGCGCTTTTCTCAGTCTACAGCTGGGCCGGCATTCCCGCCGACGCCTTCCTGCTGATGATACAGTACTGCGTTTCCATCGGCAAACCGAATATGCGCTACGTCGAAAAGATCGCGTACGCCTGGCAGGACGAGGGCATCGACAGCTATGACGCCGCCGAGAAGAAGATCGCCGAAATGAAAGCCGCCGACAAGGCGGAGGCGAAGATCAAATCCATCGTCGGCATAGAAGGACGCAACCTGACGACCTCCGAAAAGGAGCACCTGAACCGCTGGATAAACGAATGGGGCTTTGGCTGGGATCTCATCACCGTCGCCTTCGAGCGCACCGCCGAGAAGACCGGCAAGGCGTCCTTCGCGTATATGAACGGCATCCTCAAAAAGTGGCGCGAGCTCGGCATCAAAAAGAAGAAAGACCTCGAAAAAGAACAGGCGCTGCCCGATAAAAAGAGCGCGAACCGCTCCTTCTCCGAAGCCGACGTCAAGGCTTATGAGGAATGGGGGCGCAAAAAGCTGAAGGAGGCCTCCGACAAATGAGTTACGACAGAGACGTTTTTGACGAAGCGCTGGCGCGTCTCAGAGAAAAGCACGATATGGGCGTTTTGATAGTCAACGAAAGGCGCGCGCTGCTGCGCGAGGCGAATCCCCGCTTCGGCGAGATAGAAGCGGAGCTTCGCCGCACGTCCTCCGAACTTTTCGCGGCGCTCCGCGCCGAAAAGAGCGCGGAAGCCTTCAACGCGGCCATGGAGAAGAACAAGGCGCTCCGCGCCGAGCGCGAAAAACTGCTGACCGACGCCGGGCTCGACAAGGGCTACATCAACGATATTTACGCCTGCGATAAATGCCGCGACGAATACTACGTCGACGGGAAAATGTGCTCCTGCCTGAAAAACGAGATAAGCCTGGTCGCCTACGAGCGGCTGAACGCCTCCTCTCCCCTCAAGCCCACCTCATTCGACGACTTCGACCTCGCCTACTACTCCGACAAGATCGACGAAACGCTCGAGGAATCCCCGCGTGAGCGTATGACCTACGTGCTCAACTTCGTAAAGCGCTACGCCTCCGGGATAAGCTCAAGGCGCGACAGCCTGCTTTTTACCGGCGGCACCGGGCTCGGAAAGACGCATCTTTCCCTTGCCGTCGCGAAGGAAGCCATAGACGCCGGGCTCGGCGTTATATACGACAGCGTCCCGTCGCTGATGATGAAGCTCGATAACGAGCGTTTCGGCAGAGGCGGCGAGGGCTTCGCCGAAGCCGTCTGCTCCTGCGACCTGCTGATACTCGACGATCTCGGCGCGGAACACAACACTGCATCCTCCCGCACCTTCCTTTACACTATAATAAATTCGAGGATAATGTCCGCGCTCCCGACGATAATCAGCACCAACCTTTCGCTCGGCGAGCTCAGCGAACGCTACGGCGACGCCGTATACTCCCGTCTGACCGGCGATTATACTCCCGTCTTTTTCTGCGGGAGCGATATAAGAATGAAAAAGAAAATGGGTATCAAATGATCGACGCTTTGAGAAAGCTCGTCGGCGAGCTTGAATGCCGCCCGCGGCTTGAAAAAGCAATAAAAAAAGAGAGCTGCGCCTACCTATGCGGACTTTCCGCGGCGGCAAAAGCGCAGCTCATTTTCGCGCTGTCCGCGGACGCCGGAAAGCCCGCCGTCGTGGTCGTACCCGACGAAAAGTACGCCGTTTCGATGAAGCACGACCTCGAGACGCTCTTCGGCGGCGGGGTGTACGTTTTCCCACAGCGCGATTTCGTCTTCGACAGAGTCGAAGGCTTCAGCCGCGACAGCGCCCACGCGCGTCTCGCGGCGCTCGGCGCGTTGCTCGAAGGCAGGGCGAACGCCGTAGTCGCGCCCGCCGCCGCCTGCATGGATTCCACTCTGCCGCCGGAAACGCTCTCCGGCCGCATGCTTCGACTCGCCGTCGGCGGCGAATACGCGCAGGAAACGGTGATTTCCGCGCTGCTCGGCGGCGGCTACGCCCGCGTCGACACCGTCGAGGGCGTCGGGCAGTTCGCGCTGCGCGGCGACATCATCGACTTCTACCCTCCGTCCGACACACCACTGCGCCTCGACTTCTTCGACCGCTCGCTCGAAAGCGTGAACCGCTTCGACGTTTACACCCAGCGGCGCGGAGAAAAGCTGACGGAATGCGCAGTCACGCCCTGCGCCGAGTGCGCTCCCGACGACGCGGACGCCTTTGAAGCCGCGCTCGCTTCGCTTGCGAAAAAGGACTCCGGCGCGGCGTCTGACCTCGAACACCTCCGCGCCTTCGGGCGTCTGCCCTCCGCGGACAAATACCAGAAGCTGATAATGCCACGCGCCGCGACCATCGCCGACTACTGTGAAAACGCGCTCGTCTTTATCGCCGAGCCGCATGCCTGCGCCGAACGCGCGAAGGAATCCGCGACGTCGTGGCGTGAGGAACAGGCGACGCTTATCGAAAACGGCTCCCTCGCCGGCGGCGAGAACGGACTGAGGCTGAAATACGCCGATTTCATATCCGCCTACGGCGGCAAAGCCTCCTTCCTGCTCGAGGACCTGCGCCGCACCTCAGGCGAGTTCAAGCGGGATTTCGAGGAGCGGGTGCCGGTACGCACGACCGGCGCCTGGCAGGGCGGGCTCGCTCAACTCGACGAGCTTATGTCGTCTTACCGCCGCAAGGGCAGCCGCGTTCTGCTCTTCGCCGGAAGCGAGAAAAACGCCGAATACATCGCCGGGTATCTCCGCGAAAGCGGCTTCAACGCACGCTTCCTGCGCGAGCCCGACTCCCTCGACGCGGGCGTGATAACCGTCGCCGACGGCTTCTTCACATCCGGCGTCGAATACGAGAGCTCAAACGCCGCCGTCGTAACCTGCGGCGAGCTTCCCTACACGCGCAAAAAACGCGCGAAGCTGCACAAGCGCGGCAGTCCCGTCAATTCCCTCGCCGACCTTCGCGAAGGCGATCTCGTCGTCCATTCCTATTACGGCATCGGGCGCTACGAGGGCGTTGAACAGCTCACCTTCGAGGGCGTCACGAAGGAGTATATCAAGATAAAATACGCCGGCACCGACTCGCTTTTCGTGCCGGTCAACCAGCTCGACCTCGTTTCGAAATACATCGGCGGCCGCGGCGAAGGCGCCGTACAGCTCTCTAAGATGGGCGGCGCGGCGTGGAAGAACGCCACGAAACGCGCTAAAGCCGCCGCGAAGGACCTCGCAAAAGAGCTGATAAAGCTCTACGCCGAGCGCACGAGCCGCCCCGGTCACGCCTTCTCCCCCGACGGCGAATGGCAGCGCGAATTCGAAGCGGCGTTCCCGTTCGAGGAGACGGACGACCAGCTCCGCTGCGCCGAGGAGGTCAAAGCGGATATGGAAAGCCCCGTTCCGATGGACCGCGTCCTCTGCGGCGACGTAGGCTACGGCAAGACGGAGGTCGCGTTACGCGCCTGCTTCAAGTGCATCGCGGACGGTATGCAGGCCGCGATACTCGTCCCCACCACCCTGCTCGCGCTCCAGCATTACAACACCGCCGTTCGCCGCTTCGAGCGCATACCGGTCGAAATAGAGTTCCTTTCCCGCTTCAAGACCAAGAAGGAGCAGAACGAAATACTCAAACGCCTCGCAGATGGCAGATGCGACCTTATCGTCGGCACTCACCGCATACTTTCGAAAGATATAAGCTTCAAAAACCTCGGACTGCTCGTAATCGACGAGGAGCAGCGCTTCGGCGTCGCGAGCAAGGAGAAGCTCAGGCAGCTCTGCAAGGGCGTCGATACGCTGATGCTTTCGGCGACCCCGATACCGCGCACGCTGAACATGGCGCTCTCAGGCATCTGCGACCTCTCGATGCTCGAGGAGCCGCCGGTCGACAGACAGCCGGTGCTGACCTTCGTTGCGGAGTATTCACCCAAGCTGGTCTTCGGCGCGATCGAGCGCGAGCTTTCACGCGGAGGACAGGTATACTACCTCCATAACCGCGTCGACGGCATCGAACGCGTTGCGGCGCGCATCGCGGAGCGCTTCCCGGACGCCGCCGTCGCCGTCGCCCACGGGCAGATGGACGAGGACGAGCTTTCCGACATATGGTCCGCGGTCGTCTCCGGCGAGATACAGATACTCGTCTGCACAACGATAATCGAAACCGGCATCGACGTCCCGAACGTCAACACGCTGATAGTCGAAAACGCCGACCTTATGGGGCTCTCGCAGCTCCACCAGCTCCGCGGCAGAGTCGGCAGAAGCGCCCGCCGCGCCTACGCCTACTTCACCTTCCGCAGGGACAAGGCGCTCAGCGAGATTTCCGAAAAGCGCCTCGCGGCGCTGCGCGAGTTCACTGAGTTCGGCAGCGGCATAAGAATCGCGATGCGCGATCTTGAAATACGCGGCGCGGGCAATCTCATCGGCTCCCAGCAGAGCGGACATATGGACGCGGTCGGCTACGATTTATATATGAAACTGCTCGCGGAAGCCGTTCGCGCCGAAAAAGGCGAAGCGCCCGAGCCGCGTGAATCCGACTGCTTCGTCAACCTGCCTGTTTCCGCGTACATTCCCGAAAGCTACGTTGCCTCCGAGCTTACCCGCATCGAGTTTTACCGCGCAATCGCCGCGGTCGCTTCCCGCGAGGACGCCGAAGCCGTTACCGCGGAGCTTTCAGACCGCTTCGGCGAACCTCCCGCCTGCGTTTCCGACCTCGTGAAAATAGCGTTGCTCCGCTCCGAGGGCAACCGCCTCGAGCTCGATGAGATCTCCTTCCGCGACGGCGGTCTCTGCCTCATCCCGACGGATCCGGACGAAGGCGTTCTCGGACGCGCCGCGCTCATAATCGGCAGGAACGCTTCCGTAAAAATCGGAGCAAAACCTTATCTTTATATAAAAAATGTTGACAAGCGCCAAACTTTGAGTATAATTGAAGGAGTGTTAGATAAATACAAGATGGCTCAATATGTACCTGAGGAGCTGAAAAGCGCCCGCAGAGAAGAGCCTTCCGAATAAGAAAGGAATGTCTGACTAAATGAAAACCGTAAAGAAAATCGTATCCCTCATCGTCATCGCCTGCCTGCTCGGCGGAGTCGCGGTATCCTTCAGCGGCTGCGGTCTCGCGACCCGCACCGCCGGAACCGTAGACGGCGCGGACATCCCCGCCGGAATGTATATCTACTTCCTGCATTCCGCCATCTACTCCCTCGAGCAGCAGTATCAGTACGGTCAGCTTTCGAGCGAGTATTCCGACGAAAACGACGAATCCTCCGCCGAGCCGGAATCCTCCGTCGAACCGGAATCCTCCGCCGAGCCGGAGTCCTCCGAAGCGCCCGAAACTTCCGAAGAACCCGACGCGGATTCCTCCTCCACCGAATCCTCGAGCGAGTCGAGCGAAGACAAGAACCCCGCCACCCTCTGGGACGCGATAGTCGAGAACAAGACCGCGAAGGATTACGTCATCGACAAGGCCTACGAAAACTGCGTCTGGGTTATCATTATGGAGAAGAAGGCCGCAGAGTACGGCATCGAGCTTACCGACGAGGATAAGGCTTCGATCGAGTCGAACTACGCTAACAACGGCGGCAAGGCGGAGCTCGAGAGCAATCTTAACGAGATGGGCGTTTCCCTCGATACCTACGAGCGCATCGTTAAGGCCGGTCTCATTCAGGAGCACCTCACCGAGCTGCTCTTCGGTGAAGAGAGCGAAAACGCGATGAGCGAGGAAGCCAAGAAGGCCGAGTATGACGAGAACTACCGCCGCGTCAAGCAAATCCTCTTCAAGACCAACGACCTGACCGACGACACCGACGAGGACGGCAACGTCACCAAGACCGCCGACGAGAAAAAGGCTGAGATCGAGGCCACTTACAACGAAGTTCTCGCCAGAGCTCAGGCGGGCGAAGACTTTGAAGCGCTCGTTGAAGAATACAGCGATGACGGTATGGACGTCGAAAAGGGCTATATCTTCAAGAAGGGCGATATGGTCACCGAGTTCGAAGAGGCCTCGTGGGATCTCGCCGTCGGCGAAGTTTCCTCCTGCGAATCCACCTACGGCTGGCACATCATCAAGGCTTACGACAAATACGAGAAGCCCGAATATATGGAGGAATCCCTCGCTGATTTCATCCACGAAAACGAGCACGAGCAGTATGAGAAGCTCGAGGATCAGTGGATCGCCGAGGCGAACGTCAACAGAAGCAGCGCAGCGGTCCGCCGCTACAGCCCCTCCGATATTTACGAGGACAACAACGTCGCTTCCAACGTTTCGCAGCAGATCGCCTATTACAACTCCTACTACGCCTCGACGCTGGCGTCCGGCGACAACTGATAAAAACTCAAACGAAAAACCACTCATCATGGCGCGCAAATCAGTTTAATTTGCGCGCCATTTCAGCGGCTTTTTTTCTTAAAGGTATTGCGTTTTTGCACCGAATAATGGTATAATCGCTTTCAACGGAAACGCCTATCTCGCAAAAGGAGGAAAGAATAATGAAGTACGTATGCGTCTTATGCGGTTACGTTTACGACGAGGAGGCCGAGGGCGTTAAGTTCGCGGACCTTCCCGACGACTGGGCATGCCCGCTCTGCGGAGCCGGCAAGGAGGACTTTGAGCCTCAGCAGGACTGATCGTTCCAGACCGGTCAACACCGCGGCCCGCTCAACGCGGACCGCGGTTCAAAGTTTTTGTGAAGCTTAACGCGCGAAGGGTATCCGATGAAAAAAATCATCAACTGGTTCAGGCAATACGGCTATTATTATAAATATGTATTCATAACTCTGATTCTGGCGGCAGTGCTGCTGACGGTCGGACTGGTGAGCTGTCTTTCGAAGACGGATTACGACCTGACCGTCATCCTCTCCGGCGACTTTTTCATCTACGACACCGAAATCTACGCCTATGAGAACGTACTGAAGGAGTATATCGACGACTGGAACGGCGACGGCGAGGTCAACGTTCAGGTGATGGGGCTCTCCACAAGCTCGGGGAACTCCAAGCTCGACTTCACCTATAACCAGCGCTTTCAGGCGGAGGTTATGACCGGCGAGGTGCTGCTTTTCATCACTGACGCAGGCAAGTACGACCTGCTCGCGGAAGCGGACGGCGTCGCGGACGTCAGCCGCCTCCTCCCGGACGGATACCCCGAAAGCCGCTATTTCAGCTTCTCCGGAAGCGCCGTCGCGCGGAAGGTGCGCGACGAATACAAGAAGCTTTGCGGCGATACGGAGCCGCCGACTCCCGAGCAGTCCGGACTGCGGATGTATATGCGCACGGCCGCCGAAGACGCGGACGAGAATCCGGAATATCTCGAAAAATACGAACGCGTCTCGGAGCTTTTCCGTATAATAGCAGCGGAATAGCGGCATCGTCCGCCGCCTAATTCACACGGGGAACAGAAGGAGCATATTTCAATGCGCATCAGGCGAAAACTTACCAAAGAAACATTTGAAAAATACCTTGCGCCGGTCGCCGCGCTTCTGATCGCGGCGAACCTCCTGACGGTCATAATGTGCATCGTCAGCGAAGGCACCTTCCTGCGCGCGTTTCTGATGCCGAGCGGCTGGGCGTTCGTGATGAACACCCTCGTCGTATATATGCCGATGCTCGTGCTCTTCTTTATAATAAGGAGGACCTGGATCGCGTTCCTCCCCGTCGGAATTATATTCTGCGCGTTCAACTACTTCGATTATCTGAAGGTCAGCATACGCGGCGAAACGATACTCCCCTGCGACTTCACGATATTGACCGAGGCCGCCGAGACCACCGGTATGCTCGAATTTGAAGTGACTCTCGGACTTATAACCGCGATAGTTTTCATCGCGGGCGCGACGGTGGGGCTTTTCTTCTTAGATAAGTTCGTCATAAAGAAGAACGGGCTCCTCATCCGCCTGCGCACCGGCTTGATAATCGCCGCCGTAACGCTCGCGGCGACCGTCGGAGGCTTTTTCGGCACCTTCCTCAACCCGTCATTCCTGAGCGCCACCGGGCTGACCGCCTACCAGTGGAAGCAGCTCAACACCCGCAACAACAACGGCTTTTTGGTAAACTTCCTTGCGAACATCCCCTACATATTGCCCGAAAAGCCCTCCGACTACGGCGAGAAGGCCGCGCAGGCAGTATATGACGAGGTGCTCGCGGAGCTGAACGCCGCTTATACCGCCGACGGCGACGACGACGCGGTCGAAACGCCGAATATAATAATCGTGATGAACGAATCCTTCACCGACGCGGATAAGTTCTCCTATATCAACTTCGAGAGTTCCACAACGCCGACATTGCACGAGATCGCCGAAACGAAGACCGGCGGCGCGCACTTCACGCCGCAGTTCGGCGGCGGCACCGCGAACGTCGAATTCGAGCTGCTGACCGGCTACAGCCTGCGCTATCTGCCGGCGAGCTCCACGCCCTACCAGCAGCATATCAAGAAGACGACGCAGAGCTACGTCAGCTTCCTGCGCGGCGAGCTGGGCTACTCGACGGTCGCGATACACTCCTACGGTCCGCACTTCTGGAACCGCGATAACGTCTATCCGCTCATCGGCTTCGAGAAGTTCATCGCGGACGAGGATTTCACACTGCCGTTCCGACTGCGCACCTACGTCAGCGACGAATCGACGGCGGAGATGATAATAAAGCAGTATGAAGCGAACCGCGGCTCCGGCAAGCCTTTCTTCAACTTCACCGTGACGATGCAGAACCACGGCAGCTACGGCGGCGGCGACTACGACGAGGGCACGATGATAAACGCCACCGACGGCAGCAGCGACCTAAGCGAAAAGGTCTTCGGCGCGATACGCAGCTACGCGACGAGTATCTCTTTCGGCGACGATATGCTCAGACAGCTAACCGAATATTTCGCCGACTGCGGAGAGCCGACAATAATCCTGTTCTTCGGCGACCACCTCGGCTCCTTCGGCAACAAGGACGCCTCCTACCTCGCCTCCGGCTACACGAAGCACACATCCGACACCGCCGAGGGCTTCTACGACCTGCACACCCCGCCGTTCGTCATCTGGGATAACTACACGGACGTCTCCGCGAGCCCCGACACGGCGCTGAGCACCTACTACCTCATCCCGTATATGACGGAGATCTATTCCCTGCCGCAGCCGGTCTATTTCAGGTATCTGCTGCAGCAGAGCGAATACGTCAAGGGCACCGGCGGCGACTACTACCTGCGCAGCGACGGGAGCATCGCGGAAAGCGACTCCGTCACCGACTCCGAAAACGCAGAGCTCGAGCGCCAGCATATGTTCCAGTACGACGCGCTCTTCGGCAAGCAGTACGTTACCGACAGGCTCTGGGCGCGTTACACCGGCGTTAAATAGCCGAGACGGAGCATCGACGCGCCGACGCAAAGCAAACCTGCGGAACAGTTTCTCCCCGCCGTTCTCATCGCGGAACGGCGGGGAGTTTTTTTACGGCGGGCGCGGGCGCGACGCAGCTTCGCCGCTTCGTCCGTTTTATAACACGCCGCACACCGTTACCGCGCTTTTCGAATTCTTCATTATTATATCAATATCGATCGCATCTTCCGTAAAATCAACCGCTCATTTCGCCGAAAACGTCGCCGTCAAACTTGTTTTTGGGATTTAATGACATAAAAATAGACATATCTATGTAAAAACAATTGACACTTAATAATAAAACTGCTATAATTCAATTATGCATATTCCCCAACCAGATCGCGCGAAAAACGCGCGGCACAGAACCTACAGGAGGAATCACTATGACAAGAACCGTTAAATCCGCACTTTCGGCGCTGCTTTCGGTGATAATGATCGCCGCGATCTTCGCCGTGCCGGGCGTTTTCCCGCTGAAGGCATCCGCAGAGGAAACGATCGCTATCACTGTCGAGACCGTCGAGGCTCAGGCAGGCGCGAAAAATGTCAAACTCAAGGTCTTCATCCCGACCGGCTGGGCGGGAATCGGACTCACATTCAACTTCGATCCCTCGAAGCTGACCTTCAAGAGGTTCGAGCAGAATCCCGCAGTCCAGCATCAGGCGAGAGACGGCGAGCCGAACGTTTACGCGCTCAACAGGGACAACGCCGCCAACGGCGAGGTAGTCGTTTCTTTCGCGTCCGCCGTCATCTATAACGGCGTCGAGGGCTACTGCAACGTCGACGTCGACGACGATACGGTCTATGATTATTTCGGGAGCATAGTTTTCGACGTTGCCGACGGCGCTACCGGTTTTCTGGCGCTTGACACCACCGTCGATAAGCTTGTCATCGGCAGAACGAATCCGCAAACCGGAATGAATCAGAACATCGACCTTCCCTACTCCCTTGTCAACGGCGGTATACAGATCGCCGTCGCTCCGCACGACTGCGTGTTCGGCGAATGGCAGGTCAGGACTCCCGCCACCTGCGCCTCCGCCGGCGAAAAGGTCAGGTTCTGCTCCATCTGCGGAGCCGAGGAGACCGGCGTTATCGGAATCGATCCCGACGCGCACGCATGGGGCGAATGGACTCACATCGAAGGCAGAGACGGCTGGGAGCAGAGAGTCTGCGGCAACAACGCCGAGCACGTTGAGGAAAGAGAAATTCCGTTTGACGGAGTTGATATAGTCATCGAGACCGTCGAGGCTCAGGCCGGCGCGAAAAACGTCGGGCTCAAGGTCTTCATCCCGACCGGCTGGGCGGGAATCGGACTCACCTTCAACTTCGACCCCTCGAAGCTGACCTTCAAGAGATTCGAACAGAATATGGCCGTCCAGCATCAGGCGAGAGACGGCGAGCCCAACGTTTACGCGCTCAACAGGGACAACGCCGCCGGCGGCGAGGTAGTCGTCGCGTTCGCTTCGGGCGTTATTTATAACGGCGTTGAGGGCTACTGCAACGTCGACGCCGACGACGGAACGGCTTACGATTACTTCGGCACCATCGTCTTCGACGTTGCCGCCGGAGTGAACGGATTCCAGTCGCTCAACACCACCGTCGACAAGCTGGTCATCGGCATAACGAATCCGGTTACCGGTCTTAATCAGAACGTCGATGTTCCTTACAGGCTCACCCAGGGCGGCATTAACGTCGTCATCGCTCCGCACGACTGCGTGTTCGGCGAATGGGAAGTCAGGACTCCCGCCACCTGCTCCGCAGCCGGCGAAGAGGTCAGGACCTGTTCCGTCTGCGGCGAGGAGGAGACCAGGCTCATCCCCGTCGATCCCGACGCGCACAGCTGGGGCAAGTGGACGCCCATCCCCGGCAGAGACGGCTGGGAGCGCAGAGTCTGCGCCAACGATCCTTCCCACTTTGAAGAGAGAGAACACGCCTTCGAAGGCATCGATATAGTCGTCGAGAGCGTCGAAGCCAAAGCCAGCACGAAAAACGTCGGCCTCAAGGTCTTCATCCCGACCGGATGGTCCGCGATCGGTCTGACCTTCCGCTTCGACCCCGCGAAGCTCACCTTCAAGAGATTTGAACAGAACCCCGCTGTCCAGCATCAGGCGAGAGACGGCGAGCCCAACGTTTACGCTCTGAACAAAGAGAACGCCGCAAACGGCGTCGTGCTCGTTTCCTTCGCTTCCGCCGTCGTCTACAACGGCGTCGAGGGTTACTGCAACGTAGACGCCGACGACGGTCAGGCTTACGATTACTTCGGAACCATAGTCTTCGACGTCGCTGCCGACGCTGAAGGCTCAAGCGCGGTCACCGCTGAAATCAGCAAGCTGCAGGGACTCGCCGACGGCGTACAGACCGACCTCGATTACAGAATCTTCAACGGCGGGATCAGCATCCACGTTCACAACTGGGGCGAGTGGTACGTATCCAAGGAGCCCACGCCTTTCGAAAGCGGCGAAGAGACCAGGGTTTGCCCGGTATGCGGCGAAACCGAAACCAGAGCATTTATCCCCGTGGTCGTCGAGATCGTCGAAGCCGACGCCGGCGATTCCAATGTCGGAGTCAAGGTCTTCATCCCGACCGGATGGTCCGCGATCGGTCTGACCTTCCGCTTCGACCCCGCGAAGCTCACCTTCAAGAGATTTGAACAGAACCCCGCCGTCCAGAAACAGGCAAGAGACGGCGAGCCCAACGTTTACGTGCTCAACAAAGAAAACGCCGCCAGCGGCGTCGTACTCGTTTCCTTCGCGTCCGCCGTCGTTTACAACGGCGTCGAGGGCTACTGCAACGTAGACGCCGACGACGGTCAGGCTTACGATTACTTCGGGACCTTATTCTTCAACGTCGCCGACGACGCAAAGGGGCTTAACGACGTCACCGCTTCCGTCAGCAAACTGCAGGGACTCGCCGACGGCGAACAGATAGACCTGAACTGCAGAATCACCGACGGCGGCGTAGGCATCCACGAGTTCGGCGAATGGACCGAGGTTTCCGCGCCCGCCTGCACCGAGCCCGGCGAAGAGATCAGGACCTGCCCCTTCTGCGATGAAGTCGAGCGCAGAGACATTCCCGCGCTTGGGCATAACTGGAGCGAGTGGAACGTCACTACCGCGCCCACCTGCGAAGGCGCCGGCGCCGAAGCCAGAACCTGCTCCCGCTGCGGCGAAACCGAAACCAGAGAGCTCTCGCCGCTCGGACATATCTGGGTCGAAACATCCAGAACCGAACCCACCTGCACCGGGTACGGCAGGATAGTCTACACCTGCTCCCGCTGCAGCGATACCTCCGAGGAATCCATCGATCCCCTCGGTCACGACTGGGGCGAGCCCGCTTACGTCTGGGCTGACGATTACACCACCTGCACCGCGACCCGCGTCTGCCGCAGAAACGCTTCTCACGTTGAAACCCAGACTGCGGAAACTACCGCCAACGTAACGGAGCCCACCTGCACCGAGGCCGGCAAGATCATCTACTCCGCCCTCTTCACGAATCCCGCGTTCGCCGCGCAGATCAAGGAGATCGCCACCAACCCGCTCGGCCACGACTGGATCGAGACCGGCAGAGAGGATCCCACCTGCGTCCGACCCGGCACGCTTTACTTCTCCTGCAGGAACGATCCCGACCACACCAAGCAGGAATCCATCCCCGTCAATCCCGACGCTCACACCTGGAGCGAATGGGAAACCGTAACGCCCAACACCTATTACTCTGCCGGCGTTGACACAAGAATATGCACAGGCTGTATGCAGACCGAAACAAGAATAACCCCGATCGTGCTGCCGGTCTCTATGGAGTTCACCACCTCGCCTGTCAAGACGGTATATACCGAGTCCAAAGAAAACCTCGATTTCACCGGAGCGGTCGTCACGCTTGATTACGACAACAACACATCGAGAACCGCATATATCACCGCCTTCGAAAACGTCTTCACACTTGTGTTCGACGACGGCGGAGCGAGCGAAACCTGCGCCGTTACCGGCTTCGACAACACCGTTATCGGCGTTCAGACCGTCAGCGTTACATACAAGGACGTCAGCGCGAGCGTCAACGTCGAGGTCGTCACGAAGCAGGTCTCCGGCATCGAGATCATCGAAGAACCGACCAAGGTGAGATATGAAATCGGCGAATCCCTGACTCTGAACGGCGGCAAGCTCGTCATCTATTATGACAACGACACCTCAGAGACGGTCAATATGAGAACAATTGCAGGAATCAACGTCATCGTACTCGAGTCGTCAAAATCGGAAAAACTCACCGTGACCGGATTCGACTCCGAAAGCAGAAGCGTAAATACCGTTACGGTAGAATACAGCGGATTCTCAGATACCTTCACTGTTCTCATCAACATCGACAAGGGCGACCCGGACGGTGACGGCGAGATCACCGTCGCCGACTCGCTCAGAGCTCTGCGCATAGCCGCTCTGCTCGATAATGATCCTGACCCGATATATATCGCGGCGTGCGACGTCGACAAGGACGGTGAGATCACCGTCGCCGATGCGCTGAAGATTCTCCGCGTAGCCGCGCTGCTCGCGGATCCGAACACGCTGGGATAATCCTCCGGTTTCCACCGTGACGCGCGTCACGACGAAGCGCCGGAGCGCGGAAACGCAGCGGGCAACTCGCTGCAGAAACGATAAACACACTTTTAAGCGCGCGAAGCAGGGGCAAAACCCTGCTGCGCGCGCTTTTTATGTGACGATTATAGCATGGCTTATCGGCAAGAAGAACGATGCGACTGATAAACGGTCAGGTCAGGCGTGTTCTGGTTTGTCGTTCCGGGCAGGCTCAAACCCGCGTCGCCATCCGCACTGCAAGCTAATCGTATTTGCCTCGTTTGGACGCAGCGCGGTTTCAATTGAGCGGATTGTTGCCGTTTCAAGGCAAAAACGCAGGGCGTAACCGCGGTATTGCGAGACATTACAACGTACTACAGAGCGAAGTCCTTATCACAAAACCTTTTTGTCTTTTTGTCAGTCGGCCAATCTTGCCAAAAAGTTTACACAGTTTTATCCAAAAAATTACACAATATGAACGAAAAAATAAAACAAACACTTGACAAACGTTTATAGTTTTGGTAGAATACTAACAGTATTACGCTGTGTTGTTTTATACAAACGCAGCTAATAATCAAATAGGAGGAAAGCAATATGACAAAAGTGTTAAAGTCCACCTTCGCACTTGTCCTTTCGGCGATTATGATCGCCGGGTTGCTCATTGTTCCGGGCAACTCGCTGACAAGAGCGACCGCCGCCGAAAACGGCATTTCATCCGTTATCCCGATAACGCTTGAAACCGTTGAGGCCGCTGCCGGCACGAAGAACGTCGGAGTCAAGGTCTTCATCCCGACCGGTTGGTCCGGAATAGGCCTCAATCTGAACTTCGACGCCTCGAAGCTCACCTTCAAGAGATTTGAGCAGAACATGGCCGTCCAGCATCAGGCCAGAGACGGCGAGCCCAATACCTACGTTCTGAACAAGAACAACGCCACGTCCGGCGAAGTCATCGTCGCGTTCGCGTCCGCCGTTGTCTATAACGGCGTCGAGGGCTACTGCAACGTTGACGTTGACGACGATCAGGAATATGATTATTTCGGAATCGCCGTGTTCGACGTCGCCGCTGACGCTTACGGTGTCAACACGATTACCGCTACAGTCACCAAGCTGCAGGGACTCGTGGACGGCGAACAGGTTGACCTCGACTATTCAATCACCAACGGCGCTATCAGCGTCCCCGTTCCCCCGCATGATCACGATTACGGCGAATGGCAGGTCAGAACTCCCGCCACCTGCGCCGCTGCCGGTGAAAAGTACCGCGTCTGCTCCATCTGCCAGGATGAAGAGACCGAAGTTATCGACATCGATCCCGATGCTCACGACTGGAGCGAATGGACACCCATCGAAGGCAGAGACGGCTGGGAGCAGAGAGTCTGCGCCAACGATCCCACCCACGTTGAGGAAAGAGAGATCCCGTTCGACGGCATCACCGTTGACATCGAGACCGTCAACGCTGCCGCCGGCACCAAGAACGTCGGCGTCAAGATCTTCATCCCGACCGGTTGGTCCGGAATAGGCCTTAACCTGAACTTCGATCCCGCGAAGCTCACCTTCAAGAGATTTGAGCAGAATATG
>JAFTEJ010000163.1 GCA_017453725.1 Clostridia bacterium | reverse complement strand
CGTTTCCGACTGCACACTTTCCCGATAACACGACCGTTACCGACAAGATCCTTCGACTCCGGCTTCGCCTCCGCTCAGGATGACAGACCTGCCCGCTGCGCTGTGTGAGATCCTTTGACTCGCTTTACTCCGCTCGGGCCGACAGGCGCGCCGTAAATCTTATTGACTGAACGCCGTAATGATGATATAATTACTCTATACGAAAAATGCGGGCGCGGCGCGGAAGAAAGGGGAAAAGCGAATGGATGAGTACAAGCACGACTTCGCGATGGAGCGCAGGCTGAGAGCGCTCGATCCGGAGCTTCACAAGCGCTTCACCGACGCGGTCTTCTGCCTGCAGCGCATACTGTCGAACTACCAGCTCATCTTCCCGGACTACACCGACCACACGGAGCTCCACTCGCTTACAGTCATCAACTTCTGCAATCAGCTCATCGGCGACGGGATCGGCGCGCTGAACGCCGACGAGATATACTCTCTGCTGATGGGCTGCTACTTCCACGACACCGGCATGGGAGTGACGAAAAAGGACTACGAGGAGTTCTCGCGCGAGATGGAATTCGGCGACTTTTTCGACGCCAACGATCCGGACGATATAAAAAACACCATACGCGCGTATCATCACCAATACTCCTGGTTTTTCATCAGGAAATACGCCGATCTCTTCGAGCTGCCGTCGCAGGAGCACCTGCGCGCGGTCGCGGAGATCGCGCTCGGACACCGCCGCACCGACCTGAAGGACGAAGCCGAATACCCCGTCGCGCTGAAAATGCCGAACGGGAACACGGTCTGCCTGCCCTACCTCGCGGCGCTGATACGCCTCGCGGACGAGATCGACGTCGCCTCCGACCGCAACTCGCCGCTGCTTTACGGCGACAAGGAGGTCGCGAACATCCTTTCTTTCAATATGCACCGCGCGGTACACGGGCTTGAGATAACCGAAGACGCGTTCACGCTGGCCGTCGATTCCTCCGACGCGGGCATTTTTGAAGAGATAAAGAAGATGGCCGTCAAGATGCAGGATACGCTCGACGAATGCCGCGCGGCGGTCATAGGGCGCACGCCTCATAACATTTCGCAGAAAAAGGTGCTTATCAGGGAGCTTTGACCCGGTCGGAACAACGAAAGAAAGGCGGCGGACGCATGGCGCGCACTGGCGTTGACAAAGCGGATAAGGCGATGACGGCTAAGCTCTTTCAGAGCGCGATGATAACGCTGCTCATAGCGGAGCTGACGGGAGCGCTGACCGCGATAATAGACTCCATGCTGACGGGGCGCTTCCTCGGCGCGGGAGCGCTCGCGGCGTTCGGCCTCGGCGGCCCGTATTTCAGCATCGCCTCGATAATCAGCGGCATTCTTATGGTCGGCAGCATCAATATGATGACGAAGGCCGTCGGCCGCGGCGATCTGAAGGGGCTTTCCGGCGTATACTCGCTGACCGTAACGCTCGGCGTCGCGCTTTCCGCGCTGTTCTGCGTCGGCGGGCTCGTTTTCACGGAGGGGCTCGCGGGACTTTTCGGCGCGAAGGCGGCGAGCGCGGAGGTCTTTTCCGATACCGTCGCGTACCTGCGCGGCATATTCATCGGCGCGCCGGGCTTCATAATGTTCGTCGTGCTGACTCCGATGCTGCAGCTTGACGGAGCGACGTCGCTTCCGAAGGTCGCGAGCGTCGTCAGCGCCGCCGTAGACATAATCGGCGACCTGCTCAACATCTTCGTCTTTGACAGAGGGATGTTCGGGATGGGACTGGCGAGCGCGATAAGCCACTACGCCGCCCTTGCCGTAGTGCTCCTGCACTTCGCGGGCAAAAAGAAGAGATCGCTCCGCTACTCCGCGAAGGAGATGCGGGCGAAGAATATTACGCCGCTGCTGAAGGACGGCGCTCCGCGCGCGGTCTGT
>JAFTEJ010000162.1 GCA_017453725.1 Clostridia bacterium | reverse complement strand
TATGCACACTTTTATTTTTTGCGGGGAACTTTAGCTTTTGTCGGCGTAGTTTTGTTTTTGCCGGCTAACTTTTCCTTTACGGATAGCTCGTCTTTAAGATCCTTCGACTTCGCGGCTTCGCCGCTCCGCTCAGGATGACAAAAAACGCGAGGCTCTGCGGCGAGTTCGCGGACGAGCAATGCTCGTCCCTACTGCGCTCCCTGCGGTCGCTCCGCTCAGGATGACAGCCCCTCAGCCGCGGTCGCCGCTCACTTCGTTCTCAGCTCGCCGACGGGCGCGTACCAGTCGAGCGGTACGGGGGAGGAGGGGGAGCTTTCCAGCTTCACCTCGCGGCGCTCGGCGCTGCTGCGGACGAAGCCGTCCATTATCTCCAGCACGTGCAGTCCGAGCCTGCCGGAGGCGTTGTTGACGCGCCCCTCGTCCAGCGCGATCGCGAGCTCCGAAACGCCCATCCCGCGCATATTCTCCGTGTAGCCGGAGACGGGCGGGACGTCATGGAAGTCCATATTATCAAGCGTCGCGACCTTGACGTCGCCGCCGAAGTTGTTCGGATCGGGCGCGTTCAGCGAGCCTTCGGTGCCGTAAATCTGTATTATCGGCATCCAGTGGTTCCATACGTCGAAGCTGGTCACGAGCGTGACGATCGCGCCGTTCGCGAAGCGTATCAGCCCGGCGTTGTGCGTATCGACCTTGACCGGAATGACCTCGCCGCGCCTCGGCTCGCTGCCGATGACGCGGGTGTCGCTGCCGCGTCCGCAGTAGGCGAAAACGCTCTCCGCGCGGCCGAGCATACGCACGAGCGCGGTGACGTAGTAGGGGCCCATATCAAACAGCGGGCCGCCGCCGTAATCGTAGTAGAAATCGGGCGAAGGGTGCCAGCCCTCGTGCCCGTGGCACATCATGAACGCCGCGCCCGCGATGGGCTTTCCGATAGCGCCGCTCTTTATCTGCTCGTAGCAGGTCTGTATGCCCGCGCCGAGGAAGGTGTCCGGCGCGCAGCCGACGTAAAGCCCCTTGCTTTCGGCGAGCTCGATAAGCTCCTTGCCCTCCGCGTAGGTCAGCGCCAGCGGCTTTTCGACGTAGACGTGCTTGCCCGCGAGCAGGGCTTTTTTGTTTATGGAGTAGTGGCTCAGCGGCGTCGTGAGGTTGAGTATCAGGTCTATGCCGCTGTCGGCGAGCATTCCGTCGAGCGTCATAACGCGCGGAACGCCGTATTCCTCGGCTTTGGCGCGCGCCCTGCCTTCGTCGAGGTCCGCGACCGCGGCTACGGCGACGTTTTTGAACCTGCGGGTGAGATTTTCAAGATAGATGCCGCTGATGTTGCCGCATCCGACTATGCCTATGTTCATACTCTCACCTCGCCGCGTAAAGGAAGCCGCGGCGCATCAGCTCGCGCGCCTGCGGTATTTCGAAGGTGTGTCTGTCGTGCCCGACGCTCAGGTAGAAGACGCGCCCCTCGCCCCAGCGCTTCGTGAAGACGGCGGGGACGTCCACCGGGCCGTTTACGGAGTGGTGCCAGTCGGCGGTGGGGAAGCGCGTCGTCGCCAGCACGTTGACCGCGGGGTCGACGTGGAGGTAATACTGCTCGCTCGTCAGCTCGAAGTCGTCTATGCCGTCGGTTATCGGGTCGGGGTTGGCGCGGTTCATCTTCACTGTATAGGCGACGTTCCCGCCCGGGTGCGCGACGAACTGCGCTCCGGTGACGAACTGCCACAGGTCGCAGTTTCTGAAAGCGTCGCAGAGCCCCGCGTGGCAGCCGGCGATGCCGACTCCGGAGGCGACCGCCTCGCTGACGTTCCAGGCGCCGTCGCCGGAGATTTCGCCCATCGTCCAGTGCGGGACGAGCAGGTCGTATTGCTTCAGGTCGCCCTCGTAGGCCTTAAGGTCGTCCGAACGGTCGACCTCGAAGCCCTCCCTGCGCAGGATGTCCTCAAAGACGTCGGCGACGCCGACGGGATCGTGCCCGTCCCAGCCGCCGTAAACGATAAGTGCTTTTTTCATTGCGTGCCTCCTTGCGTTGTTTATATAATAATTGAAATCAAAGCTCCGGCGGGACCGGCTGAAGCGGCTGCTCCGGCGTCCCGGCGGCTTCGGGAGCGGCGTTCCGCTCCGCCTGCTCGGCGCCGAGCTTGCAGAGGCAGGAGGCGACGAGCATCATAATGCCGATCGAGATCGATCCGCCGCCGGAGAAGGAGTCGAACTTCGAAACGTCGGCGAGGGCGTAAGCCATAATCGCGTAACAGATGAACGCGGCGGCGTACGCGCCGATCGGGATGAATATCGCGAGCAGTCCGAGTCTGCGCAGCTCCGCGGCTCCGCCGAAGGTGAAGGGCGTGCCGTCGTTCAGCTCGCGCCTGAAGTAACGCTCCGCGAACTTCGAGAGCACCGCCTCGCCCGCGCAGACTATCGCGCCGCAGACTGCCGCCGTCAGCGCGGTTTGCAGGGAAACGGCGAGCTTTTCGCCGCTCGCCTTTTCGGCGAATTCTATCAGCGAGGCGTATTTGTCCGCGCCGACGGCTCCGAGCACTATCGCGCCGACGACGCAGCCGACGAAGCCGATTATCGAGCAGACGAAGACTATCAGACTTAAAACTCTGCCGACCTTCGCCAGCGTTTGAACCGTTTTCAGTGATTTCATGTTTGTCCCTCCGGAAAGGCCGTTGATTTCGGCGTTTGGCCGATAGGCTTATTTTAGTCCAAACGCGCGGAATTGTCAACGGCGAAAGGCGCCTTTTGCGCTCGTGTGAAGGCGTATCGGCAGAATGCACAAAAAAACGGCTCCGTTTTTGTGCAAAATCACAACGGAAACGGCGGTTTTCACAATACGGTGACAAAAATATCAAGAATGTTTGGCTTTACATATTGCGAAAAATGAGTTATCATAGTATAGCTGACAAGCGCAAACGAACAAGCGCGTCACAGGCGCTGATATAGGAGGAAAATCAATGGCAAGCGTAACCCTGAAAGAAATCTATAAGAAGTATCCCGGCGGAGTTATGGCCGTTTCCGACTTCAACCTGGAGATAAAGGACAAGGAATTCATCATCCTCGTCGGCCCCTCCGGCTGCGGAAAGTCCACCACCCTGCGTATGATCGCCGGCCTCGAGGAGATAACCAGCGGCGAGCTGCTTATCGACAACAAGCTCGTCAACGACGTCGCCCCGAAGGACAGAGACATCGCGATGGTC
>JAFTEJ010000161.1 GCA_017453725.1 Clostridia bacterium | reverse complement strand
CCGTCGTAGTAGCCGCAGAGCAGCCCGAAGGGGCTGTCCTTCTTCGCGTTGCGCACGACCAGCTCGCCGACGGCTCCGACGCCGCATTCCGCGCCGTCCTCATCGCAGATCGCGAGGTCGTAGACGGGGGAGGGCTTGCCGGTCGAGCCGTACTTAGGCTTGAACCAGGCGAAATTCGCGATAAGCACGCTGCCTTCGGACTGTCCGAAGCCCTCGTGTATCTCGAGCCCGGTTTCTTCCTTGAACTCCGTGATTATTTCCGGCGCGAGCGGCTCGCCCGCGGTGCAGCAGTGAACGACGGAGGCGAAGTCCTCCTTTTTCAGTCCCTCGACTATGAGGAAGCGATAGATCGTGCCGGGCACGCAGACGGTGGTCGGCTTGAAGGTGCGGATGACGTCGAGGAACTTCGCCGCGGAGAACTTGTTGCCCTGGTCGTAGCCGAGCAGCGCGGTGCCGGATATCCACTGACCGTAGATGAGCCCCCAGGCGAATTTCGCCCAGCCGGAGTCTGCGTTCGTCAGATGCAGCCCGCCGTCAACGACCTGCTGCCAGTATTTCGCCGTCACGATGTGCCCGAGCGGATAGCGGTAGTTGTGAACGACCATCTTCGGCATCCCGGAGGTGCCGCTTGTGAAATAGAGAAGCATCGGGTCGGTCAGCTTGACTTCGGGATTCACGACGTAGTCGGGCTTCGCGTTCGCGATGCCCTCGCGGTAGTCGAGCCAGCCGTCGCGCTTGTTTCCGACGAGCAGCATATGCTCAATGGAGGGGCACTGCGGCACGGACGCTTCGACCTGCTGTATCACCCAGTCGTCCTCTGCGGCGATTATCAGCTTTGCGTGCGCGGAGTTGAAGCGGTAGATGAGGTCCTTCGCGGCGAGCTGATAGTTTGCGGGTATGAGCACGGCGCCGATGCGGTGGAGCGCAACCGCGGTTATCCACATTTCAGGCCTGCGGCGAAGTATGGTGACGACCATATCGCCCTTGCGTATGCCGAGCGAAACGAGATAGGACGCCGCCTTTTTGGAAAGCTCCGAAATCTCCGCGAAGGTGAACTCACGGCTTTCGCCCTCGTCGTTGCACCAGACAAGCGCGCGCCTGTCCGGCTCCGTACGCGCCCATTCGTCGATGACGTGCGTCGCGAAGTTGAAGTCCGGCGGACAGGTCACGGCGTAGTTCGCCTTGAAGTCCTCGTAAGAGTCGTATTCGATTCTGTTAATGAATTTTTCCAGCATAGCTGTGCCTCCACAAGCAATAAAAAACGCCCGGCCGTAACAGCCGGGACGCATCAGCGCGGTACCACCCGAATTCGTGCCGAAGCACGCACTCAACCGGAGCGAAAACTCCGTGCCCTTTGGTAATGCGGCGGCGGTCCGCAGCGGAGACTAATGAGCGCAGAGCGCCGTTCGATCCGCGGCTCCGAGGCTACTTCACCCGCTTCCGAACGCGGCGCTTCCACCGTCCGCCGCTCTCTATGCTCCGAAGGTGCGGGGTACTACTCCTCTTCACAGCCTTTGAATATGTTGGGATTTTAGCATATAACGGGAGGGTTGTCAAGAGTTTTTTGAAAAATGTTCCATTTTTCGCTCGCCTGTGGTATAATATCGCAGAAAGGTGGGAATGATTGTGACTCCGATAGGAATAATACTACTGTGCGTCGTGGTGCTGCTTTTCATTGCCGCGTTCGCGACGATACGCATGTTCAACAAGCTTACGATAAAGAAAATAGTGTCGGAGGGCAAGTACGTCGACCTCGACGAAGCCTTTATCCGCCGCTACGAGGCGCTGCCGGAGCTGCTTGAGCTCGTCGGCGGAGGGGAAGCGGTCGCCGCCGAACGCGAAGCGGCGATAAACTCCGCTACCGCCGAGGAGCGCGTCGGCCACGACAAGCTCATGGCAGCCGCGCTGAAAAGGCTTCTTGCGGAGAAAGCGGAGTCGCTTTCGTCCGGACGCGGCGCAGAGCTTGCGGATAATTTATATGCGCTTGAGGCGGAGATAGCTCAAAAATACGCCGCCTATAACGCTGCTGCCAAGGAGTACGAAAACCTCCGCAAAAAGCCGATAATGAAGCCGGTGGTAAAGTTCTTTTCATTTGAGGAAAAACCGCTTTTTTAACGGCGCAAAAGCTCAAAAATGTATTGACAAATCCGCGTCCTGGCGGTATTATTTAGTCAAGACCATTGATAATTGAAACGGAGGAAGCAAAGTGGTATTCGAAAAAGTAAGAGAAATGATCTGCAATCAGCTCGATCTCGAGCCCGAAACCGTGACAGAGGAATCCCTTATCATTGAGGAGCTCGGAGCCGATTCCCTCGACATCGTCGATCTTGTTATGACGATAGAGGAGGAACTGGGCATCGAGGTTCCCGACGAAGCGATCGAACAGATCAGGACCGTCGGCGACGTCGTCAAGTTCATCGAATCCAAGCGGTAATCGGGAATTGAAAGTATAGCGAAAGAGGACTCGCGCAGGCGGGTCCCCTTTCTTTTTGTTTAGGTTTTGCCGCCGGAGGAAAAGGGCGGCGCTGCGTTACCCTTCGCGGAGGAAGGGTTATTTCATACCGTTTTCGTAAGCCTGGATCATCTTCTTGACCATCTGGCCGCCGACGCTGCCCGCCTGGCGGGAGGTCAGGTCGCCGTTATAGCCCTGCTTGAGATTTACGCCGACTTCGTTGGCGGCTTCCATCTTGAAGCGGTTCAGGGCATCCTTGGCCTGGGGAACCAGCGTTCCGTTTCTACTCACAAATACCTCTCCTTTTTCGTCAGATTAGCGTTTGCAAGTATATTATTCGCGTTTCGGGTGGGTATATGAATGGTAATTTAGGCCTGTGATCGCGCCTTCCGAGGTAACGGTCGCGAAGCAAAGAATGGTTCGTCTATCAAAATTCATCTGTCATTTATTGATTTTTGACAGATGAAAATCACTTCGCGTCGCCGCCGGTGATGACGGCGCAGGAAATATCATAGCTTATGCGGGACGAGGCGAAAACCTCGTCCCATTTTTCGCGGTTTTCATCCCACCAATCGGGGAACGAGTCTTCGACGGCTCTGCCGAATCCGATGAAGTCCGTATTCAGCTCCTTCTGCGCGGTGTGCGCGAGCGCCCTGCACCGGCGCAGCACCTCCGCGCGGAGCGCCTTTTCCGCGGCGGCGTAGAATGCGTGGTCGAGCGCGGTCGCGGAGCTGCCCGCCGGGCTTTCGTTCAGCGTGAAACGCGCGTCGATTGCGGCGCGGAGCGCAAACCCGCCCGCCGCCGGCTCGGCTTCCAACCGGCACCTGCTTGAAACGCAGCGGAAGCCGAGTGCGCCGCCGTAGCCGTCGATGCCGCAGTTGACGTTGAACTCCTCCTCTTTCTTCTCAAAAAAGCGGTAGCTTTCCCAATCGTCCGCGGCGATATGTCCGCGCAGGGCGCCGTCTGAAAACACGAGCACCCCGTCGGGGAAGACCGTTTCCGTTTCGGCGTCGTATTTCAGCTTGTTGATAAAAAACGCGTGCCCGTCCTTTTCAAGCCGGCAGGCGTAGAGGATGGAAGAGCCGGGTATAAGGTCGGACTCCGACGGGATATCCGACGAAAGCAGCCCGGCCGCGTATTCGTAAAACGCCTCGCCGCCGGGCTTTACGGCGAACATTTCCGCCGGATCGTCCTCCGAGGCGACGACGTTGACCGTCTTCTGAACGTCGGCGGAACGAAGGAAATAGCTCATCGAATCAACTGCATATTCGCCGCAGAGCGAGCGGTCGAGTATTATGAGCTGCAGGTGCTCGTAGGTTATCGTTTTATCGGAGCTGCGCGTCGCGTTCGCGAGCGCCTCCGAGATGTTTGCGCCGCTACCCGGTACGTCGATGACGTTCGCGGAGCCGTCTCCGCTTCCGGAGGCTACGGGATCGCAGCACTGCACGAGGCAGCTTACGCCGCCTTCGCCCGCGCCGAGCCAGACGGCCATCGCGTAGTTCTGGCGGCTTATATCCACGTTGTCCCAGCATCCGCCGAGCAACGGAAGCGAAACGGCAAATGCCGCGATCAGCCTTCGTACGCGCATAAGCTTCCCCTCCTGTTACGAAAAACGTTTATCAGCAGCATTAAAAGTATCACCGGAATAAACCCCACCTGCGCGAGATCGCAAAGGTGTCCTGCAGAAATCATTTCCGCGTCGTTCATCGGCAGTAGCAGCAGCCCGTAAGCGCAGACGGAAACTGCTGCGCCCGCCGCCTGCGGCTTCATACGCGGGAAGAAGCTTACAAGCCCGAGCGCGGCAACGTACAGCGCGGCGACGCAGGCGAAAAAGCGCGGCAGCAGGCGGTAAAGCACCATAAAGATAATGTTCGAGCGCTCCGGCATCAGTCCCGAATCGCCGCCGATTAGCTTCGACAGCTCCAGCAGCGGCGAAAACATCCCGGACGGCAGCGCTGCGCCGAAAACCGACAGCACCACCGCCGCCATAAACAGAAACACCGCGCCGGTCGCCGCGACCGTGACCGCGAGCGGCGCGAAAAGCTTTCCGCGCTTCGCGAAGGGCGCGAAAAACAGCAGCATCCACATCGGGAAGAAGCCGGAGAAGACCGAAAACGCCGCTGAGGCGGTTTCCTTTGCTCCCGTGAAGGCGAGGTGCCGCGAGAAGTATGTCAGATCGAGGTACGGCGCCGCCATCGCGACCACGACCGCGAGGCAGAACGCCGCGGTAACGAAGAAGAACTCACCGCACCGCGCGACCGAGCTGACGCCTCCGCGCAGGGCGTAGCAGGCGGCGGCAATCATCAGCGCGGTTGTCACCGCGACGGGTGTGTGCGGCAGCAGGTATGAGCGCAGTATGTTCATCGTCGGGCGTATCTCGCTCGCCGCCGTCCATATCGCGACAAGCACCACCGCCGTGTTCAGCACCGCGCCGCCGCCTTTCCCGAGCAGCTCCGGCGAATATTCATAGAGCGTCCGCCCGGGAAACGCCCGCACGAGCAGCAGAACCGGAACGAGCGAGATGAGTGTCAGCGCCGCCGCGAAAAGGCAGTTCGTTATGAATCCCTGCCGGTACGGAGACATATAAGTCACGTTTGTGTTCGGTATTCCCATACCCAGTCCCATAGCGGTGATCGCGCATAGCTGAAAGACGGAGAGGCCGTCGTTTTTCGTCAGATTCATCTTCCGTCACCCCGCACCCACCGAAGAGGAAACCGCACGAGATCGCGCTTCCAGCGTTTTAAGCGCATCGGCGCGACGGGGAAGAGGTAATCCTCGCCCATGCTTTTCAGCGACGCCATATGGATCGCCATAAATATCAGCGACATTATCAGTCCGTAAAAGCCGAATACGCTCGCCAGCAGCAGCGAAAAGAAACGCACTGTCCGCAGCGAAATGACCATCGAATAGACGGGTATCGTGAAAGACGTGACCGCGGAGATCGCGATTATAACGACGAGCAGGGGGCTTGCGAGTCCGGCGGAAATCGCGGCTTCGCCTATGACGATGCCGCCGACTATGCTTATCGTGGAGCCGACGTTGGAGGGCATCGATGCGGAAGCCTCGCGCAGCAGCTCGATGAATGTCTCCATTATAACGACCTCCGCGATCGCGGGGAGCGGCACCGCCGCGCGTCCGCTCGCGGCCGAAAGCATAAGCTTGACCGGCAGCATACGCGGATGAAACGACATCACGGCGACGTATAGCGCGGGCGTGATTATCGTGATCGCGACGCTTACGAGCCGCAGAAGCCGTATCAGGCTCGTGTATATCCACGGCGAGTGGCTGTCCTCCGGGCTTTTCAGGAAGTCGGCGAAGCTGACCGGCGCGAGTATCGCCCAAGGGGAGCCGTCGGGTATGACCGCCACGCATCCGCGCAGGAGCGCCTCGGTCACGCGGTCGGGCCGCTCGGAGGTGACGTACTGCGGGAAGGGGCTGAGGCGGTCCTCCTTGAAAAGCTCGATGAATTCGGTGACGCTTTTGACGTCGGCGGAGGCGCAGGAAAAAACGCGCCGCTTTACCGCCTCGACGACGCGCCCGTCGGCGACGCCGGAGATATAGCAGACGGCGACCTTCGTCAGAGTGCCGGACTGAAGCGCGAACTCCGCGGAAGCGAGGTCGGGCGTGCGTATGCAGTCGCGCAGCAGCGCGATATTGCTTCTGCAGGAGTTCCGGAACCGCGCGTGCGGACCGAGCACTATGTTTTCCGGCGAAGATTCCTTGCCGGTGTCCGGCTGCGGCTTGCGGAGTTCCAGCGCCTGCGTTCCGCCGCCGGGCGAAAACAGCAGCGCGGAGCCGCAGCATAACGCCTTCGCCGCCTCCCGCGGAGACGCCGGCAGCTTCACGTCGGCGGCGGCGTGCCGCGCCTCCGGCGCTTCGCCGCGGCAGGAAGCGGAAAGCGGCAGTATGACGAAGCGCTGCAGCGCCTCCTTGTCGACGACGCCGTCGAGAAAAAGCAGGAGGTATTCCGCGCCGTCCGCGCCGGTAACGACGCGCTCGGTCAGGTCGGTGTTCTCGGCAAAAAGCGCCTTGACCGCTTCCGCGTTTTCCCGCGCGTCCCGCCCGAAGCGCGTCCGCTCCGCGTTTCGCTCCGCCATTCGCTCGCCTCCCGAAATCAGATTCCGGTATATTTTGCCCCCGCGCCGCAGGAATAAACGCATAAATAAAGAAAGACGGAGAAATCGCTCCGTCTTTCGCTCACATATTACGTTTTGCTTGGCTTACGGCAGGGTAACGACGACTACTCTCGACGCGTCCACGCTTTCAAACATAAACACCGCGGCGTTTCCGCTGAAGACGTAAGCGTTCATATATTCGTCCTCTCTGTGCTCGCATATCTTGTCGAACGTGCGGAAGTCGTAGACCGCAAAAATCATCCCGTTTCCGTCGTCTTCGGCGATGACGGCGAGGTATTTGCCGCCCGCGGCGGCGGAGACGGTGAAGTAGGTCGCGCCGCCGAGAAGCTCTTCAAACGTCTCCTGATATACGCTGCCGGAGTCTTTTTCTTTTGTATAAAGCGGATGCCTGACGTCCGGCGCCTCCAGATCGATGAAGCCGAATTCCTCGCGGTCGAATTCGTACGGTATACGGTTGGTTTCGTTGATTCTGGCGGGGAAGACGCCCAGATCGAGCTTGTCGTCAAAAATCAGAGTCTCGCCTGTGGAAAGATCGTAGATACCGTAGCCGGCGAGCCACTCGTAGCCGACGATATTGAAGATGAACTTATCTCCGGCGAAGCCGACCGGTATTGAGGAGGTGGTATCCTCGAAGTCGCCGTTATTGACGCCGACGTAGGGAGTTATCTTCTCGCCGGTCACGACGTTGACGAGCGTCGCGTCGCCCTTCTTATCGGTGACGTCGGGGTCGCGTGTGGCGTACCATTTGCCGTCGGGGGAGTACAGGCGGCTGTCGTCGCGCTCGTAGCTGTAGCGGAACTCGATAGGCTCGAGCTTTACGCCGGTGCGCGGATCGCCGCTGACTTCGAAGGTTGAGTTTTCAAAGCAGATATAATGCGAATTCCCGCGGTCGACGGTGAAAACGAAATCGTCGCCGCCGAGCTCGTATTCGCCGTCGGCGAGCCGGCCGTAGTTCGTATCGATGAAGCGCAGGAACATCTTCCTCTCGCCGTCGACGGTTTTAACGATCACAACGCCGACGAAGCCGTCTCCGTAGTCGAACATATCGTATACACTCTCGGCGCCGGCCTTTTCGCGCAGATTTATCGACGTGATTTTAGGCTCGCCGGTTTCGGTCTGCTGCCCGCCGGACTGTTCCGAAGACTGTCCTGAGGACGACGAATCCGGCTCCGTTCCGCTGTTCGCGGGAGCGGGCGTGTTCTTGCCGCACGCGGCGAAGGTGAAGCACAGGCAGAACAGAAGTATGAACGAAATCAGTTTTTTCACAACGATCCCTCCTTTTTGCTTTACGATTGTATTATAGCATATAAAACGGAAAAAATCGTTTACAAAATAGTTACAGTTTTGTAACTATTTTGTAACTTTTTCGGCGCGTTTTTTGCCGTGAACGCAAAAAGCGTCCCCGAACAGGGGACGCTTCAGCATGTGTTGCGCAGCACATAT
>JAFTEJ010000160.1 GCA_017453725.1 Clostridia bacterium | reverse complement strand
CTCGTCGGCGTTGCCTCCTCGGAATGACAGCGCGGGCGAGACGCCGCGCGGCGACGGCAAAGCGGTCACCGACGCGCTTATGGCGCGGATGCCGGCGGTGCGCGAGCTGCTGGAGACCGACCTTGTCGCGGCTTACGAAGGCGACCCCGCCGCGACCTGCCGCGAGGAGATAATCACGGCGTACCCGGCGTTCGAGGCGATGAGCGTCTTCCGCGTGGCGCACGAGCTTTACGTCCTCGGCGTGCCGATGCTGCCGCGAATGATGACCGAATACGCCCATTCGCGCACCGGTATCGACATCCACCCCGGCGCGACCATAGGCAGATACTTCTTTATCGACCACGGCACCGGCGTCGTCATCGGCGAAACGACCGTGATAGGCGACCGCGTCAAGCTTTACCACGGCGTGACGCTCGGCGCGAAGAGCTTCGACGTAGCGCCCGACGGCTCCCTCGTCAAGGGGGTAAAGCGCCACCCGAATATCGGCAGCGGCGTCGTCATCTACGCCGGCGCGACCATCCTCGGCGGCGATACGACCATCGGCGACGGCTGCGTTATCGGAGGCAACGTCTGGCTGACCCATTCCGTGCCCGCGGGCAGGACCGTCGTCGCCGCCCACGAGCGCGTCGCGGAGAAGGAGCATGACGAGGAGAGCAACGGCAGCGTAAAGGTGTTTCTTTGATAGAAGCGGATCGGGTCTTTTCGGCCCTTTGCGGCTTGTCGGCGGCATAGCCGCGTTCCGAGGCAGGCAATAGCAATGTCATCCCGAGGAGGCGCAGCCGACGAGGGCCCCACACCGTGAGAAGCGGGTTGGGGATTCCTCGGGCGATGCCCTCGGAATGACAGAACGCGCCGCAAATCATCCGAAAATCCCTCGATCCTCGGTTTGCGAGCAACCGGCGGGAAATTCCGCACCTTATGCAGACGTTTGCGCACCTCCCTCCGGGAGGGAGCCGAGGCCGCGCACCGCGCGGCGCCGCAGGGACGAGCATCGCTCGTCCGCGTATTCGCGCAGAGCCACGCGTTTTCTGTCATCCTGAGCGGAGCGGGCAAAGCCCGCGCAGTCGAAGGATCTTAAAGACGAGCTATCCGTAAAGGAAAAGTTAGCCGACAAAAGCAGAAGCACGCCGACAAAAACAAAAGCCCCCGACAAAAGCAACAACAAAAACGAAAAGTGTGTACAAGAAAGCGAAAGGTCAACTCCCGTTTTCATATGCGCACTTTTTCTTTTACAACGCCGTTACCTTCAGGATCCTTCGACTGCGCTCCCTGCGGTCGCTCCGCTCAGGATGACAACGCAGGCGCGTGCGGTTGGGTTTATGCTGAAGCGCAAGCGGCATCGTAACGATACGTTCCCTTGGTGCCGGGCATGCGGCAAATCAAATTATTTTTCAAAAAACCGCCGTAAATTGGCATTTTCCACTTGCTAAATACAACCGGCGGTGTTATACTTTCCTCGAATACAATATATAGTAAAGGTAGTGTTTGTATATGACGCACAACGGCGGAATAATCGGCTTCGGCGGAATGGGGAACTGGCACTTCGAGCACACGCAGGATACCCCCGTCAACTACGTCGCGGTCTGCGACGTCGACCCCGAGCGCCGCAAGGCCGCGGAGGCGAAGGGACTGAAAGCCTACGACTCGCTTGAGGCCTTCCTCGCGGACGACTCCTTCGACGTCGTCCTCGTCGCCACGCCGAACAACCTCCACCGCGATATGGTCGTCGCCGCGCTCGAAGCGGGCAAGAACGTCGTATGCGAAAAGCCGGTCGCGCTCAACTGCGCCGAGCTGCTGGATATGATCGCCGCGTCCGAACGCACGGGCAAGGTCTTCACCGTCCACCAAAACCGCCGTTGGGACGCCGATCTGAACATCCTCCAACGCGCGATGGAGCAGGACCTGCTCGGCGAGCTTTTCACCGTCGAGAGCCGCGTCCACGGGCAGAACGGCGCGATGTACGGCTGGCGCGCCTTCAAGGTCGCCGGCGGCGGGATGATGTACGACTGGGGCGTTCACCAGATCGACCAGCTCATACACCTCTTCGGCAGGAAGGTCGAGAGCGTCTTCTGCACGATGGCGAAGATCAAGACGACCGAGGTCGAGGATTATTTCAAGCTTATTATCAGAATGAAGGACGGCCCGACGCTCCAGATCGAGACCGGCACGTATAACCTTATCCAGATGCCGCGCTGGTACGTCTGCGGAAGCAAGGGCGCTCTGCAGATCGATACCTGGGGACGTCCCGGCAGAGTCGTCCGCGCCGCGAAGGAGGAGTTCGAGTGGACGCCCGTCATAATCCACACCGCCGCGGGCCCCACACGCACGATGTCCCCGCGCCCGAAGGACACCCTCGAGGAGCTGGAGCTTCCGGAGCAGTGGCCCGACTGGCGTGATTTCTACCGCAACCTCGCCGCCGTCATCGACGGCGAAGCGGACGAGCTGCTCGTCAAGCCGGACGAGGCGCTTTACGTTATGCGGATAATGGAAGCGGCATTCGAGTCGGCGCGCACCGGCAGATCCGTGACGTTTGAATAAGCGGAAAGCGAATCTGTCATCCTGAGCGGAGCGGCGAAGCCGCGAAGTCGAAGGATCTTAAAGACGAGCTATCCGTAAAGGAAAAGTTAGCCGACAAAAACAAAACTACGCCGACAAAAGCTAAAGTTCCCCGCAAAATAATAAAAGTGCGCACAAGAAAGCGAAAGGTCAACTCCCGTTTTCATATGCGCACTTTTTCTTTTACAACGCCGTTACCTTCAGGATCCTTCGACTGCGCTCCCTGCGGTCGCTCCGCTCAGGATGACAACGCGGGCGCGT
>JAFTEJ010000159.1 GCA_017453725.1 Clostridia bacterium | reverse complement strand
TATTTTCGGCATTGACGGCGCTCCTTCCTCAAACGGGTATTCTGTTATACCTCTCTTATCATAGGTAAATGCTATTGCTTCTTAGTTTGTTTCTCGAATACCCCATATATGTTTTCAAATTGCGAAGAAGAGTTTGCGGTATGCTTCGATATCCGCTTCGGCGGCGGCGATCGCGGCTTTGTCGCGCTCCGCCATCGCGGCGGAGTGGACGGCGGCAAGCTCAGCGAAGCGCGGATAGTACTCGGTCACGAGAAAGCGGGCGTATTTGACGTAGCGGTACTTCCCCGCGCCGCGGAAGCGCCCGTCCTCCGGGCGGCGCTCGATCGCGACGGCGCGTTCGTCCCTGAACGCCTCGGGTATATCCTCCTCGTCCTTCGCGAAGACTATCGAGAATTGCAGGTCGAAGTAGTCGTAGCCGCAGTGACGGACGGTGACGTGCGCGTCGGAGGCGCCGAGCACGGGAATCCTGTAACCCTGCGCGAGCAGCTCGGTGCGGAGTATTTCGGAAAGGTTGTTGCCGTTACCGACGTTGTCGTTGCCGGCGAAGAGCTCGAGCACGTCGAAGTCGCCGTGCTTCCAGTGGTGGACGTATTCCTCCGGCGGCATAAAGTATTCGCCCTGCACGTCCCAATAGGGGTGCGCCATAACGGCGACGCCGCCGGCGCGGCGTATCTCCCGCGCGATCACGGCGCGGAACGCGGTCTCGCGCGCGTCGGAAACGTCCGAAAAATCGCGCTCGGCGAGCAGCTTATCGATCTGTTCGTTTATATATTCCTTCTTCTCGCGGAGCAGGTTGTTGACGCTGTATTTTCCGCCGAAGTGGACGATGTGGTAGAAGCTCCACTCGTTGTGTACCTCCTCGCCGGGCATCAGATAAAACTCCTTCGTCAGCGCGGCGACCTCGTCGAGCGCCTCTATCGAAGGCTCCATCCAGCCGTGATCCGTCAGCGCCATGGCGTCGTAGCCGGCGGCGCGGTAGGCGCAGGCGACCTCGAAGGGCGTTCCGCTGCCGTCGCTGCGGCAGGAGTGGCAGTGCGTTTCGCACTTGAAGGCGCGGAGCCGCGCGAGATCGGGCTCGAGCGAATATAAGAAGGCGCGGTAAGGCTCCTCCTCGCCGCTTTTCACCTTGAATGAGAAGCGCTGCTCGCCCTCGAAGTAACCCTCGAAGGAGTAGAGTCCTCCGCCGAGGTCGGTCATCGGCAGGAACGGATAGCGTATGTCGCCCGATTCGAGGCGGTATTCCGGCGAATGGGTGACGGCGTGCTTCTCCATCGGCTGCAGCTTCGCGAAAAGCCCTCCGGAAAAGCCGTTCGTTTTCACATATATCGTCTGCTTCGCGTCGGCGCGGAACACGCGCGGGTAGACTTCGGTTATTTCAACGCTCATTTTTTATGCACCTCAATATCCGTAAAATTCGCGGGCGAAGGCTTCGGACCGTTCGTTCAGCCCCGCGAGAAGCGAAGCGAGCTTCGCTTCGGGTTCGCCCGTGACGGGCCAGTCCGCCATAAGCGCGCCCTGCCCGTGGCAAAGGCGCATATAGACGGGGTAAAACTTATCGAGCAGGAACCGCGCGAACTTCGTCAGCCGGCAGCCGCCGAGGATGAACTCGCCGGCGCCGTCCGCCCTCACGCAGAGGGAATTGCCGGCGCGGATCGCCTCAAGCAGCGCCGCTTCCGAGCGGTCCGGCGCGAAAACGAAGGTGTAGCCGCCGGGCGCGGGAAGTTTCGGATTCGCGGCGTCGGTGCGGTGCGAATCGGTGGAGCCGACGACGGGTATCTTCACGCCCTCTGCGCGCATTTCGCCCCAGAGCGCGACCGCCGGCTCCATGTCGTAGTCGCGCAGGTCGAGCGCGTCGTAAACTCCGTCGCGCAGGAGCTGCCGCGTGACGGCGGGCGGGATGAAGTAGACCTCCTCCCATATCCAGAACGGATGCGCGAGTATCGCGATGCCGCCGAGCTCGCGGGATTTGTTCGCTATCCAGACGCGCCAGGCGTAGTCATCGCGGTCGATGCCGTCCGGGAGCGTGAGCGTCGGCGCGAGCGCCGCGACTTCGGCTACCGCCTCGGCCCTGTGCGCGCGGAACCAGTCGTTCACGCTGTTTTCGCCGCCGATATGCACGGTGTGTATGCGCTCGGTCGGGACGTGGACCTCCTCCCCGAGCAGCAGCGTCATCGCCACGGGCGCGAAAGCGAAAACGCGCTTCGCCTTCTCGGACGCGTACGACGTGAAGTGATCGGTTATAGCGAGGAAATCGTAACCCGCGGCGCGGTAGTTGCCGACGGTGTGCGCCGCGTCCTGCACGCCGTCCGATTCGTAGGTGTGGCAGTGGACTTCGCCCTTGAAGCAGCGCAGACCGTAAAGGTCGGGCGCGAGCGAATAGACCGCGAGCACCGCGTCGACGTTATCCGGGCGGCGGTTGCGGTGGTTGTTTATCTCGTAATACGGCGAGCGCACGTCCTCCGGCGGACGGCGCAGGATGACCGTGTGCCGCTGTTCGCCGCGGAAACGGTGGGTAAACTTCAGCTCCCCCGCTTCGTTCGGGACGGCGGTGTACTTAAAGGTCGGAAACTCGTCGTACCTCGCGCAGAGCGCGTCGCGCTCGCGGATTTCGAGCGTATATTCCAGCCCGCGCACGAACGCGACGTTCTCGCCGAGCGGCCGTATCGTTATCTCCGTCTCCGCGTCCGCGCGGACGACCGACGGCGTCACGAGATAGTTGAACACCTGGTTGCTCATACGCCCCTCCCATTTGTGAAAAATTACTTCTCAATTATAAACCCTACGCGCCGCAAAATCAACCGTTGCGGCGTAAAAAAGTATTGCCATTCCGCCGACTTTATGGTAAAATCGTCCTTGTCGGTCGGCGGACCGACGAAAAACGATACAACATACAAAGCGAAGTGTTGACTATGTGGTTAAAAGTCGCGATAGGGCTGATGATCCCGCTGCTCGGGACTACGCTCGGCGCGTCCTGCGTCTTCTTTATGAAAAACGACCTGAGCGACCGTCTGAGCCGTTCGCTCTCCGGCTTCGCCGGCGGGATAATGGTTTCGGCGTCCTTTTTCAGCCTTATCCTGCCCGCGCTCGAGCAGTCGACGGGGGAATACGGCAAGCTCGCGTTCATACCGGTCGGGCTCGGATTTCTCGCGGGAATGCTTTTTCTGCTCATACTCGACCTGCTCATCCCGCACGTCCACCTCGACAGAAGCGAGGAGGGACCGAAGACGGGGCTGAAAAAGACGACAAAGCTCTTTCTCGCAGTCACGCTGCATAACCTGCCGGAAGGAATGGTCGTCGGAATAGTTTTCGCGGGCTGGATGCACGACTCGGAGTCCATCACGCTCGCCAGCGCGCTCGTGCTCTCGATAGGAATCGCACTGCAGAACTTCCCGGAGGGCGCGGTCGTTTCGATGCCGATGCGCGCGGAGGGTATGCCGAAGGGCAAGACCTTCGTCTACGGTATGCTTTCCGGCGTCATCGAGCCGATAGGCGCGCTGATGACCGCCTTCGCCGCGTCGCTATTCCTGCCGATAATGCCCTACCTGCTCGCCTTCGCCGCCGGCGCGATGTTCTACGTCGTCGTCGAGGAGCTGGTGCCGGAGATGTCCGGCGGCAAGCACTACAACAGCGGCACGATCTGCTTCGCGCTCGGCTTCGTGCTGATGATGGCGCTCGATATCGCGTTCGGGTGAGAAAAGGACAAGATACGGACGAAGTACGGGTCCGTAATGAGGCTAAAATCACCTTCGTGCAACTTTTTCAAAAAAACACTTGCATTTCAAGATAAATGATGGTATAATAGTCCCCGACTTTGAATGATTCCTACTATGAGGAGGGAAAACTTTGGCTAACATCAAGTCCGCAAAGAAGCGCGTTCTCGTCGCCGAGAAGAAGAATATGCAGAACAAGATGATCAAGTCTCAGCTCAAGACCGACATCAAGAAGTTCAACGCTGCCGCCGATTCCGGAGACAAGGCCGCAACGGAAGCCGCTATGCGCAAGACCGTTAAGGCTATCGACCGCGCCGCCGCGAAGGGTATTCTCCACAAGAACACCGCCGCGAACAAAAAGTCCGCCGTCATGAAGCGCGCGAACGAACAGAAATAACAGCCCCGTCTAAGGGCAATATACGCTGAAAGCGCGGCAGCACCGCGCTTTTTGTTGCATAGCAAACGCTGAAAAGGCATCCTCGCGGATGCCTTTTCTTTATGCTGTTTTAACTTTTTCAGATCTCCAGAAGCATATCGCCTTTCTTTATCCAGCCGAGCTTTCTCATAAGCTCCGAGAAGAGCAGTGAAAGCGCCGCCGGCGCGATGATCAGCATCACGGCGATTATAACCAGCGAATACCAGACCGGCTCGCCCGCCGCGGACATCTCGGTATAGGTCATTATCGGGCCGACGAGCCCGGCGGTGCCCATTCCCGAGCCTATGGCGTTGCACGGCAGTTTGACAAGCAGCGTCGCGACCGGGCCGAGTATCGCGCTCGCGAGGGTCGGCGGGATCCATATCAGCGGGTGCTTGATTATATTCGGCATCTGCAGCATCGAGGTCCCTATCCCCTGCGCGAAGAAGCCGCCGAGCCTGTTTTCGCGGTAGCTCGAAACGGCGAAGCCGATCATCTGGCAGCAGCAGCCGACGACCGCCGCGCCCGCGGCTATTCCGCTCAGCCCGAGCGAAATGCCTATCGCCGCCGAGGATATCGGGAGGGTCAGGCAAAGTCCCATAACGACCGAAACGACGATGCCCATAACGAGCGGCTGCTGTTCCGTGCCCCAGTTGATGAAGCGGCCGAGCCCGGTCATAAGCGCGGAAATAGGCGGCCCGAGCAGCAGGCCGACCGCCGAGCCGGCGGCGAGCATCGAAATCGGGGTCAGGAGTATATCGAGCTTCGTTTTACCGGAAACGAGCCTGCCGACGCCGACCGCGGCGATGACCGCGATAAATGCGCCGAGCGGTTCGCCCGGGCCGGGGAAGACGACCTTGCCGCCGTCGATAAGGGTACCGTTCAGGATCGCGCTCGCGAAAGCGCCTGTCATTCCGACCGCCGCGGCGCTGATAACGTCAAGCGGCGGGCGCTTGAACTTGCACGCCACGCCAACGCCGATACCCGCGCCGGTGACCGCCTTCGCGACGGAGGCGACGGACGACATCCAGCCTCCGAACGCGCCGCCGATATAGCCGGCTATCTGCCCGACTATCGTCCCGACGATAAGCGTTGCGAAGAGCCCCAGCGCCATTCCGGAGAGCCCGTCTATGAATATCAATGAAAGAACCTTTTTGACCTTTTGCATTGATGATCTTCTTTCGTATTTTGTTGCTTCACAAAGGAGAGCGGGATCAGCCTTTTACTCCTGCTTCTTGCCCTTCTTCGTTATCATAACGATCGCTATGACGCCCGCCGCGGCAACTATAACGCCGCCGGCGATGCAGCAGATAAGCACCCAGCTGAACTTGCCGTCGGCGCTGCCGGATACGTCCTCGCTCCCCTGCGCGGGTTCGGAGGAGCCGTCGCCGGAGTCAACGCCGTCCGAAGTCTCGGGCTCGTCGACCGTCTGCCAGGTTTCGGGGTCTTCCTTCACGCCGTCCTCAACGTCGCTCACGGGAATGGCTATCTTCTGCTCCTTGTTGATGTAATATTCTCCGCCGGTGACCTTTTCGCCGGTAAGGGGGTTCGTATATTCCGCCGCCTCTTCGTCGGTAAGCGTGCCGGGAGTGACCTCTGTATCGCCGTTCCAGACGACGGTGCCGGCGCCGCTGATTATCAACTTTCCGTCAACGCTCCGCGAGGTGATCGCAACGTCCTTCGAACCGTTATACTCGGTGATCTTGTTCGTAATAATCTTAAGCGGAACCTCGGTTATTCCGCCGGGGTAATTATCCGCTATTTTGAAGGTGATAGTAGCGATAACGCCGTTTTCGGTGATATTTTCAACATCGCCGCCGACGATCGCGATCTCCTTACCCCCGCCGACGGAGAGGTTAGGCATATAGAGCATGGCGTTTATGCCCTTTTTGGCTTCGACAGCGGTCACGTATTCGCTGTCATAGGTGATGTGAATCGTGTAGCTCGAGAATCCGGAGCAGTCGGATATCGAGACGTCAACCTTGACGGTCTCGCCGGCGGACGCTTTTGCGGTCCCGACGGTAATGGTCGCGGAGTTTTCGGCGTAAACGGAGACGCCGAAGGCGCCGAAAACAAGCGACGCGGCGAGAATAAGCGTGATCAGCTTTGCGATTCTTTTCATGATTGTGACTCCTTTTTTGAAATATGATTTATGGTTTCGTTTCCTTATGAATGGCCGACGGCGTCTCTGTAGCGCTTCGGCGGCATACCTACGCGAGGCGAAAAATGGTGATAGAAGGTCGAGAGATTTTCAAATCCGCATTCGAATGATATTTCCATAACGTCCATGCTGCTGTTTCTCAGAAGATTGCAGGCGTAGTTGATGCGCAAATCGATAATATAATCTGATATGTTTTCACCGGTCGCGCTCTTGAAAAGTCGGGAGATATACTCCCTGCTCTTTCCCGCGAGGGCGATTATCTCATTGAACGGCTTTGTGAAAATATAGTGGCGCGAAAGGAGCATATAGTACTCCACAAACCAGTCGGGCGGCGTTTCGAGCCACTCCGGCAGTTCAGTGCGTATAACGAAGCACTCGTATATGACCTGCGCCGCGATCATCCGCAGCAGACCCCTGTTCGGCGGGTCGGCGCCGGCCGGAAGCATCATATCGCGCTCCGTCTTGTTCCGCTGGATCCCGCGCAGACGCACGATCGGCGGCTCACCCGCGTCCTCGAATAAAAAACCTCCTTCAAGGAACGAGGATATGTCTCTGAGCACGCCCTCGCCGAAAATCAAGGCGCAAACGCGGGTATCGGCGCCCGAACGGCTGAAAAAGCTAAGCTCATCGTTCATACGCAGAAATATCACGTCGCCCTGCCCGAACTGGCACTTTTTACCGTTCAGAGTTCCGAACGCTATGCCGTCCGAAATGAAAAGCAGACGGCAGCAACGCCTTCTCCCGACCGCTTCAACGTAATCGCTGATGCCGGAAACGGAGATGTATCTTATTTCATTGTCGAACGATGTGGTGTGCGGCATTGCTCGCCTCCAAAGGTATCGCATAGCATGCTTCTTTACGCTACAAATTTATCACGAATCCGTAAGATAGTCAAGTGTTTTCACATATATTTCATATTCTGCAGGGAACGAAATGCCGACAGTTACACAGGATTGTCAAAAACCCTCCTCCGCCCGAAGCAGAAGAGGGTTTTCCGTCATTGTGACTATCTCTTATTTGGAGAAGAGATAAACGAGGTTCAGCGCCACGACAAGCACGATGATGACGCCGGCCATATAAGGGGTCGCCTTCTCGAGCTTTTCGTCGATCGTACGCGCGCGCTTCTTATCCTTGCCGCCGAAAAGCTTATCCGCGCCGCCGGCTATAGTGCCGCTGATGGACGCGCTGCGTGCGCTCTGAAGCAGGACTACCGCCACGACCGCGACGCAGGTGACGAGAACTATCGCCGCCATAAGAATTACATACCAAGTCATATTATATCTCCGTTCCGCCGCTTACGCGGCAAAGTTTTTTATTTCCGTATCGCTCTCGCGATAAGCCCAATTATATTATCACAAGAATTAAGCTTTGTCAAGATGTTTTTTACTTTTTTCTTATAAGCGCTTCAGCCCCACGGACTCAGTGCCCGACGACGATGGCGTATATCGCCGACTCTCCGCGAAAGCTCGGGGTCAGCGAAAGCTCGCCGGAGGCGGCGTCGCCCAGATAAGCGATGAACGCGTTTGTGGAATAGGGCTCGAAACTCAGCACCTTGGACTTGTTCTTGCCGAACGCCTTGACGATTGCCGTGGCGCTTTCGTTGCCGGATCTGTCGCCGTAGATGACGATTATGCTCTTGCAGTCAGTCAGATCAAACTTCATCGAGCCTCTGCCGGAAGCGGTCATCCAGCAGGAGGACCAGGCGGGATCGGTACTCGGCGCGGCGGTGTAAACGTTAATTGACTTCGGAGTCGTGTTATCCGGAGTAAGCAGTTCGAGATCCATAAACCGCAGCGTGGTAGCCGCCTCGGGCAGGGCGCAGGCCTGCTTGCCGGCGGAAGCGTAAAGCCCGTATATCGCCGCTTCCGTTATCATTCTGTTGCTCAGCGCGGTCAGGCGTCCGTTATCGAGGCGGATCTCGCGGGTCGCGTATCCGGCGGCAAGCGCGGAACTGATGATCATATCAGCGTCGGCGCAGGGCAGTCCGTAAGCCGCGGCGATCTGAGCGCGGGCGGCGTTGAGCTCCGCGTCTCCGGTGGCGAGGACGCAGACGACAGCCGGCGCGTTCTCCGCGGTCAGCAGCTTACGGATAAGGGATTCATAGGCTTCCCTGTCTTCGTCAACGGTAAGTCCGTCCGAGCCGACGTTGAGGATGACCGCGTCGACGCCGCTTGAGAGTATATCGTCCGCGGCCGCGCACGCCGTAAGGAGCGTGTAACGCGCCGAGGACCTGACGTCGGCGGTGCCGGCGCCGAAGGCGACCTCCCAGACGTGTCTTGTCATATCGATATCGCCGCCGACTACCGCTATCCTGCTCACGCCGGTCGCGGCCTTTTCAGCCGCGGTGAGCACGGGCGCGGCGGGCGAAGCCGGCGTCACGGCCTGCTTCAGATCTTCGCCGACGAAGTTGAACTCGGGATTATGCGCCGGAACAACGGGAGGCTCGACCTGAGCGAACTCTATCTTTTTCTCTTCGCCGCCGACGGACAGCTCGAGTCCTATCGACGCTCCGGCGACCGCGGAGAAGACGTATTCATAAACGCCGTTGGAGAAGTTTTCGCTCTCCGGGGCCGCGGTATTGAGCTTGACTCCCCTGCGGGAGCTTCTGTAAGGATCGCCGGTCAGCTTGCCGCTTATCTCGTCCTTCGGGACCGCGGAGCGGACGCGCACGTAGACGTTATCACCCTTCGCGGGGATGAGGTTTGAAACGAAATCGCTCCCGTTGAGCGAAAGCTTGGCGGAAATCAGGCTTCCGCCGAGGTCGAGGTTTTCAAAGTAAGCTGCGTTGCCGATATTGGAGATCGCTTCGTTCAGCGCGGTCGCGGCGGCGGTCATATCCGCGGCTCCGGCGGCGTCCTCGATCAGTTCCGAGGCTCTGGCGGCAAGAATACCTATCGCGCGGCGCTCGGTATCGGTCAGAGCGCTGCCCGCGAGGGCGGTATCGGCGGACGCGACGGCGGAAGAAAGCGCCGCGGAGGGCGAATCCATACCGTCGATGATCGCTTCTATCTCCTTGCAGAAACGCTTGGGGTTCCTGCCGGTGGAGTGCCAGTCGGCGGCCGTCTGCTTCGCGTAAGCGACCGTTTCCGCATACGCGCCGGAAACGTCGAGCAGCTCGAGCGCCTCGGCGGCGGCAAGCAGCTTATACTCCCAGTCGCCGTAGAAGCGTTCCTCGATAGCGTCGGCAAGGTGGTGATATTCCGCATAGCTGTAGGCTTCGGACGGATGTCCGCCGCTGCCGGTATACTCCGGCTTCGTGTAGTAGCTCGGCATACGGATGAAGGTCGCGCCGATCTCGTCGATCTCGCAGAAGCGGCGGGCGACCTCCGCGACGTTATCGCAGAAGGTGTATTTCTGACCTGTCGCCTCGTCGGTGAAGGTGCGGTCGTCCATCATGTTGTGAAGCAGGAAGAAGCTCGCCTCCGGATAGACCTCGCGCAGCTTGCCGAGGAAGGTCATATACGCGCCTATGTAAAGTTCGCGGGACATATCGTCCTTCCAGAACCACATATCGTTCGTGCCGAGCGCGACGGTAACGACGTCGGCCTGACGGTCGGCGAAGCCGGTCCAGATATGGCTCGTCTTCATGGAAATATAGTTCCATACTCTCGGGATTATGCCGTTGAGATCGGCGTTATAGCCCTGATACATTCCCCAGCCGCTTATCGCGCAGACGTTCGCGTCGGCGCCGAAGTGCTCGGCGGTGACGAAAGCGTAAGTCGAGGTCGCGTCGTTGGTCCTGAAGGTGTAATCGGATTCGTTGCCGAGGGTGCCGTGACCGGCCGTGATGGAGTCTCCGTAGATATCCATTATAAGCTGATCGGAATCGTAAACGGGATCGAGCAGTTCCGCGCCAGTGCCGGTTATCGTGGCGGTCGCGAACTGTATATTGTCATAGAACGACTGAGTTGTGAGCAGGACACGGACGTAATGCTCTCCGTTCGCGAGGTTCTCCGCGACGGTATACGTGCCTGTGCCGTTGGTGATATTGAAGCGCAGGGTGCGCTCGCCGTCGACCCAGACCTGAAAATACGGCAGCTGACTGCTGTTGCTGACGCTGCAGGTCATAGTGAGCGTCAGCTTGGTGCCGATGAAGCGCACGCCGATGCCCGCGCCTTCCCAGTAAGCGAAAACGGTGTTGGCGTTCGGCTCCTGCCTGCCGAAAACACGGACGTTGCTGCGGTTGATCGTGTAGCTTCTGGCGGCGGCGTACTCCGGACCGACGGCGTCTCCCGCTTCCGCGGGAACAGACGTTACGGAGGCTCCTCCGAACACCGATTCAGACGTTCCGGGCGCCGCCGTCAGCGCGGAAGCGCCGATTATGCTGCCGAACAGCACAGCCGCCATTATCACGAGTGTTATCATTCTCTTCATATCTGTCCTTCCTTTCATTACAGTTGGAAATCGTGAAATCAGATCTGACGCTCTATCGCGGCGATGTAGCACGCGGCGACGTCTCTGCCCCACTCGCCGCCCGGATGTCCGTAGCTTCCGGCGTAGTCAGGATGCCCCGTCTTCGGGATGTCCACGCGGACGGCGCCGACGGAGTAGGTCTCCGAAAAGAGCTTCGCCGCGTCGTCAAGAGCCGGAACGGCGGCTTCGGTCGTGCTGCAGTAGATCTTCGCGCGCGGAGAGACGGCGCGGAGCTTTTTGAAAAAGCTCACGTAAGCGTCGCGGAGCGTTTCGCGCTCGAAGGGCTTCGCCACGTCGTTGGTGCCGAGCATAACGATTATGTAGTCCGCGTCGCGGGAAGCGACGTCGTATTTCTCCTCCGTCGCCATGGTCGTGCAGTCGAAAACGCGCGGGACGTTCGAGGGCTCGTCGCCGCAGTAGCCGCGCATAACGCCCCAGCCGCTTATCGCGGTGTACTGCCCGTCGCCGCCGAAATGCTCGACGACGCGGTAGGCGTGCGCGAGGGTGGAATCCTGCCAGTCGCTGTCGGGACCCGGCCAGCCGCGTATCGTTCCGACGCCGCAGGTCAGCGAGTCGCCGTAGCAGTCGAACTTAAGCTGCCCGGCGGGCGCTTCAGGCGGCGGAAGGATCTCGCCGTCAGTTTCGGCGGCGAGGAATGCGAAGGGATGCCACTGCGTTTCGCTCACGAGGAGAATCTTCGCGGTGTGCTCGCGGTCTTCAAGGCCGTAGGCGGCGACGTAATCGTCCTCGCCGAGCGCGGTCTTGATGCGCGTCATACGGTCGCCGTCGACCCAGACCTGCAGGAACGCCTGCTTTATCTTCTCCGTCGAGGTCGAGCGGACGGACAGCGCGAGCCGCGTTCCGCGGAAGCGGAGCTCTATGCCGCTGTTGACCCATGAAACGTCGATCCCGTCCGTGAGAACTCTGTAACGCCCGAGGATGCGGGCGGTTTCGGTGCTTATCGTTTTTTTCATTCGGTATCATCCTCGCTTTGTGTTATCTCTTTTATATCTGCGGAAAGAGCATATGCTCCGCGAATTTTTCGTTGAACGACGGGTCTCCGTCGAGCCTTACCGTAGACGCCTTCGCGACGGTATCCTCCAGCTCCGCGAGCGCCTCCGGGAAGAGCAGCGTGCGGACCGCGCCGGCACCGGCGCAGTTGCCGAACGCACGGACCTTCTCCGCCGGGACCTCCGGCAGCAGCCCGAGCGCGAGCGCGTTTTCCCTGTCGAGCCCGGCGCCGAAGCCGCCGGTAAGCAGCACGCCGTCGAGGTCGGCGGCGCGAAGCCCCGCCTTTTCGAGCAGCGTTTCCGCGCCGGCGCGGACGGCGGATTTCGCAAGCTGGAGCTCCCGCACGTCGCGCGGCTGAAGCGTCACGCCCTCGGCTATCTCACACGGCTCCGCGAGGCAGCCGCCCTCGTCGATCGCGCCGAGCCTCCTCAAACAGGCTACGGCGTCGATAAGTCCGCTGCCCGCGAGCCCGGCCGGGAATACGTCTCCGATGGTTTTCGGCCTGAGAACGCCGTTTTCGAGCGTCACGCGGTTGATCGCGCCCGGCACACCTCCGACGCCGCAGCTTATGCGCGCGCCTTCGAAGGCCGGGCCCGCGGCGGTCGAACAGCAGGTCAGCCTCCCGCCGGAGGCGAGGACCATTTCGCCGTTCGTGCCGAAATCTATGAAAAGCAGGTTTTTATCGGTCTTGTGAAGCCCTGCGGAGATGACGCCGGCGGTCACGTCGCCGCCGACGAACGCCGAAACGCAGGGCAGCAGATACGCGTTCGCCTCCGGCAGGTCGAAGCCGAGGTCGGACGCCCTGTGAAAGCTGCCGAAAAGCTCGTCCGCCTCAAACGGCGCGGCGGAAAGCGGCTTCGGGCTCCTGCCGGTCAGCAGGTAGAGCATCGCGGTGTTGCCCGCCACGGTCAGCGAGCGCAGGTTCTTTATCGGTATGCCGCGCTTCTTCCCGAAGCCGGCGAGCATATCGCTTATCTGGCCGACGGCGAGGTCGCGGGCGCGTTTGCTCCCATCGGGGTTGTTCAGGCAGTATTCGATGCGCGAGATAACGTCCGCGCCGAGCGCCTGCTGGAGGTTGAGGCCGCTGACAACGCCGACTCTGCGGCGCGTTTCGAGCGAGTAGACGTAGACCGCGACCGTGGTCGTGCCGAGGTCGACGGCGACTCCGAGGCTCTCCCAGCAGGAGGGGAAGTAATCGGGCGCGGCGTCGCCGGTATCGGTCAGCACGCTGTATTCCCCGTCGTCCGGCAGTGTGACGGAGACTTCGCCTTCGATACGCGCGGAGCACGCGAGGCGCACGCCCGCCGCGAGCTCCTCGGGGGTGAGCTTTTCCCTCTCGGCTTCGGTAACGGGAGAAAGCGCTCCGGAGGCGCTGACGCGGCATTTTCCGCAGAGCTCGTGCCCTCCGCAGAAAGCGGGAATGAAAATGCCGGCGCGGCGCAGCGCGGCGAGAACGCTCTCGCCGATTTCGGCGGCGCATATGACGGTTTCACCGTTCTTTGTGACAGTGAGGAGGTTTTTCAAAATTTTCTTACTGCCTTTTCAATTTTATTGTTGACATTTCACTAATTTTATTATAATATATATCCGTTCGGATTTCAATAGGAAATTTAAAATACGGCACGCTGGTGTAGCTCAGTCGGTAGAGCAGCGCATTCGTAATGCGCAGGTCGGGGGTTCAAATCCGTCCACCCGCTCCAATTATGCGGAAAGGGGACCCTTTGGGTCCCCTTTCCGCATAATTAGGGTAAGTTGTGAGCGGATTTGAAACGAGCTCCGGTTCGCGTCGCCGGAGGCGACGGCGAATCGGCAGCAACAGCCCGGCGGGCTGTTGCGCAAGCGAGAGGAAAACCAACCGTCCGCTGACACGAGGCGCGGCCGCTGAGCGGATTTGAACACGCGCGGGTGTCATTCCGAGGAGCCGCAGGCGACGAGGAACCCCACACCGCGAGCATGGCGTTTGAGCAGCTCCCTCAGACGATGGAGCTGTCAGAGGCGTTGAAAACGGCTCTGACTGAGGGAGGGAAAAGCCATGCCTCAGTCACGACGCTTGATATTCAGGAAAGGTTATCCCTCCCTCAGTCTCGAAGGGCGTCGCCCTTCTCGCCGGCTCCCTCGTCTGAGGGAGCTTCACGCACGGGTGCTTTAGGCGTGGGATCCTTCGCCCTTTGGGCTCAGGACGACAGAAACACACTGCTCTGCGTATATGCGCGGGCGATTAAAATCGCCCCTACGGTACGCCGCTTCGCGGCTACACCTCATCCGTCATCGCCTTCGGCGATGCCACCTTCCCCTCAAGGGGAAGGCTTCACGCGCGGCTGCTTTAGGCGTGGGATCCTTCGCCCTTTTGGCTCAGGATGACAGATACCGCCGCCGCGCACAAAACACTTGATTATTCCCGAAAAAATCGTTATACTTATTATAATATGGAAACTCACTTATATACGGAAGCTCACTCATATACAAAAGCTCACTTGTAACCCCCACACGCAAAGGAGGCGAACGCCTTGAAAAAAACACACATCGCGCGGCTTGCGCGGCGGCTGCTTGCGCTGGCGCTGGCGCTGACCTGTCTCGCGGCGTTCGCGCCGACCGCGCGCGCCGAGGAAAGCTCCGCCGAGGCGAAGCGCCTGCGGATGACCGTAACCGGAGGCTACACCGCCGTCAAAAGCAGCTACCTCGCCAAGGACGCCGACCCGCTGACCGACGGCACCTTCCGCACGGAGGCGAAGGTCTACGGCGCTCTCGCCCTCTCCGCGCCCGCGCAAATACACAATCTCTACATCGTCTTCGCGGACACGCCGACGGAGCTGACGGTCGCCGTCGGCGAACAGCGCATACGCTATATGCCCGAATACCTCGAGGTCTGCGTCGACGTATCCGCGCTGAAATCGAACGCGCTTTCGCTCACCTTTACCGGGCAGGTCAACGTCTGCGACGTATACGCCTTCGGCGAAGGGGAACTGCCCGACTGGGTACAGCGCTGGAGCCCGCCCTGCGAAAAGGCGGACCTACTGCTCATCTCCACGCACGCCGACGACGAACACCTCTACTTCGCGGGGATCCTGCCCTATTACGCCGCCGAGCTCGGCTGCGCCGTTCAGGTTGCCTACTTCACCGACCACGCCGCGAGGCCGCACCGCCGCCACGAGCTTCTGAAGGGACTCTGGAAGGCCGGCGTGAGAAACTATCCCGTCATCGGCTCCGTGCCGGACGCATACTCCGAAACCGAGGCGCAGGCGGTGAAAAACCTCGCCACCGCCGGAATGTCGCGCGACGACGCGCTGCTGCAGCAGATACGCCTCATACGCCGCTTCAAGCCGCAGGTCGTCGTCACGCACGACCTTGAAGGCGAATACGGACACGGCCAGCATATGCTCTGCGCCTCCACCGCGCTGGAGGCCGCCGCGCTCGCGGCCGACCCCGAAAGCGACCCGGCGAGCGTTTCGCTCTACGGCGCGTGGGATCTGCCGAAGCTCTATCTGCACCTTTATCCCGATAACCAGATCACGCTCAACTGGGACTTCCCGCTCGACGCGTTCGGCGGCGAGACCGCGTTTCAGGTCAGCCAAAGCGCCTTCCTCTGCCACGCAAGCCAGACGAACTCGAAATTCGACGACTGGATATTCGGCGAAAACGGAGAAATAACGAAGGCGAGCGAGATCGAAACCTACTCACCCTGCCTTTACGGGCTCGCGCGGAGCACCGTCGGCGCGGATATGAACAAAAACGACTTTCTCGAAAACATAATCACCTACGCGGAGCAGGACCGCCTCGCCGCCGAAGCGGAGGCGGCGCGGCACGAAGCCGAAAGAGCCTCGCAGGGCGCCGAGGCGGAGTCCGACGGAGCGGAAGGGCAGTCCGGCGAAGACGAAGCGAAGGAATTCCCCCTCGCGCGCGTCTTACGCGCGTTCGCCGTCGCCGCGGTCGCTATGCTCGCGCTTACGCTCATCGTGTTCGCGGCGCGGCGCAGGCTCCGCAAAAACAGAAAGGGGTAAAACCATATGAACGAAAATCTTTTCAAGCGCAACGAGCTGCTCGCCCGGAAGGTCATAAAGGGGCTTGAATCGCGCAATATGACCGCTTTCTACGCGGAAAGCAAAGAGGCCGCGCTCGCCAAGGCGCTGGAGCTCATCCCCGAGGGAAGTTCCGTCACGATGGGCGGCGCGATGAGCGCGCACGAAATAGGGCTCGTCGAGGCGCTCAAGAGCGGCAGCTACAACTTCATCGACCGCGAGAAGATCGACCGCCGCGCGGCGATGCTCGCCGCCTACGACGCGGACGTCTTTCTCTCGAGCGCGAACGCGATGACCGAGGACGGCGTCATCGTCAACATCGACGGCAACGCCAACCGCGTTTCCGCTATCGCCTACGGGCCGAGGAAGGTCGTTATGATAGTCGGAATGAACAAGATATGCCCCGACCTCGATTCCGCTATGAAACGCGCGAGGAACGTCGCCGCGCCGGCGAACACGCAGCGCTTCGGCATCGACACGCCCTGCTCGAGGACGGGCGCCTGCGCCGACTGCAAATCTCACGACACGATCTGCTGTCAGTTCCTTATCACCCGCTACTCCCGCCACGACGGCAGGATAAACGTCATCCTCGTCAACGACTCGCTCGGCTTTTGACGAGGAAAGAACGCCGCCGCAAAGACGGCCTGATAAAAGCGAAAACGTCCGCGCGCGCGGACGCAACGGCAAATCCGCTTCCCGATCGGGAAGCGGCTTTTAATATGCTCGACTTTTCAAGAAGAAAGAAATCCGCCCCGAGGCAAAAGCCCCGGGGCGGGAAAGATAAGTCAATTCGCTATAAAGTTGGTATTACCATTCGCCAATATCCATTCCCATCGGCTGCTGAGGTGCCCAAACACGAATTACCGAACCATCGTCAGGGAGCGTAGGATACATTACTATTGAATCCCAAATAGCATCCCAAGCATCATAGTATTCCTGCATAATTGCAAGAAGCTCATCGCTGGTGTTGGTTGTGTAATCCAGCTTCCAACTGTCAACATAACCAGGCTTGCCGCTGCCACCAATCAGGTATGTCGCTATTGCCCAATGACCGTTTGAATATCCATATTCAGCATATTCAGCTATGATACTTTGAGTGTCAATCTTGGACAAATCAACTTCTTTCTCAGCAAGGGCACACACTTCGTATCCAAACGCATCACAATCCGTATACGCTCTGCCGGTCTTTTCAAGATACACAAACTCGCCTTCATAGTCCGCATAGAACTCGCTGAAGTGCGTGGTCGTGAAGGTCAGAGCGCCGGTCTCCGCGTTGTAGGAAACGTTCGTGGGCTGAGCGCCTTCGCCGTTGTACTTAACGGTAACCTTAGCCGGATCGAGTCCGGGCAGGATGTAGGTCGTGACGGTGGCGGAGCCGTTATCAAACGTGACCTTCGTGCCGTTCTTCTCGAGGGTCAGATCGATGCCCGCGACAGCCGTGTGATCTTCTGCAACGGCGAACGCGGCGCTCGCCGCCTCGAAGCCTTCGGTCGCAACGCTCAGGGTGAGGTTATCATCCTCTGCGGCGGCAACGCCGGTGATCGTGACGGTGGTCGCCTCGTTCGCAACAGGAGCGGCGTTCGCGGTGAAGTTGGCGGCGCCGTTGGTGACCTGAGCGGTGGTGACGGTACGGACGGCGGGAAGCACCGCGCCATCGTCATACAGCTTATCGAAGCTGTCGTTCTCATAGGTGTACTGAGTGGCGAGGAGCTGGATGGAGAAGGAAGCGCCGATCTCCATATCCTGATACTCGTTGCCGGCTTCTTCACGCATCTTCAGCACGATGGTAACGGTATCGTCATCATTGGGAAGAAGAACGCCGCTGGCGGTGTCGTCAAAGCTGCCGAGAACGGCCGAAAGGGCGCCGATCTTCGCGGGAAGGCTGGTGCGCTCGGTGACCTGCGCGGCGGGATCGACATAGTAAACGTCGATAGCGTCGGCAAGGGTATGACCCTCATCGTTCACTTCGAGCTCGCCGTTGAACTGAATGGCGAACTTATACTTCAGAGCGAGGTTGCCGACGTTCGCGATGCGGACGTGGCGGGCGGAAACGTAGCCGGGCTCCCAAAGCTCATAATTGAAAATGGCGCCCTGAGAAGCGTCCTGCCAATTGGCATCGGCAACAGCTTCGGTGCCGTCAGCCCACTGGAACGCGATGTCCAGCGTACCGGACTTAATAACGTTGCCGGCGCTTGTGACGCTGTCGGTGAACCACGCAAACGTAGTTCCGACCAGCATCGTGAAGCACATAGCCATAACAAGCAGAGAGCTTATCAGAGCGCGCTTCATTGACTTTGTCTTAGTCATTGTTGTGTTTTCCTCCTAAAAATTTTTTGCAAAATATTCAAAAAGCGCATGACCGCTTCTTGACGGGGTGACAACAACATAATAGGGATTATGTTGTTTGCGCGCGTCGTTCCCTAATTAAAGAATACTAACGCGAAACAAACGCATTATAGATTATATATCAGCTCTCCCGAAAAATCAAGCCCTTTTTGAAAATTGTGTGAGAAGCCCCTCCCGGCGTCCGGATTCGGGAGCGCTTCCGCCGGCGGCTTCGGGCGTTTTTCCGGCGGCGCGAACGGCTTCGCGGGGCGTTTGCGGCGGCGTTGCGGCAGCTTTAGCGCGGCGGGACGGCATAATCCCTATTATGTCGCACACACGCAGTTATGCCTCGTTTTATTCCACGCACAGCAAAAGAGTGTATCCGTTCCTCAAACCGGATACACTCTTGTTTTTGTTCATTACGCTTTTAAGGCGCCGCTTCCGCAAGCGCGGTTGCGTCGCTCTTTTCGTTTCAGATCCTGCGGAGCTTCATAACGCCGCCGAAGATAAGCAGGCCGTTTTCGTCAAATGTCAGCTCGTCCCACGGGGACTGCTCCTCGCCGAAAAGCTCGCGCTCCCCACCGGAATTATAATAGTATCTGCCCTCGACCGTCTTCCACTCCTTCGTTTCGCCGGTCGTCAGAAGCCCGTCCCTGCATCCGGCGATCTCGCCCGCCTCGACGGCTTCCTTTATCTCCTCCTCGGAAACGCCCGCGGGAATCTTCATCCACTCGACGACTCGCCCGTCCGCGGTGAATTCGACGCGCCCGTCGAAAACCGCGAGCTCCTCAGCCGCCCCGTCAGCGTCCGCTTCGCCCGCGGCGACGCGCTCCTCAAGCTCCGCGGCTACCCGCTCCCTCGTGAAGAAGCCGAACTCGCCGCCGACCTCCGTCATCGTTTCGGCGATTTCGTAAACGCCGACAACGGGATCGTTCTCTCCGTTGGCCTTAAGGTCAAACGACATTGTTTTTTCCGCCTTTCGTTACCGTTTTTGTCAGTTGTTTATCTTGAAATGCGCTCCGGGGCTTTCCTCGGTCAGCGGCAGGAAGGTGAAGCCGTGTTCGAGTCCCCAGACGATTATGCGCTCCACCGCGTCGACGCTGAAGCCCTTTATATCGTGCTGCAGCACGATGGAATACTTGCGGTTTTTCACGCCGCCTATGACGTTCTTGTAGACCTGCTCGGTGCTGGTCGTGCCGCCCGCGTCGCCGCTGGAAACGTTCCAGTCGAAGTATTTATACCCCTTCTCCTCGACCAGCGCGGCAAGGCGCGTCATTATGCCCTTGTTGAAGCGGCTGACGGTGTTCGAACTGCCGCCCGGGAAGCGAAGCAGCTTCGAGTATGAGCCGGTCTTTTCCTTTATTATCTCGTTCATCGCGTCGAGGTCGGCGAAGTACGCCTCCTCGCTCTTGTATATATCCTTGTATTCGTGCGTCAGGCTGTGGATGGCGACGGTGTGTCCCTCCGCCGCCTCGCGCGCGATAAGGTCGACGCGTCCCGTCTTGACGACGAAGAAGGTCGCCTTTACGTTGTATTTTTTCAGCACGTCGAGCAGCTTTTCCGTGTATTTGCTCGGGCCGTCGTCGAAGGTGAGGTATATGACCTTGCCGGCGCCGTCTATCTCCGGCGAGTCTTCGCCGCCGGGAACGGTGCCGTCTTTCGCCCGCACGGTGACGGTGCGCCTGACGGTCGTTTCGTTGCCGTAGGAATCCTTCACGACGTAGCGCAGGGTGTAAACGCCGGGGTTGTTGTCGTCCACCGCGCCCTTGACCTCGACTTTGTCGGTGACGTCTCCGTCGAGGTTATCCGCCGCGGTGAAGCCCGGCTCCTCGTATTTGCCCTCGCCGACGGTGTAGGTTACGCTTTTCTCGCCCTTGAGCGTTATTTCCGGCGGTACGGGGTCGTCAAAGGGTATCTCGCGCGTCGCGGTCGCGACGTTGCCGGCGGCGTCGGAGACGGTGTAGGTCGCGACGCTGCCTTCTATCGTGCGGACGACCCGCGCGGTCAGGTCGCCGTCCGCGATGTCTGCGGCGGAATAGCCCGGGTCGTCGTAATCCGCGCCCGGCAGGACGTATTCGCGCTCCTCCGGCGTCAGCGTTATGACCGGCGGCGTGGTGTCCACGACTCTGACGACGCGGCGGGGCGTTTTTGAGCCGCCGAAATACGAAACGCGCCAGCTCAGCTCGTATTCGCCCGGCTTCGTGAAGTCGACCTCGCCTTCGCGCTCTACCTCGAGCGCGCGGCCGCCGGTGCAGAAGACGTTTCCGCGCAGCTCCGCGGTAACCTCCGGCGGCGCGTATTCCGAGCCGCATTCGACGGTGATCGTGTCCTCCTCCGGCAAGCCGGTGAATTCGACCTGCCAGTTGTTGAAAAGGCTCAACGCCACCGCGCCCGCGAACAGCGCGAAGGCGGCGACCGCCGCGATAAGCGCTGTCCTGCGCGTCTTCGGCGCCCATTTATCCGGTTTGAAAAGCTTCAGCTTCCTGCTCATTCCTCTATCCCCGCTGTTTCGACCTTCGCGGAAAAGCATACCGCTCCGTCGCGCACGAAGGCGAAGAAGCCGCGCCCGTCGGTTTGCACGGAGTATTCCGCGCCCGGAGGCAGCTCCCTGCTGTAATTCATTTCAAGCGCGGTCATACGCGTTTTTTCGGGCATAAAGTCCGAAAGCACGTCGACGTAGCGCGTGTTGTTCAGGTGTCCGTACTGGTCGGTCTCGTGGCGGTATACCACGCGCCTGCCGACCTCGCGCATATCCTCCGGCGGGTTCAGCTTCGACGGAGCCGGCGCGGTCACGGCGAACGCCTCGACGCGCGGCAGGTAGCTGTCGTCGTGTCGGCCGGGGCGTATGATGCGCTTGCTTTCGCTGTCGATCAGCGTCCAGTAGGAGCAGGCGTCGGCGAGCGTCCCGCCGGCGGCGTCCCGCAGCGCGTAATAGCGCACGAAGAACAGCCCGTCGTAGCGCGGAGCGCAGGTCAGCGCGGTCACCGTTTCCTCGTATTCCGGCAGGCGGTAAAAGCGCACGTTGTTGCGCACGATGACGAGCATTTCGTGAAGCGCGTTCATCACGTAGAAGCCGTGGTTCGCGCGCTCCATATGCTCCATTCCGGTCTGCTGAAACTGGCGGAGTATATCCGTTTCGCGCATACGCTCGCCGACGGTTATCATATTGCTGTCCACGCGGAACTCGCGCGTCACCATTGAAAGATCCATTTCGTTTCCTTTCGGGCGAAAACGCCGCCGTCGCCGGCGGCGTCTGCCGTTTTTTTGTTATGTCAGCTGTTTATCTGCGCTTCGACGAGGGATTCGCCGCAGTATTTCTCGCGCAGGCGCGGCTTCTCGATCTTGCCGGTCGGGTTGCGCGGCACCTTGTCGAATATGATGCGGCGCGGGCGCTTGTAGCGCGGAAGCTCCGCGCAGAAGGCGTTCATCTCCTCCTCGTCGGAGGTCTCGCCCGGCTTGAGCTCGATTATCGCCGCGGCGATCTCGCCCAGGCGCTTGTCGGGAAGCCCGATGACCGCGACGTCCTTTATCTTGTTGTTGGCGCGGAGGAAGTCCTCTATCTGCACGGGATAG
>JAFTEJ010000016.1 GCA_017453725.1 Clostridia bacterium | reverse complement strand
GACGGCGACCTTCTTGCCGTTGGGGGCGGCTTTTTCGCCGGCGTCTCCCTTGCCGAAGCAGTAGTCGGCGGCGAAGCGTTCGAGCCTGCCGATGCCGACCGGCTCCGCCTTTATTCAGCGCACGCACTTGCTCTCGCACAGGTTCTCATGCGGGCAGACTATGCCTCAGACGGCGGGCAGCGCGTTGGTTTCTTTTATCTTCGCGTAGGCGCCCTCGATATCCCCCGCCTTGATGAGCGAGATGAACTCGGGGATGCGAACGCCGACCGGACAGCCGCTGACGCAGGGGCTGTTTTTGCAGTTAAGACAGCGTTCCGCCTCGCCCATCGCCATTTCCATAGTGTAGCCGAGGGCGACTTCCTCAAAGTTTTTGTTTCTTACGTCCGGGTCCTGAACGGGCATCGGGCATTTGTTGGGTGTCATGTTTGCCATTATTTGCCTCCTATGCCGAGACGGCATTTATGCGCTTCAACGGAGGCTTTTTCCTCGTCTCTGTAGAAGCCGTTTCTCCTCATCGCCTCGTCGAAGTCGACGAGGTGTCCGTCGAAGTCGGGGCCGTCGACGCAGGCGAACTTCACCTCGCCGCCGACGGTGACGCGGCAGCCGCCGCACATCCCCGTGCCGTCTATCATGACGGTGTTCATGCTGACGATGGTCTTTATGCCGTATTCCTTCGTCAGCTTCGAGACGAACTTCATCATCGGCAGCGGGCCGATGGCGATGACGGCGTCGTAGTCCGCGCCCTCCTCGATGTGCTTTTTCAGTTCGTCGGTGACGAAGCCCTTGTTGCCGTTTGAGCCGTCGTCGGTTGTGATGTAGAGGTTATCGCAGACGGCGCGCATCTCGTCCTCGAGGATGATGATGCCGACGCTGCGGAAGCCCGCGATTATATCGACCTTCGCGCCCGCTTCGTGGAGCGCCTTCGCCTGCGGATACGCGATCGCGCAGCCGAGTCCGCCGCCGATGACGGCGGCGCGTTTGATGCCCTCCAGCTCGGAGGGTCTGCCGAGCGGTCCGACGACGTCGCGCAGGCAGTCGCCTTCGTTGAGTTCGCCGAGCCGCATGGTGGTCGCGCCGACCTCCTGGAATATTATCGTGACCGTCCGCCTTGCGGCGTCGTGATCCGCGACGGTGAGCGGTATCCTCTCCCCGTGCTCGTCGATGCGGAGCATTATGAACTGCCCCGCCTTCACCTTCGCGGCGACGAGCGGCGCTTCTATATCCATCAGTACCGTGTTTTCGTTCAGTCTCTGTTTTTTAACGATTTTGTGCATATGTATATTCCCCCAGAATAAGATTGACGTATCTTTCGAGCGCGTCCCGCCACGGCGGAAGCCGCCTGAAGCCGGCGCCGTCGAGCGCCTGCTTGGACATCCGCGAATTTTTCGGGCGTTTCGCTGCCTGCGGGCGCATTCGCAGGTATTCCTCCGTGCTGATCGGCTTGACCTTCACGTCCGCGCCGGCGGCTTCGAAGATCGCCTGCGCAAACTCCGCCCAACTGCAGAAGCCCTCGTTCGTGGCGCAGTAGACGCCGTATTTCTCCGTCTGCACCATATCGGCGAGCAGGACGGAAAGGTCGGCGGTGTAGGTCGGCGAGCCGATCTGGTCGTCGACGACGGTCAGCTCCTTATGCGTTTCGCCGAGCTTCAGCATCGTGCGGACGAAGTTGCCGCCGTTGACGCCGAACACCCACGAGATGCGGACGATGAAGAGCTTATCCGTATGCTCGGCGGCGCGGAGCTCGCCGAGGTATTTGCTTTCGCCGTATTTGTTTATCGGCGCCTTGGGACTGTCGGGCTCGAAGGGCTCGCTCCCCTGCCCGTCGTAAACGTAGTCGGTGCTGATGTAGATGAGCTTCGCGCCGACGGCGGCGCACGCGGCGGCGATGTTGCCTGTGCCTTCGGCGTTGACGGCGAAGCAGAGCTCCGTCGCCTCCTCCGCCCTGTCGACGGCGGTGAACGCCGCGCAGTGTATCACGGCGTCCGGCGCGTAGGCGGTAACGTATTCCGTCACCTGCTCCGCTTTCGTCAGGTCGAAGTCGTCGATGTCGACGCCCCTCGCCTCGATCCCGCGCTTTTCAAGCTCCTTTACGGCGTCGTGGCCGAGCTGACCCTTGACGCCGGTGACTAATACTTTCATAGAATCGCTTCCTTATCTGCCGGAGTACATCCTCTCGTAGTAGCTCTTGTATTCGCCGTTTATGATGTTCTCCCACCACTTGCGGTTGTCGAGATACCACCGGACGGTGTACTTTATGCCGCTTTCGAAGTCGTGCGCCGGCTTCCAGCCGAGCTCGGTGACGATCTTCGTCGGGTCGATGGCGTAGCGCATATCGTGGCCGGGACGGTCGGTGACGTAGGTGATGAGGCTCTCCGGCTTGCCGAGCTGACGCAGTATCTCCTTGACTACCTCGAGGTTGGTCTTTTCGTTGTGTCCGCCGATGTTGTAGACCTCGCCGACCCTGCCCTTATGGATGATAAGGTCGATCGCGGAGCAGTGGTCCTCGACGAAGAGCCAGTCGCGGACGTTCTCGCCCTTGCCGTAGATCGGCAG
>JAFTEJ010000158.1 GCA_017453725.1 Clostridia bacterium | reverse complement strand
CTTTATGCCGTTGTCGTCAACGCTCCACCAGTCGGTCTGGGAGAAGTCCGTTCTGAAGTTGAAGTAGTAGTAGCCGTCCTCATCGGGGGAGACGAGCTCGGAGCTGTAGACGAAGCCCTTGCCGTATTCGCTCATATCGGTCGAGCCGTCCTCGCTCTTGGAGTAGTACGGGTCCTGTGACGGAACGCTGAAGAGCGATATCTTGAGCTTGCCATAGTAACATCCCTCATTGAGGCCTACCCACATGCAGAATCCGTCTGCGTCGCCGAAATCATAGCCGGTATCGCCGAAGATGTCCTTGCCGTTCAGCTTGTCGTTCGCGGTCCAGTTGGGGCTGTCGCGGAAATCCGCGTTCTGGGTGTTGTTTTCCGGATCGGCGTTGCGCTGGCGCAGCGTGGCGACGGAAGCGATGCCATTCGTCCCCGCCTTGACGGTAAACGTTGTGACGCTGTCGACGGGGTTGCCGTCCGGCAGATACGCGGATGAAAGCCCGCTGTACTCGACGTACTTCGACCACGCGAGCGCGTAGTCCGCGGCGTTGAACGCGTCGAGTCCCGGGAACTGCGTGTAAACGTAGTAGTCGTAGAACTCAGCGCTCGCACCCAGCACGCCGCCGAAGATGGTCGTCACGCCGAACGCGGTCAGCGCGAACATCACGGCGAGCAGTGTTGAAAGGATTCTGGCGGCTTGTTGTTTGTTCATCGTGTTGCCTCCGCATTAAATAGATTTATATCCGCATAATGATATTGTACCACATAGTTCATATTTGTCAATAACAAATGTGCTGTATTCCGGAAAACAATATGAAAAGCCGGCGAGGCCGCGATTCCCGCCGGCTTTGACCGCACGCCGAAGCCGCGCAAAAAGCGCTGCAGACGAGCACGATGTGCAACAGTGTAATAACATAGTAAACACCGTAGTAAGCGCATGGTATACACTTTCATGGTATTGTGATGTGTATACCATAAGGGTATATCATACGCCGAAGGCATATATCACCCGTTCCGGCAGGAACGGATATAATTGCAAAAGAGCATCGCTTTCGCGATGCTCTTTTGCATGGTGACCCGTGGGAGAATCGAACTCCCGTTACCGCCGTGAAAGGGCGGTGTCTTAGCCGCTTGACCAACGGGCCTCACTTTGTGCTGTAATATTGTATATGAAAGCGGCGTAAATGTCAAGTGTAAATTTTATTTTTTTAAAAAAAGACTTGAAATAGCGGCGCAAGTGAGATATAATTTCCCTGCTGACCGCGTTTTGTCGCGGAATAACGCCGGTGTGATGGAATTGGCAGACGTGCCGGACTCAAAATCCGGTCCTGGCGACAGGGTGCGGGTTCGACCCCCGCCACCGGCACCATCCCGAAAGCCTTGATTTTACAGGGCTTTCGGGAATTTTTTATGCCGGTTTCGGTAAACGCTCACAGCGTGTTTTTCGACATTTCGGCCTTTCGGCTTCCAAATCGACCCCGCGCGCGAAAATAAACCGATTGAATTATCAGCTTTTTTCTGCTATACTTATAATATCGAGAAAGACAGAGGATAGCCGCTTATGAACGAATACTCCTTCGTCGCGTTAAGAGACAGGCCGGAGCTCAAGGAGCGCGGCGCTGATAAGGAATCCGCATCCGGACGGACAATCGGCTCAATGAGTTGAACGTTAATACAAAAACGATCCCGCAAACCGGGATATATAAAAACAACCGGCAATTAAACTCGGAGGTGCAGATTATGATAATCAAAGCAGTCAAATTCAGAAAAGACGGGTTCTATTCCCGGCCCTTCGCCTTCGGCGGAGAGGAAGGACCGGACAAGTTCGACGCGTCCGTGCGCTATCGCGGCAGTTTGCAGAACTATCTTATCGACATGGGCGACGAAGTCATCCTTGTCGACACGGGGCTCCCGGCGGGAACTCCGGAAGAGGTGCCGGACGAAAACAGCCTTCTCTTTACCGGAAAGGACATCTGCGGCTATATGGACGCTTTCACCGCGCTGGGCTACAAGCCGGAGCAGGTCACGAAGATACTGCTTACGCACAAGCACGCCGATCATTCCGGCGAATTGAAGTCCTTCCCGAACGCGAAGATCTACGCGAACGCCGACGAAACGGCCGCGGCGGAGCTGCGGGGGCTTGATAATATCGTCCCCGTCACCTTCACCGACGGCGCGTATCACAACTTCCCGGCGAGCCAGAAAATCGCCGACGGCGTTTATCTCATCAAAGCCAAGGGGCACACCAACGGCAACAGCCTCTTGATCGCGGAGAACGACGGGCTTTTCTATATGCTCCACGGCGACATCACCTACGTCGACGAGGCGCTGTATGAAAACAAACTGTCGGTGGTTTACGAAGACCTCGCCGCCGCCCGCGAAACGCTCGACCGCGTCCGTGAATTCGTTCGCAGCAATCCGACCGTCTATTGCGGAACGCATACGCCGCAGGGATATGAAAACCTCGAAGCAAAGCGAGTGATCGATCTCGACCGTCCCGTCCCCACGGCGCTCGCCGAGGTTGATTTCTCCGAAACGAAAGCCAGCGGCAAATACGTCTGCTCGGTCTGCGGGTACGTTTACGACCCCGCGGAGCACGGCGGCGTCGCCTTCGAAGACCTGCCGGACGACTGGAGATGCCCGCGCTGCAAACAGCCGAAGGAAAAGTTCAACAAGGCGTAAAAACTCCCGTTTTATCGGGATACCGATACTCTCGAACCACACGATGAAATTGGCGCGGGAATGGCGGGATACTTCGTCACGGGCGCGAACGGCGGAATGGGCGGAGCTATCTGCCGCGCTTGACCGACGCGAGACACGATGCCGGCGGAAGCGAAGCAGAACAAAAGCGAAAGAATCACGACATATTGGCGGGGATATTTTTGCAGCCCTGAATGAAACACAAGGAGGCAAAGTATGATAAAAGTCGCTTTTTACGATACAAAGTCATACGATAAGCCGTCGTTCGAGCGTTACGGAGAGACGCACGGGGTGCAATTCAAATACCTCGAAACAAAACTGAACGAGGACACCGCCGATCTTGCAAAAGGCTGCGACGCGGTGTGCGTGTTCGTCAACGATACGGTAAACGCCGCCGTGATCGACCGTCTCTACGCGCTCGGCGTCAAACTGATTGCCCTGCGCTCGGCGGGTTACAATAACGTCGACGTTCGGCACGCATTCGGAAAAATCCACGTCGTTCACGTTCCGGCGTACTCCCCCTACGCCGTGGCGGAGCACACAATGGCGCTGCTGCTCGCTTCGGTCCGCCGCATCCACAAGGCGTATAACCGCACAAGGGAGTTTAACTTTTCGCTGAACGGGCTGACAGGCTTTGATTTCCACGGTAAGACGGTCGGCGTGATCGGCACGGGCAAGATCGGCCGCATTTTCATCGACATCTGCCGGGGCTTCGGGATGAAGGTGGTCGCTTACGATCCCTACCCTGCCGCCGGCGCGGGAATAGAATACGTCGCGCTCGACGAGCTGTTCGCGCAAAGCGACGTGATATCGCTCCACTGTCCGCTGAACGACGGCACGTTCCACACCATCAACGCCGAGGCGATCGCAAAAATGAAAAAAGGCGTTGTGATCGTGAACACCTCGCGCGGAGCGCTGATCGATGCGGAAGCGCTTCTCGACGGTATCAAGTCGAGAAAGATCGGCGCGGCGTGCCTCGACGTTTACGAGGAGGAAGCCGACATATTCTTCGAGGACCGCTCGGGACATATCCTCGACGACGACCTGCTCTCGCGGCTGATCTCGATGCCCAACGTAATCGTTACCTCGCATCAGGCGTTTCTCACGGAAGAGGCGCTGAACAATATAGCGGAAACAACGGTCAGCAATATACGCTCCTGCTTCGGCAATGACGGAGTCTGCGACAACGAGCTCTGCTACCGCTGCGGGAGCATTGAAAGGTGCAAAAGCAACCGAAAGGATAAGTGCTTCTGATAATTCCCGTTTTATCGGGATGATGATACTGTCAAATCAAACGATGAAAGGGGTGCGGGAATGGCGAGATACTTGGTCACGGGCGCGAACGGCGGAATGGGCGGAGCTATCTGCCGAGCCTTGACCGACGCGGGGCACGAAGCGGTCGGCTTCGACATAATCAAGCCGCCGGCGGAAACGCCGTGGCGCGTCATCCGCGCCGACGTCACCGACTCCGCTTCGCTCGAAGCCGCCTTCGCGGCGCTCGGCGAAGAAAAGCTCGACGGCGTTATACACGCCGCGGGGATATACGACCTCGGCTCCCTCGTCGAGATGGACGAGGCCGCCTTCATCCGCGCCTTCAACGTCAACCTTTTCGGCGTTTACCGTGTCAACAAGCTCGCGGTGCCGCTGCTTAATAACGGCGCGCGTATACTCATCATCACGAGCGAGCTCGCGCCGCTCGACCCGCTCCCCTTCACCGGCATATACGCGGTCACGAAGTCGGCGCTGGAGAAATACGCCTACTCGCTGCGGATGGAGCTGCAGCTGCTCGGCTGCAAGGTCGCGGTCGTCCGCCCGGGCGCGGTGAAGACGGATATGCTCCCCGCCTCCGTCGGGGCGCTCGGGCGCTTCTGCGCCGGAACAAAGCTCTACCCCGTCAACGCCGGGCGTTTCAAGCGCATCGTCGAGCGCGTAGAGGCGCAAAGCGTAACGCCGGAAAAACTCGCGGGCAAGGTCCTGCGCGTGCTGAAAAAGAAGCGCCCGCGCTTCGCGTACAGCATCAACCGCAATCCCCTGCTGCTGATGCTGAACGCCCTCCCGCGCAGGATGCAGTTTTGGATAATACGCAAGGTGCTTTCGTAATTATAATAGACAAAAAGCAAGCCGCGGGGCTTGCTTTTTGTTTATATGCGCTTGTTTTCACGTTTCCGTGCGACGGGATTGCTCCGGCGGAGCGGCGCTCAGTCGAACGGGAGGAATTTTTGATCTTCCGTCAGCCCGAGCGCGTCGATGAGCTTCACGCAGTTTTCGTGACGCGGGGCGAGGTGCGCGGGATGGTGCGAATCGGTCGCGCCGTAGAAATGACAGCCCGCTTCGACGGCGAGGCGGTAGACGCGCAGCACGCGCTCGAAATCGTCGGGCGAATACTCGTTGTTCTTCGCGTTCAGCTCCACGCCCATACCGAGCTTCTCCGTCCGCGCGAACATATCGAGCCAGACGCCGTCCGGAATCGCCTCGAGCACGTCGAGGTGGTCGCGCGGGTCGGGCATATTGCCCGCGACGCCGCGGTAGGTCGGATGCGCCAGCCCCATCTTGCGATACGGCAGCCCGGAATCGAGCAGGACGTTCCAGCGCTTTTTGAACTGCTCCGCGTACCAGCCCGCGCCGTGGCGCTCGTCCTTTCCCATCTGGAAGTGCAGATGGTTTATCGAGACGGTGATGAACTCGAGCTTTTCGGCGGTCTCTCTTGTGAGCCCGATGACGTTGGCGCGGTTCATATCCGCTTCGCAGCCGAGGTGAAGGCGGGTACGCTCCCCCTGCGGCAGCGGCAGCCACTTCGATATATACGCGTAACCCTGCCAGCCGACGCCGCCGGGGACGGCTTCGTCCCAAAAATGATCGGTCAGCGCTATATCGCGCAGTCCGTATTCCTCGCCGTAGCGCAGGATGGTCTGCGGGTTCTGCTCCGGGTTGGAGGAGCAGGGCGAAAGCTGCGTGTGTATGTGAAGGTCCTGGTCGAGAATAAACTTCACTTTCTGCACCCTTTCTTTTTCTTTATTTTATAATTATAGCACGCAAATCGCGCTGAAGCAAGAGTAAATGCGGGATTTCCGCCGCTCAACCGCCGGTTGTTCCGCTCAACCGCCGGTTGTTCAGAGCACTCTCCAAATAAGTGATAGACATTTTTCTCTTTTGTGGTATAATTGAATCAAACCAAAGGAAAACGCTTCCGCGAGTTCCGACGGGACCGCTTCCGCCGGAACCGAAACAAACGAAACAGCATCACGGAGGGAACGAATATGCTCGAAAACACGATAGGCAAAAGGATCCAGACGCTCCGCAAGGAACGCGAGATGACTCAGAAGCAGCTCGCCGACGCGGTCGGCGTCACGCCGCAGGCGGTCAGCAAGTGGGAAACGGACGAGTCCTGCCCCGACATCAGCGCGCTTCCGCTGCTGGCGGGCGCGCTCGGAGTCAGCGTCGACGCGCTGCTCGGCGGCGAAGGCGGCGAAGTCAAGACCGGCGTCCTCAGGGACGCGAACGCCGACGACGGCGGGAAAAAGGAAAAACCCTTCAAATGGGATCGGAGCGCGGGCAGGATACCGGCGGTATTCTTAGGGGTATTCATACTCCTCGCCGGCGTGCTGCTGATACTTATGAAGACAAACGCCGAATGGTTCGGCGAGATCGGATTCTGGGACGTCGTATGGCCCTCGGCGATAATCTTCGTCGGACTTTCCGGCTGCTGCT
>JAFTEJ010000157.1 GCA_017453725.1 Clostridia bacterium | reverse complement strand
TGGGGCGAGTGGACCGAGACCACTCCCGCGACCTGCAGCACGAAGGCTGTTGAGACCAGAGTCTGCGCCAACGATCCCACCCATACCGAGACCAGAGAGGTCGGCGAAGTCAATCCCGAAGCTCACAGCTGGGGCGAGTGGACCGAGACCACTCCCGCGACCTGCAGCACGAAGGCTGTTGAGACCAGAGTCTGCGCCAACGATCCCACCCATACCGAGACCAGAGAGGTCGGCGAAGTCAATCCCGAGGCTCACGTTTGGGGCGATTGGACAGTGACCACTCCCGCGACCTGCACCGCGAAGGGCGAGAAGACCCGCACCTGCACCCTCTGCCAGGAGACCGAAAACGAAGATATCGATATCGATCCCAACGCTCACGCTTACGGCGACTGGACCGTGACCACTCCCGCGACCTGCACCGAGAAGGGTGTTGAGACCAGAGTCTGCGCCAACGATCCTACACATACCGAGACCAGAGACGTCAATCCTACCGGCCACGTTTGGGGCGAGTGGATAACCACCAAGGAGCCCACCGATACCGAGGACGGCGAAGCGGTCCGTACCTGCACGCTCAATGAGGAGCACAAAGAGACCAAGGTCCTTCCCAAGCTGGGTGTTGTTCCGGTCGTATCCGGCATCGAAGACGGCGGCAAGTATGACGTCGCCGACAAGCCCTCCGCGACTTGGGAGCCCGCTGACTCCACCGCGACCCTGAACGGCGAGCCCTACACCCCCGGCACCGTGATTACCGAAGCCGGCGAGTATGAGCTCGTTGTCACCAACGGCAGCAAGACCACTACCGTCAAGTTCACGGTCACCAAGGCTGAGAACGACCAGCCCAACACCTCCGATCTGCCGATAGCCGGCGTCGCCGTTGTTGCTCTGATTGCTTCCGCCGCCGTTGTGGTCATCGCCCGCAAGAAGAGACTTGCGTAATTATCGCTCCGAGCGATTCAATGATTGATTAGCACATTGGTGTTAATACGCAGCCCCCGTTTCTCAGGAAACGGGGGCTGTCCTTCGTTTGTCGCGCCGCTTTATAAAGCAGAAGACAGCCGTCCTTTGCGGACGGCTGTCTTCGTTGTGAATTGATGTTATTAAAAAAGCTTTACTTCGTCGCGGCTTCGATCCACTTTTCCGCGATGAGCCTGTGGCCGGTTTCGTTGGGGTGCACTCCGTCGGGGGATAGGTGGTATATATCCTCGTGTCTGTCGAATTCGGCTTTGAATATCTCGTCGAGCGGGATATAGGCGTCCGCGTAATCCTTCGCGAGGCGGCGAACGGCCTCCTGCTTGAAGCGGAGGTCCTCCTCGATCCACGCCTTCTTGTCCGGCACCTCGAGGATGAAGGGAGCCATAATTATTATCGGAACTCCCGGCAGACGCTGTTTTATCTCCTCGAGGAGTCCGCGGTATATCGCCTCGAATTCCTCTGCGGAACGCGGATTGTTCTCGTCATAGCGCCTCCAGGTATCGTTGACGCCGATAAGTATGCTGAAAAGATCGGGCTTGACCTCGAATATATCCTTCTCTTTCCGGTTGAAGACGTCGCTGACGCGTTCACCGCTGACCGCGCGGTTGATAAAGGTCAGCTTCATATCCTTGAGCTTTTCCGCGACGAACGCGGGGTAGCCGTAGCCTAAATAGGAATCGTCCCCGCGGCTTCTGTCGCAGTCGGTGACGCTGTCGCCCTGGAACAGCACCTTCATATTCTCTTTGAGCAGCATTTTATCATCCTTTCTTGAACGGGAGACGGCGTTCGACTCCCTGATTATCAGATTATAGCATTTTATCCCGATATTGTAAACGGTTTATAAGAAAAAAGTCCTTGCTTAATGCCGAGGTTATGGTATAATTGTATCAGAGAGATTTTATGAACGGAGTTACCGATGGAAGAGAAGGTCAGGAAGAAAAAGCACGGCCTTATAGCCTTTATAGTCGTTGTAGTAACAGCGGCTGCCCTTTCCGCGGCGGTCTTTTTCAGCACCTACGCGCGCGGATTGGTAACCTCTGTTTATGATAAGTTCATCACCTTCGTCAATTATAACGATACCGTCAAGCGTGCGGAGGATGACGATCTCTTCGCGGAGACCTACTCCGCCGAGCCGCGCGACGTCGACTCTTTACGCGCCATGCGCATAACCGTTCCCGAACGCGACGGACGCGAGTCGAAGCAGGGCGCCTATGAGGACTACGTCGTTCCGCAGCTCAACGTCCAGCTCGACTACGCGGTCAACAGCGGCTTTACCCATATCATATATAAGATTTCGCTTTACGGCGACGCCGATTTCGACGTAGCCAGCTATCTGCGCGAGCGTGTGAGCGGGCTCGGTCTGAAGCTCATTATCGAGACCGACGCGCTCTTGCTTAACAAGGCGAACGACGAAGCCGCCTTTGCCGCCGCCCGCTTCACTCCCGAGTACAAGACGGTGCGCGACGGCTTCCTCAAGCGCCTGCTTTATCCGGCGAGCTCGTCGCGCCGGGTCGTTACATACGGAATAGACCCCGAGTGGATATATATCGCGGACGACGGCGCCCGCCGTCTCAACCCGTCCTATGACGGCGCGAGGGACTTCGTCGTCGGCGAAATAAAGCGCGCGATAGAGAAGTACGCGCCGGATATGCTGCTGCTTGACGCGCCCGTTTATAACGTCCGCAACCTTTCCGAGAAGAGCGCGTTCACGCGCTTCCCGGGCATGACCGGCGAGGAGCTTCACCGCCGCTGCACGCGGCTGCTGACCGCTTCCGTTTCGCGCCTTATCGGCGAGAACTATCCCGACCTGCGCTTCGGAATACGCGCGGACCGCGTCTGGCAGACTCTTTCCTCGGACGCGCGCGGCGTTGATATAAACTCCTTCTATTCCGATTTCGGAAAGGGCTGCGCCGACACGCTCGGCTGGTGCGAAAAAGGCTACGTTGATTTCGTTGTCGTCGATAACCGCGCCTCCATGCAGGAGAATAACGACTTTGTCATAGCGCTCGATTGGTGGAAAAACGTCGGGCTGCAGACCGGCGTCAGGATCATCTGCGGCTACGACGCGAATATGATCGATACGTCGCCGGAGTGGAGCGGTTATTACGAACTGGCGAATCAATACGACTACGCCGCGAGAATGGATTGCGCAAGCGGCATATTTGAGGATTATGACGCGCTCGTCCTGCATTCGGAGGAGGCGGAGCTCCTTTATATGGTGTTCAACAACACAATAGATTTCGGCATCGCCGATGAAGAGCTGACGCTTACCTCGCCCGCCGACAACGTCACGGTCGATATTCCCGCGATCGCCGTCAGCGGCACCTGCGATAACAACTTCGATATCCTTGTCAACGGCAAGAAGGTCGAGCCGACCGAGCGCGGCTTCTTCGCGACGGACGTCGAGCTTTCCGCCGGCAAAAACACGATAACCGTTGAGCATAAGGGACAAACGATAACACGCACCGTTAACTATAATCTCGTCATCATCAAGGACGTCGTCCCGACCGGGCAGATAACCGTCACCGGCGGAAGCACCATCGAATACACCGTCACCGCGCGCAAAGGCGCGAAGGTCAAAGGCAGCCTGAACGGCGAGACGGTCCGCTTTGAGGAGCAGGAGCTTTCTTACGAAGCTGCAGGCTCGAGCGCGGTCTTCGCGAGCTTTGTCGGGCACTTCACCGCTCCCGAGTCGCGCGATGAGCCCTATTCCATTGGTTCGGCAAGGGTCACCGCGTCTTACGGCGACTTCGTCAAGAGCCTGACCGGCGCGAGCGTAGTCATTCGCCCCGCGCCATCGACGGTCGGCAAGATCGCGGTAGTGAAGGTCGAGAAGGCGGAGAGCTTCCGCGCCGAGCCGGCAAACAGCGATACCAGCCTGCCGCAGTATTTCTGGCTGCCGAAGGGTACGCGCGACTACATAATCGGCGAGTCCGAATACAACGGCGACGGCGTTACCAAGAAGTATTATACGCTCCGCAGCGGTCTGCGCATCTATCAGAACGACGCCGACGTTGAGGAAGGCGAGATACCGTTGAACAATACCGAATCCGTCACTCTGACTGATTCGGGCAGATATACCTACCTGACCTTTGCGAATTCGCAGAAGGTCCCGTATAAGCTCGTTATGCGCGGGCTTTACCCGCAGGGCGACGACGGCGCGACGAACGCGTCCTCCGCCGGTTTCAACAGGCTCGATTTCGTTATATGCGGGAGCGAGGGAAAGGCGTCGGTAAGCGGTTCTTCGCCGCTGATGAGCTTCATTTCCGCGTCCGTGAACGAAGACGATCAGACGGTCACGTATTCGTTCTCGTTGAGCAAAAACGGCGGCTTCTACGGCTTCACGAGCTACTTTGACGACAACGGCAAGCTCGTTATCCGTCTGCGCAACCCGATCCGTTCGGCGGGCGGAAGGCTCGACGGAATAAGCATATGCCTCGACCCCGGACACGGCGGCGTCGATTCCGGCGCAAGGGGACTCGATAAGAGCATCTATGAGGCGAACGAAAACCTCAAGGTCGCGCTCGCGCTGCGCACTGAGCTCGAGGCGCTCGGCGCAACCGTGCATATGACCCGCACGAACAACCAGAGCTACGTCGACGGCACGCCGATAACCTCCTCGACCCTCCGCACGAAGCGGCTTGAGCTTATCGATTCCTTCGGCATAGATATTCTGATAAGCGTGCATCACAATTACAGTCCGTCAAGCTCCGGCAACGGCACTGAGGCGCTGTATTTCTACGGCTTCAACCAGAAGCTCGCGCAGACCGTGTCCGACAGTATGGCGGAGGTCAGCGGAATGAAGAACAGAGGCGGGAAGTACCAGAACGTCTTCGTTTACCGCAACCACGGCTTTATGTCGCTGCTCCTCGAATGCGGATTCCTTTCCAACCCGTCCGATTCGCAGTGGCTCACTTCCGAGGGCAACACGGTGAAGCTTGCCAAGGCGATATCCGCCGGAGTAGTCGAATACTTTTCAAAATAACCGAAGGCTGATCGCCGTCATCGCGTCAGCCAGGAAAGAGGTAATGATTTATGAGCGAAACCTTCAAGATAGGATGCCTTGCGGACGGCTTCCGCACCGACGTGCGCACCGCGCTGAAAAAGGCGGCGGCGCTCGGATTGCAGGGCGTGCAGATCTACGCGACGGGCGGCGAGGTCTCGCCCGACCTGACCCCCGCGCAGCGCCGCGAGCTGGTCGATATTATCAAATCCAACGGGCTTACGCTTTCCGCGCTCTGCGGCGAGATAGGCAGCTTTGCCGAGCCGGAGTTCCGCGCCGGGAGGATCGAGCTTTCCAGGCGCATCCTCGAGCTCGCGGTCGAGCTCGGCACGAACATCGTCACGACTCACGTCGGCACGATACCGGAGGACAAGAACGACGATAAATACAAGATGATCCAGTCCGCCTGTTACGAGCTGGCGCAGTACGCCGACACCATGGACGCCCACTTCGCGCTTGAAACGGGCAAGGAGACCTGCGTCGTGCTCAAGGAGTTTCTCGATACGCTCGGTTCCACCGGCGTTGCCGTCAACTTCGACCCCGCGAATCTCTGGATGTGCATTCAGGACGACCCCGTCGCGGGCGTTTACACGGTGAAGGATTATATCGTCCACACCCACGCCAAGGACGGCGTCCCGGATCCCGCGGCGATGTGGGGCTTCCGCGAAGTGCCGCTCGGGGAGGGCGGCGTGGACTTCCCGAACTACCTTAAAGCGCTCAAGGAGATCGGCTACCGCGGATTCCTTACCATCGAGCGCGAGGTCGGCGAGAAGCCGGAAGAGGATATCGCTCACGCCGCGGACTTCCTGCGCCGCACGATTTCCGAAAACGCGCTGTAAATCCTATTGCATAATAGCTTTCTTTGTGGTATAATCGACACGGGTATTGAATATCCGTGTCGATGCTTTTTCGGCGCGGAAAACAGAATAACGGGGGTCAAAAAATGAGAGAAAAAATGAGACAGCACATTTTCGGATTCAATCTTGCGGCTGAATATCTTCGCAAAGAGCTCGGCTGCGTTCCGGACTGCGTTGTCGTGCTCGGCTCCGGACTCGCTCCGCTCGCCGAGGGAGAAGCGATCAAGGTCATAGATTACGGTGATATACCCGCCTTCAGGCAGTCGACCGCGCCCGGACACAGCGGCAAGCTGGTGCTCAAGGAGATCGGAGGCAGGAAGG
>JAFTEJ010000156.1 GCA_017453725.1 Clostridia bacterium | reverse complement strand
CTTGACTCCATCACGCAGTCCATCGCCGTCATCAACCTCGACACGCTCAAGTTCGACTGCGCCTACTCCGGCTGCTACATGAAGTTCACGGTCGACAAATCCGGCGCCCTGGTCGATCTCGAGCAGAATCTTTTCTGCGACATCGACGCTTCCGCCGAGCTCTCTCTCGTGCTGTTCAACACCAATTTCATCAACGGCAAATGCACCTTCGAGAGCCACACGCACTACTTTGACTTCGCCCCGACGGCTGCCGCCGCCGACGCCGAATAACTCCGGAGATTTCATGAAACTCATCAAACCGCTTATCGCTCCGCTCCTCGCCGCGCTTCTCGTATTCTTCGCGGCGACAGCCGGAGCCGCCGATATCGCTGCCCCCGCGCCGTCGCTCGTCATCTGCGCCGACGGAGACGGGGGCGACTGCCGCGAGCTCTGTGAGCGCGCCGTAAAGGCGGGCGCCGATATGCTCAGGCTCACGCTGTCCGTCAAAGACGGCGGGTTAAGAGCCGCCGACGGCGCCCCAGCCGCGGATATACTCGGCGCTTTTTCGCAGAAAATAAAGCTTATTATAGACTTCGCGCCCGCCGACGGCGAGGCGGTCGCCGACGCCGTGAAAAGCGCCGGAGCCGCGGACCGCTGCGCGTTCATCGTGCGCGGATCGGCGAAGGCGATAGACGCCTTCCGCTCCCTGTTCCCCGCCGCTCCCGAGTGCATAGCCGTCACGGGCTCCAATTTCTGGCCCTACGCGGTACTCAGGATAAACAGCTTCGTTTCCGCCGGAGCCGCGGGCGTCCTGCACGAGATCGCGAACCCCTACTCGATACTGTGGAGGAAATCCATGACGGCGCGCAGCTCCGGAAACATGAGAGCCTGCGCCGACCTCACCGACCCTTCGCGCTGCGGCAAGCGCGAGGACACGCGCGACTACTGGGACGAGCTGGTAAAGGACGGTTTTTCGCTGCTCATCACGGCTTATCCCGAGCTGGCGGTACAGTACCGCGAGGACAGCGAGGCGGCGTTTGAGCGTCTGAAAGAAAAAAAGGCGCAGACGGATGCGGGATTCGTCCTTCCCGAATACTCCGCTTCGGGCTATATCCCCTACCGCAGGAACTTCAAAACGGCGGTAAAGACCGCAGAAACGGTGCTCGCCAAGAGAGCCGTCGGCGCGTCGGAGGCCAACGAGGCCTGCTATCTGCTCGACAACAGCGTCAAGGAGATAGAGCGCAACCGCGAGGCCTTCGAAACGGATTCGGCGGGCAAGACCGTGACCGTTCCGCGCGTCGTCATCTGCGTCGTCACGGTCGCGGCTTTCGTCCTTGTCGAGCTTTTCTTCCGCCGCAGGGTGAAAGGATACGTAAGAAAAACCGGGCGCGAGAAGAATAAATAAAGCGTCAAGACACATGGAAGTTGCGTCGGATACGGCGCAACTTTTCGGAAGCGGCCGCTTTTCGTGTCCGGATGATTTCCCGCTTCCCGGAAAAAGTTCAAAAAATCTAAAAACCGCTTGACTGACTTTTTTACATTTTCGACAGACTTTTCAACATTTTGCCCGAAAATTCCTGATTTTTCTATGTTATTTGCCGATTTTTATCTGTTTTGACAGTTTTGACAGTTTTTTCGGAAGGTGAGGATATGACCGATCTCAGATACATCACGTTTGCCCTGTGCGTCATAGTCTGCACGGTGTTCACGCCGATCTTCCTTGTCGAGCAGCGCAGGGGCTTCAGCCGCAAGTCGCTGCTTTACAAAATGATCTGCGCCACGTGCTATCT
>JAFTEJ010000155.1 GCA_017453725.1 Clostridia bacterium | reverse complement strand
TGCTGCTGTTTTCGGTCGGATTCACGTTAATGATGGCGCTCGACGTGGCGCTGGGATAGATTGAGAGAGAAAGAAAAGAGGACGTTTAATGGGTTTCTCAAAAAAGTTTTTCAACCAGACCAGAAAGCCGGAAGGATTCCTCGGCAGAAGAATGATAAAGCGTATGAACGCAGGGCACGACCTTATGGCGAAGTGGGGGATGTCCCGCGCCGAGGGCTATGCGCCGGAGAAGATGCTTGAGATAGGCTGCGGCGGCGGCAAGCACGCCGCGGAGCTGATGGAGAAATACCCGTCCGCGCATATAACGGCGATAGACTATTCCGGACTGAGCGTGAAGACCGCCGCCAAGCGCAACCGTGCCATGATAAAAAAGGGCAGATGCGCCGTCCTGCGCGGCGACGTCTCGAGGCTCGACTTTGCGGACGGCGCGTTCGACTTCGCTTCCGCATTCGAGACGATATACTTCTGGCCGGGGCTGGAGAGATGCTTCGCCGAGGTCGCCCGCGTGCTGAAAAGCGGCGGCACCTTCATGATCGTCAACGAGTCGGACGGCACCGACGAGAAGAGCCTGAGCTTCGAGAAGATAATCGACGGGATGAAAAACTACACCGTCGGAGAGATAGAAGCCGCGCTTCGCGCCGCGGGCTTTGCGGAGGTGAAAAGCTTCCACCACGAAAGCGAGCCATGGATCGCCGTCTTCGCGAAGAAGTAAAACGGATAGCGGAACGGGCCCGAGCCGGAAATCTGACCCGGGTTCGTTTTCTTGCTGTCGCCGGTTTTCGAGAAAAGTGCGCGGATTTGTCGAAAATTGTCGAACGATTTTCCCGGAAATTATCAAAAGATGATTGAAAAAGAAGAGAAAAGTCGTATAATAGTATCAGCCTGAAATTGCGCGAAATGGAGAAAAACACAAACGGGGGCTCACATTATGCAGTACAGAGTGCTTGTAGCGGATAATTGCTTCGGCAGCGAAGAAGAAGCGACGCGGATCCTCAGGGGCTACGACATGAAGGCGTATTTCTGCGGCAGCGACGGCGCCGATGTCATGAAGCGCGTCGAAGAGCTGAAGCCCGACGCGGTCGTTATGAACATCATCCTGCGCGATTGCGACAGCCTCGAGGTGCTTTCGCGTGCGTGCGGAAAAGCGGGCTCTCCGAAGTTTATCGTTACATACTGTGAGCTTGACGCCAAAAGCGTCGAAAAGGTTATGGAACTCGGCGCGTCATACTGCGTCGAGCTGCCGATAGACCGTCACCTGCTGGCGTCGAGGCTGGACCTGCTGCACCGGATAGCGGAGTATTCTCCCGCGGCCGTAAAACCGGCGCGGACTGCGGAGGAGGAAATAGCCGATGTCCTGCATAAGCTTGCCGTTCCGGCGCATATAAAGGGCTATCAGTATCTGCGCGAGGCGATTCTGCTTTCGCTCCGCAGTCAGACTCCGGTCAGCTTTATAACGAAGGAAATATACCCGACGGTCGCCAGACGCTTCGGCACGACGGTATCGCGGGTCGAGCGCGCGATACGCAACGCGATAGAGCTCACATGGGATCGCGGAGACGTCGAAGTGCTGACGGGCTACTTCGGATATACCGTCCGCGCCGACCGTGGCAAGCCGACGAACAGGGAATTCATATCCACCGTGACCGAAAGACTCCGTCTGAGCTTCGTGAGGTAAAGACGGACTCCCGCGTCGATGATGCGGCGGTTCCGGAAACCACGCCGCCTCCGCCGCTTCGGAACGCCGTTGATTCACTTGGCGCCCGCGGCTTCCGCTGAACCGGGCACGTTTAAATCACACATAATCGGCAATAAAAAAACGGTTCTGACCAATCGGTCAGAACCATTTTTTGGTGCGGATATCGATAACGGGCTTAGCGGAAACGCCGGTGTGCGTTTCTTTAAAAAGGCGTTTGAAAGATTATTTAAACCGTCACAGATTCAAAAAACAACTGAAGCGCGCGGAGAAAATATACAAACGCTCTTGACGTCTATATATGCTGAACCCAGCCGAGTTGATCTGTGCGTTTAAGTGCCTCTGTGACGCCTTCCGCTGTTGCGTAATGCCGGACGAGAGTTTCAAGCATTTCCGTCGCTTCTCGATTGACTTCTCTGAGATACCCTTCAAGCGTTCCGTTCATGCGCATAACGCTGACGGTGGACGGGCGATTATGCTTTAGAAACTCATAATGCCTAAATCCCCAGACTCCGATGTTACCAATGTTCAGATTCATTTTCTTGACCTCCGTTTTTCAATTTGGTTTTTTTGCCTGAGGTCAAATTCAGATCGCCTAAATAAACGACAAATCCGAACCCTTCGCCAATTGGCCTTGGGTTCGGATTTGTACTGTTTGGTGCGGATAAGAGGACTTGAACCTCCACGAAGTTGCCCCCACTAGAACCTGAATCTAGCGCGTCTGCCAATTCCGCCATATCCGCGTATGCTTCTTTCGGAAGCGCAAGAGTTATTATACCGCCCGGATGCGTATTTGTCAAGCACATTTTTCGCGGATTTGGAAAAAATGATAATTTATAAGTTGCCGGAGACCCTTCCGGGCGAAAGCGCAAAGTTTTTTCAAAATAACCGTTGACAAATCCGAAAAACGCGGTATAATAATAATTGAACTCAATCAAATTGAGGGCAATCAAATTAACGAATTCGGATTAACAAAAAGGAGGCGGCGATATGTCCGTATACGATTTCAAAGTCAGAACGATGGACGGCGGCGAGGTTTCTCTCGCCGATTACAAAGGAAAGGTGCTGCTCATAGTCAACACCGCGACCGGATGCGGCTTCACCCCGCAGTACGACGCGCTGCAGGACCTCTACGAGGCGTATCAGGCGGAGGGACTGGAGATACTCGACTTCCCCTGCAACCAGTTCCGCGAGCAGGCGCCGGGCGACGACGAGGAGATACACAGCTTCTGCACGGGGCGCTACGGGATAACCTTTCCGCAGTTCTCGAAGGTGGAGGTCCTGGGCGAAAACGCTGATCTGCTCTTCAGATACCTGAGCGAAAACACGCAGTTCGGCGGCTTCGGCAAGGGCCCGATGGCGCTGATTATGAAGGGCGTCGTCCGGAAGATGGACAAGGACTACAAAGAAAACGGCAACATCAAATGGAACTTCACGAAGTTCCTCATCAGCCGCGAGGGAGAGATAATCGCCCGCTTCGAGCCCACGGACGATATGAAGCTCGTCGCGGAAAAAGTAAAGGAGGCGCTCTGATGCGTTACGATTACAGAACGGAAAACGTTTGCTCGCAGGTCATCAGCTTTGACATCGACGGCGACGTTATCAGCAACATCGAATTTTTCGGCGGCTGCAACGGCAATCTTAAAGCGATAAGCAAGCTCGTCGACGGCTGGACGGTCGAAAAGATCGAACACTACCTGCTCGGCAACACCTGCGGACGCCGTCCGACCTCCTGCGCGGATCAGCTCGCGAAGGCGGTCAGAAAGGCCTATGACGAAACGCACGCCGCGTAAGCGGAGGGTATGATGGAGAATTATGACGCACTGAAGCTTGAGAATCAGCTTTGCTTCCCGCTTTACGCCGCCTCGCGTGAGGTCATAAAGCGCTACGCGCCTTTTCTCGGGGAGCTTGATCTGACCTATACGCAGTATATCGTTATGATGGTGCTCTGGCAGGAGAAGGAGATAAGCGTCAAGGAGCTCGGCGGACGCCTTTTTCTCGACAGCGGCACGCTGACTCCGGTGCTGAAAAGCCTCGACGAAAAGGGCTTCGTCAGCCGCCGCAGGAGCGCCGAAGACGAGCGCGTTGTGCTTGTCGCGGCGACAAAGGCGGGCGCGGAGCTCAGGGAACGCGCGGCCTCCGTGCCCGGGCGCGTTTCCGGATGCGTGCGGCTTGAGCCGCGGGACGCGGCGAAGCTTTACGAGCTGCTCTATAAGCTGCTCGGGGCTATGGATGACGGGCGGTGAGCGAAGGTGGCTGACGAAATCGGCGAATGGGTAGCCCGCGCGCTGAGATATGACGCGCCGGAAAGGATAAAAACCGCGGACGAGCTGACCGCGCTCGTGAAGAAAAACGGATTCCTGCCGCTTTTCGCGAACGGCGTGGAGGGCTTTTCGGTCGAGGAGCGCACCTTCGCCTTCGACTGGTGGTGCGGCGATCCCGACCGCGATCCGTGGGAGTGGCGCAAGACGCTCGCGGAGGGCGGCGAGGTCGCTTACGGCAAGTTTTTCGCCGGCAAGGCGGGCTTCATCTCGCTCGACCTGCTGCCGTTCTTCGCCAACTGGCGGCGCGACGGCTACGATTTCGACGCGCTCTGGAGCGACGGCAAGGCCGACCGCCGCGAAAAACTGATAATGGATCTTTTCGGGGACGGCGGCGAGCTTTATTCAAACGAAATGAAGCGGCTCGCCGGATTCGGAAAGGGCGGAGCGAAGAACTTCGAGGGCACGCTGACCGCGCTGCAGCACAGGCTGTATCTGACCGTGCGCGATTTCCGGCAGAGAGTGAATCGCGCGGGCGAGCCTTACGGCTGGCCGATTGCCGTTTATTCAACGCCGGAGAGGCGCTGGGGACGCGAACTGATTTCGTCGGCCTACTCCGAGCCGCCGGAGGCCTCGCGTGAACGCGTGTTCGCCCGCCTCCGCGAGCTTTACCCCGCCGCTGACGAGAAGAGCGTGAAAGAAATACTGAAGTAGAGGACAATATAGTGTCAATGATTGATTTGTCTTTGTTTATTGATTTGTTAACAGACGTATTAAACTGTGCGGAAAAGGAAAAAAGCAAAATCCTTAATGGAGATGTGTCGCAATGGGATTTGGGACACATAGAAGACATAATTATCCCTGAAATAAGCGAATTGCTGTCATATGCAAAGAGTGATAAAGTTTATTTTAAATATGGAAAAAAGCAACGCCTATTAGAGTCTACATATCTAATGGCTGATTCAACAAATGATTTATACCATACTGACTTAGGTGTGAAAATATCTGCTTTACAAGGTTTTTACTTTGATATATAGATAGAATATAGAAAATGAGAAAAGCAAGCCCGTGGATGTAATCAGGCTTGCTTTTTAAATAACGCGTATAAGTCTGTCGCTGTGGTTTTATTCTTCTCTGTTCGCACCGGCGTACGCTTCGGTTTCAGCTTCGGCTTCGGCGCTTTTCTTTTTCGCAACTGCGGAGTCGATGGACTTGCCGAATACGAAGAAACGCTGGAACAAGAACTCGGTAACGAGGTTGATGAACATATTTATGAACGTGACAGGGTATTCGTTCCAGCCGAGCGTCATCGTCAGATAGTGCTCGAGCATAGTCGATAGCGGGGTGAACACGGCGTAGTATCCGGCGACCTTCAACATCGCTATCGGGATGTTATTCGCGGATTTGAAGGTGAACTTGCGGTTGAGCGTGAAGTTCCACAAAACCGACAGGACGAGCGCGACCAGGTAAGAAACCCAGTAGGGAAGATGCCAGACCTCGTTCATCAGCGTGAAGCTTCCGATTTGTATCGCGCCCGCGCTCATCGAAAACAGCAAAAATTTTACCGAGCGTATGAACTCTGTTTTGCCTTTGCTCTCCATAGCAATCCTCTTTTCATAGCATATATCCGAATTATAGCACGTTCGCGTGGTTTTTTCAATACAATACCGCGTTTTTAGCACGCGTGCCGAAAAAGTTACAAAATGATTACAAAACTGTAACTAATTTGTAACCGTTTTTCCCCGATTTATGTGTTATAATATTCGGGGTAAAGAAATCCGAAGGGAAGTATTTTAGATGAAACGTATCACGGCATTCGTCGTATTCGCGTGTATGGCGCTGACGCTCTGTGCCTGCGCGCCGAATAAGGAAAGCGGCTTCGTGAAGCTTGAAACGGGCGACCTTACCGACTGCAGCGTGAGCTCGCTCGCCGTATGGGGAGACGAGGCGCTGATACTGCTTTATAACTACGCCGGCGACGGCGAAGGGTCATACGAGCTGCGCCGCTGGGACTTAAAGCGCAACAGGCTCATCAACGAGCTGCAGCTCGCGCCCGGCAGCGGTTACGGCTGCTCCGCCGCCTATGACGACGACGGAGTCGTCATAATCACCGAATGGCGCGGCGAAGAAAAAGAAGTCACGACCGGCTACGACCGCGACTTCAACAAGCTCGATAACTACGTCCCGAAAAAGGTCGATCCCGAGGCGCGCTACAAGGCGCTCGGCGTCACCGATTTCTGGCAGGACGACTACTGCGCTTTTTACGACGGCAGCAATAAGCGCGCGATGATATTCTACGACGACCCGAGCAGGATGTACATAGTAACGACGGACTACGAATACAGCGCCGCCGAATACGGTATGAAGATAGCGTACTGCAAAGATGATGAGGCCAAAAACAGCTTCTGTCTTACCGATTTCGCCGCCGGCGGAATAATCAACCGTTCCGAGCTTTCGACCGTCCGCGAGGGGTACTACAATTCTTACGGCAACCAGACGGTTATGAACGACAAATACGTGCTGGTCGCGATGGAATTCGAGGAGCGGCGCGACTATCCCGAGCCCGACCCGGATCCCGACAGTTCCTCCGAAGAGGAGCGGAGCTCCGAGGAAGAAAGCTCCTCCGAGGAATCGGAGAGCGGCGAAAGCTCCGAAGAAGAGAGCTCCTCCGCGTCCTCCGAAGGCGCGGAAAACGAGTCTTCCGAGTCCTCCGGAAGCTCCGAACCGGAAAGCTCCTCCGAGCGGGAGAGCGCCGAAGACGAAAGCGCTGAGAGCGATGAGTCCTCGGAGCAGCAGCCCAACGCTTCCGAGGACATAACCGAGCTTGTCGGTGACGAGTACGGGGACGGCGGCGAGGAAGACTGCGAGGGCGAGGACTGCGACTGCGGTTACGACGGCGACTATCAGGAGCTCGGGACGGTCGTCGATATCTACGTCTGGGATTTCACCGCCGGCGCCTACGATACACCCGACGGCGGCAACGTTTCCGTCGTCAACTGCGACGAGATCGAAGCGATAACGAAGGCCCGCGCCGATGAAATCGGCGAAAAATACGGTGTCAAGGTCATCGTCAACCCCGAGGACCGCACTGAGGAGAACGGCATCGCCGACCTTGAGAACAACGAGACCTTCGCACCCGGATATATGAACCTCGACGTGCTCGACGAAACGCTCGGCAGATTTCCTGAGGGCATCTTCACAGAAATGCTGAACGACGGTATGTTCGATGAGTTCCGCATCTACATCGCCAAGCGCATAAACGACGATTTCTCCGCCGCGTACTCCAACAACGGCAACGGCATCCTATATATCGCGCTGACGACGTCCTTCTTCAACGCGTCCAACATCGCGCATGAGATGATGCATTCGATGGAATACCGCATCAGGGACATATGGAGCGATTGGGAGAAGCTCAATCCGCGCGGCTTCGACTACTACGGCGACACGCGCGAGGCGAATAACAGCGACTTTAACGAGAACTACTTCGTCCGGGGCTACGGGCAGGCGAATCAGCTTGAGGACCGCGCCACGATCTTCGAGGAGCTTTTTGTTTCCGGAATGAACGAAGATCTCGAGAACTGGTGGTATTCCGACAAGCCCGGCGTCGTCGCGAAAGCGGAGTTCCTCTGCGCCGAGATACGCAAGGCGTACCCGAGCGTCGCCGCCGTCGATGAGGCGATATGGGAAAGGCCGCTGAATGACATCAGCGATTAACGAAAAGGAGAGTACACTATGAAAAAGACACTCGTCGCGTATTTCAGCGCGAGCGGCGTTACCGCGAAGGTCGCCGAAAGAATGGCGGCCGCCGTCGGCGCCGACCTGTTCGAGATCAGACCGGAAAAGCCGTATACCGCCGCCGATCTGGACTGGATGGACAAAACTAGCCGCAGCACGCTTGAGATGAAGGACAGAAGCTGCCGCCCGCCGATGGCGGAAAAGCCGGACGTTGCGGCTTATGACCTCGTGCTCGTCGGCTTTCCGGTGTGGTGGTACCGCGAACCGTCTATCATAGATACGTTTATGGAGAGCGCGGATTTCGGCGGCAAGACCGTCGCGCCGTTCTGTACTTCCGGCGGCAGCGGACTCGGCGATTCCGCGAAGAATATGCAGTCGCTCGCGCCCGGCGCATCCGTCCGCGAGGGAAGGCGCTTTTCCGCTTCCGCGTCCGCGGAAGAGCTGAAAAAGTGGGCGGAGAAGTTTTAAGGAGAGAGCGATGAAAAGGATAGTTGCGATTATGCTGCTTATATCTGCGCTTGCGCTGACGCTTTCAGGATGCGGCGAAAAGCCGGAAGCGCCCGCGTCCTCCGCTCCCGCGGACGTCGTCAGCTCCGCGTCGGAGCAGCAGTCCGATCCGTCCGGATCGTTCGGTACGCAGACGGAGGGGAAGAGCGACGTGCTCGTCGCGGTCTTCTCCGCGACCGGCAACACCCGCGCCGTCGCCGAAAAGATCGCGCGTCTGACCGGCGCGGACTTTTACGAGATAACTCCCGCGCAGCCGTACACCGACGAGGACCGCAACTGGCACGACGATAACAGCCGCACCTCGAAGGAGCAGAACGACAAGTCCGCGCGTCCCGCGCTCGCGGGCGAGGAGCTTTCGCTCGCGGGATACAAAACGGTCTATATCGGCTATCCGATATGGTGGGGCGAGGAGCCGCGCGTAATGGATACCTTCGTAGAGAAGTACGACTTCGGCGGCATTACCTGTATACCCTTCTGCACCTCCGGCAGCAGCGGCATCGGCAGCAGCGGAAAGAACCTCGCCCGGAACGCCGGCAGCGGCGACTGGCTCGACGGCAAACGCTTCCCCGCCGGAGTCGCCGAAACCGAGCTGAAGGAATGGATAGACAGTTTGAAGTGATAAATGACAAGCACATATAAAACGAACGGGCGTCGATTGACGCCCGTTCTTCTGCTGTTATTCGTTATTTCTTCTCCGGCTTTATCGTGAAGGCGAAGGAGAAGCGCTTTTCGGTGAAACGGTATTTATCCTGCAGGCGCGGGCCGCAGCTGTTGGTGCCTATGCCGCCGAGCGCTCCGTCTATGGTGAGCACGGAGTGCTTCGGCTCAGGCAGCTCCCAGTCGTGCGCGGCGCCTTCGAGCTCGCCGACGTCCCAACGCGACAGCGAAAAGGCGAAGTCAGCGTCCGCCGTGACATTCAGCGCCGCGCCGCCACCCTCGACCTTCAGCTCACGGACGTCCATGCGCTCGCCGCAGTCCTGCGGCCTGACGCTGTAACCGAATCGCTCCGGCAGCGCCGCCTCAAAGCGGCCTATCCGCGTCGCGAGGCGCTTATCGGGGTAGCTTTCGCCATCGCCGCGCCCGAACCAGCCGAAGCGCGTGAAGTCCTTCTTCAGCGGCAGCGCGAGCCCGAAGCGGGGGAGCGACGGCGCTCCTTCCGCGACCTCGACGCTGAAGCGGACGCCACAGCTGCCGTCGGCGAAGAAGCGGTATTCCGCCTCGATCGCGAACGGCGGCGCGACGAAGCCGCCGCCGAGCGTTATCCGCGCCCTGACCGCGTTCCCATCGGCGCTTACGCTTCGCGCTTCGGCGCGCATATCGTAGAAGCCCGCCCTGCGCCAGTCTTCCTTTTCCCAAACGTCGTTATCCGTCGCGGCGCGGACGGCGCTGAAATACGCCGGCTTCGCGAGCAGCTCTTCGCCGCCCGCCTTTATCGAAACGGGTAGCCCGGAGAGCTTCGATATGGTATATTCCGCCCCGCCGGCGGTGATCTTTATTTCGGTATCGCTTTCGGAGAACCCGGCCGCGCCTTCCGCGAGGGAACGCTCAACGCGGTACTCGCCGCGCGTGAACTGCTTGAAGCAAACCTCATTCCCGTCCCCGTCGAGCGCGAAGAAGGTCACCGCCGCGAGTCCGTCTCCTTCGGGGAAATCGAGCGGCGCGAAGCCGCTGCCGAGCGGCTCGATAAGCGGCATCGCCTCGGTTCTGAGCGAAACGCGATTTCCGTTCAGCTCGCCGAGCGTTTTCAGCGAATAACCCTCCGACGATGTGAACGAAAGGCGGCTTGTGATCCTCACGCCGCCGTCGAACTCCTCGAACGCGAAGGGCGCGTAGGCCTGCTTCAGCTCGAGCAGGCCGCTATGCGGCTTGCGGTCCGCGGAAACGAGCCCGTCCATACAGAAGTTCCCGTCGTGGTATTCCTCGCCGAAGTCGCCGCCGTAAGCGAAGCGCGGCGTGCCGTCGGCGTTTTCGCCGGTCTTTATCCCGTGGTCGCACCATTCCCAGACGCAGCCGCCGCACATACGCGGCTTGGAGTATATCAGCTCCCACCAGTCGGCGAGCTCGCCGTTGCTGTTGCCCATCGCGTGGTTGTATTCGCAGAGGAAATAGGGGCGTGAGTCGGGGCGGGAAAGCTGCTTTTTTATATCCTCGAGCGAGGGGTACATACGGCTTATGAAGTCGACTCCGACGGGGTAGTCGCCCTCCGGCGTCATATCCGCGGAAGCGCCCTCGTAATGCACCGGACGCGTCGAGTCGAGCCTGTGGAGCAGGTCGGCGCAGGCGAGGAAGTTGCTTCCCCAGAAGGATTCGTTGCCGAGCGACCACATCACGACGCAGGGACGGTTGCGGTCCCGCGCCCACAGCCGCGTTTCGCGGTCGAGCAGCGCGCGCTTCCACATCGGCTTTTCGGCTATGTCCTTCACGCGTCTGCCGTCCGGCGCGGCGGTGAGGACGCCGTGCGCCTCAACGTCGGCCTCGTCGATGAGGTAGAAGCCGTATTCGTCGCAGAGCTTCGGAAAGCGCGGGTCGTTGGGGTAGTGCGAGGCGCGTATCGCGTTGACGTTGTGGGCCTTCATCAGCTCGAGGTCGAGCCGCATATCGTCGGGCGTGACGGCGCAGCCGCGCTCGGGGTGCGAGTCGTGGCGGTTGACTCCGCGCAGCTTGACCGGCACGGAGTTGACCTTGAAAACGCCGCCTTCGGTATCGACGGAGCGGAAGCCGACGCTCTCGTAAATCTTCTCGCCGGCGGCGCTTATTTCAAGCGTATAAAGCTCCGGCGTTTCCGCTGTCCATAGACGCGGCGAAGCGACGCGCAGCTCGGCGCTTCCGTCGCAGTAGGCGGAGGCGATCTCCGTATCGCCGTCGAAAAGCCGCAGCCGGCAGGGCGCGTCGCCTTCGAAGCGGAGCACGCCGTCCGCGCCCGCGGTAACGGTGTAGTCGCGCAGGTGCCCGCGGCTCCGCGAGAGCAGGTATACGCGTCGGAAGACGCCGGACGTCCGCCACTTATCCTGACATTCGAGGTAGCTGCCGTCGCACCATTTCAGCACGAGCAGGGCGAAGCGGTTGCGCCCCTCGATGACGAAGCCGGTTATATCGATCTCGCTCGTCGAGTGCGCGACCTGCGAATAGCCGGCGAAGCAGCCGTTCACCCAGAGGTAGAAGCAGGAGTCGACGCCCTCGAGGTTTATGTAAGTGCGCCCATTCGGCGAGAACGTAACGTCGCGCAGATAAAGCCCCGCGGGGTTTTCGCGCGGAACGAAGGGCGGGTCGTAGGGGAAGGGGTAGCGCACGTTTATGTAGGCGGGCTTGTCGTAACCGTTAAGCTGCCAGACGGAGGGTACGTTAAGCGTTTCGTCCGGCAGCGGGAAGTCCGCGCCGACGGCTTCCCGCGGCACCGCCTCGGGTGAGGGGAAGAAGGCGAAGCTCCATTCGCCGCAGAGCGACGTGAAAAGCGACGAAGCGGCGCAGTCCGCGTCGGCGGAAGCGGCCTGACGCGGCGAAACGGCGTCGCCCTCGGCGTAGGGGACGTAATACGCCCTCGGCGCCTCGCAGCCTATATGCAGTTTTCGGGTATCCTGATGGTATTTAAGTTCCATTCTCCCACCGCCTTGATTGATGAGCCGATTATACCATAAACCGCGCCGAAAAGAAAGAGCAAATAAAAAACGCCCCGTTTGGAGCGTTCAAAAATCACAACTGCTTTTTTATCTCGTTCAGGGCGCTTTTTTCGAGGCGGGAGACCTGCGCCTGCGAAATTCCGATCTCGGCGGCGACCTCCGTCTGCGTCCTGCCCTTGATATAGCGGAGCGAAAGGATGTGCCGCTCTCGCGGGGAGAGGTTTTTTATCGCGTCCTTGAGCATTATTTCCTCTATCCAGTTCTCGTCGCTGTCGCGCGGACTGCTTATCTGGTCCATAACGAGTATCGCGTCGCCGCCGTCGTTGTATATCGGCTCGCTGAACGAAAGCGGATCGACTATCGCCTCCATCGCGATAACGACCTCCTCGCAGGGAATACCCATCTTCTCCGCGAGCTCCGTGACGGAGGGGTCTCTGCCGAGCTTGGTCAGCAGCTCTTCCTTCGCGCGGAGGGCGCGGTAGGCGGTGTCGCGTATCGACCTGCTGACGCGGACCGCGGAGTTGTCGCGCAGGTGGCGGCGCACCTCGCCGATTATCATCGGCACGGCGTAGGTCGAGAAGCAGACTCCGTGTACCGGGTCGAAGTTGTCTATTGCCTTTATCAGCCCGATGCAGCCGACCTGAAAGAGATCGTCGGGGTTTTCACCGCGGTTGGTGAAGCGCTGGATGACGCTGAGCACCAGCCGCAGGTTGCCGCATATGAGCTTGTCGCGCGCGGAGGCGTCCCCCTGCCTTATGCGTTCAAGCAGAGCGGTCTTCTCGGATTCCTTCATCAGCGGAAGCTCCGAGGTGTTCGCGCCGCATATCTCGACCTTGTTTATCATAGCCGTACCTCCCGTAAAAATGCTTACGGGAAAAGTATCGGCAGTTCGGGCGAAGGTTATGCGCTCAGACGAGACTTTCCAGCTCGTTTTTCAGCCGCGATAGGATGCGTTTTTCGAGCCGCGAGATGTAAGACTGCGAAATGCCGAGCTTGTCGGCGACCTCCTTCTGCGTCAGCTCGCGCCGGCCGCAGAGCCCGAAGCGCAGTTCGGTTATCTCGCGTTCGCGCGCGCCGAGGCGCGAAACGAGCTCCGCGAGCACCGTCCGCTCGGCTTCGCTTTCGACGTTGCGCCCGACGTCGCTTCCGTCCGAGCCGAGCACGTCGGAAAGCAGCAGCTCGTTGCCGTCCGCGTCGGCGTTAAGCGGCTCGTCAATCGAGACCTCCGTGCGCTGTCCGCTTATCTTGCGAAGATACATCAGTATCTCGTTTTCGATGCAGCGTGAGGCGTAGGTCGCCAGCTTTATCCCGCGGTCGGGCTTGAAGGTCTCCACCGCCTTTATCAGTCCGATCGAGCCGATGGAAATAAGGTCCTCGACGCCCGCGCCGCCGGTCTCGTATTTCCGCGCGATATAGACGACGAGCCGCAGGTTATGCACTATCAGCGCGTCCCGGGCGCTCCTGTCGCCGCCGAGCCGCGAAACGTATTCCGCCTCCTCCTGCGGCGAAAGCGGCGGCGGCAGGGTATCCGGCCCGTTTATGTAAAAGACCTTCCCGAAAAACCGGGCAAGGCGCTTTTTAAGCCATATAAAAAGTGTCATATCTCCGCTCCTTTGCGATTCTTTTTGCCCGCCTCCGGCAGTTCGCGGAGCAGCTCCGCGCCGGCGAGTGAATCGTATCTGCCGTCTGACGAAAGCGGCTCCGCCACGACGGCGACGAAGACGTCGCCGGTCTCGTATTCCGCGCCGCCGGAGAACGCCTTCACCGCGTCCGGTCGGAACGCCGGCAGCAGCGCTTCGCCGCCGAACGCGCCGCGCGCGGAAATCAGGCGGTAGCCGTGCCCCCACTCCGCCGCCTCCGGGCAGGGGCGTCCGCGGAATGCGGGACGCGCCGGCTTCGGTATCAGCCGCGCGACGGCGGCGTATTCCGCAATAAGCACCGGATCGCCGGAGATCGGCTCGGTCAGGGTGTTTCCCGAATCGTAGAGCGCGTTCAGCGCCGCCGTCCGTCCGCCGACGCGGAGCAGCAGGCGCACCTGTTTTTCGCCCCGTTTCGGCAGCAGGCGGCTGAATATCCACACCGCGCAGTACGAGCCGCCGATGAGCATAAAGAGAAAGAACGGGTCAACGTCTATGTATATCGCGTCGCCGCTGATAACGACGCCGTCCGGCTTCAGCAGCGCGTACGCGCCGAAAACGACGCCGCCGAAGCCGAAGCTCACGGCGTAAAACACGCCCAGCGCTTTGAAATAGCCTGCCGCCGTCCGCGCGCCGAACGCCGCCAGCGCGAGCACGGCGGAGAAGAGCAGCTTCACCCCCAACGTCGCGGGCAGCGTAAGATCCGGAAAGAACACCGCGACGGAGTAGGCGGCTCCGAGCGCGGCGCATACCGTCAGCCGCAGTCCGGTCAGACGGCGCTTGAGTATTCTCGCGGTGACGGCGAGCAGAGCGAAGTCGATAAAAAAGTTGACGCAGAAAAGCACGTCCGCGTATACCGTTTTCATTCGCTCCACCCCCGTTCTGCGAGCGGAGGGATGTCCCGCCGCTCGCCTTGATTATACAGTCCGCGTCGAAGAAAAGCAGTCGAAAAAAGGGAGCGGAAAAACATTTTCCCGCGCCGCTCCGTCCTTGCGGATAATAAAAGGGGTTGATATTTTTTCGATTCTGTGATAAAATCCAACATAACGGCGGCATGGACGCCGTATCCCACACGGGAGGAATACGAAATGAAAACGAAAAAACTTCTCATATTGTTGATCGCCGCGCTTATAGCGCTGGTTTCACTCTGCGCCTGCGGAGGCGGCGAAACGGAAAGCGACTCCGCGCCGGATTCCGCCGGCTCGGTCTACGACAGCTACGCCGGTTCTTCCGACGAAACGCGGGAGGACGCCGAAGGCGAGGACGGCGCCGAAAGCTCCGGCAGCTCGCTGAACGACAACTATTTCCAGTCCTCGGTTATGCTCTGATATGAAAAAGCCGCTGGGGATCTACGTTCATATTCCGTTCTGCGTGAAAAAATGCGGTTACTGTGACTTCTGTTCGGTAACCGATTTTTCGCTTATTCCGGCGTATATTTCGCGCCTATGCGCCGATATACGCGCCGTCGGCGAAGCGCACGGGAACGGGTACCGCGTCGACACCGTCTATTTCGGCGGCGGCACGCCATCCTGCGCAGGAACGGAGCTCGCCGGCGTTCTGAACGCTATCCGCGCGTCCTTCGAGCTCGAAGCGGACGCAGAGATCTCATTCGAAGCCAACCCCGCGACCGCCGACCTCGTGTTGCTGAAGGCGCTGCGCGAAGCGGGCTTCAATCGCCTTTCCGTCGGCATCCAGTCCGCGGACGAAGGCGAGCTGAAAAAGCTCGGGCGCATCCACACCTTCCGCGACGCCGTCCGCACGGTAGCCGAGGGCAGGGCGGCGGGCTTCTCCGACGTCGGCGGCGATATGATGCTCGGTATTCCCGACCAGACGGTCGGGAGTATGCGCCGCACCGTTTACTCCTTCGCCGCGCTCGGGCTCGACCACGTCAGCGCCTATATGCTGAAGATCGAGCAGGATACCCCCTTCGGCAGAAATACCCCTTCCGGTCTGCCTGACGAGGAGGAGACCGCGGAGCTGTATCTGACCGCTTCGGAAATGCTCCGCGAGCTCGGCTACGAGCGCTATGAGATAAGCAACTTCGCCAAGCCCGGCTTCGAGTGCCGCCACAATATGAAATACTGGTCGCTCGGCGACTACCTCGGCTTCGGTCCGACGGCGCACTCCTGCTTTGAGGGCAGGCGCACCTCGACGGAGGGAAGCGTCGCCGACTACGCCTCCGGCAGAGCGTATAAAAAAGACCGCGGTCCCTGCGGAGGCGCGGAGGAGTATATTATGCTCGCGTTGCGCACCTGCACCGGAGTCGACCTCGGGCTTATGCGCGAGCGATACGGACTGCGCCTTGCGCCGAACGCCGTCACGGCGGAGCTTGAGAAGCGCGGGCTGATCCGCGTTTCCGACCGCGTGACCCTCTCCGATGAGGGCGTGCTGCTTTCGAATTCGATCATCACCGAGCTAACCGGGGCGTTCGAACGCATCTGAAATATGAATGTAATTCATATCCGCGCCGGGCTTCCGTCCTTTTGCACAAAACCGCAGCGCTATTTTTATGCAACTTGACGAAGAATTTGTCGGATTTTCCCCTTTACAAATCGGAAAAACTGATATATAATATACACCACGTTAATTCGCGATTATCAAGCACGTGTCTCCTGGTCGGCGGCACTGTATTTTTTTCGCACTTTTGCGACGAACGCAAAAACCGGGGAGAGGAGGAGAAGCGCTTGCAGACGAACGACTTTGCGCGGGTGATAACGCTCATCAGAAAAGAAAAAGGCATCAGCCAGAAGCAGGCGGCGGCGGAGCTCGGCGTTTCTCAGGCGCTGCTTTCCCATTACGAAAAGGGCGTGCGCGAATGCGGGCTCGACTTTGTGCTCCGCGTCGCGGATTACTATGACGTCTCCTGCGACTATCTGCTCGGCAGGAGCGCCGACAGGCTCGGCACGACCATCAAGGTCGACGAGATCCCGGAGTCGGACGGTACCGGAGACAACGTTATGCGCGGCAGCGTGCTCCCGACCCTCAATAAGAAGCTGATAGTCAATTCGCTCAACATCATCTTCGATATTCTCGCGGAATGCGACAACAAGACGCTTGTCACCGAGATGTCGGATTACATTATGGACGTCGTCTACAAGGCGTTCAGATACATATACTCCGCGAATGCCGGCAATACCGCGGCTATGTTCAGGCTCGGCGAGGAGATATTCCCCGAGCTTATCGCCGCCGATATGCTCATCCGCGAAACGAAGATAAAGGCGTGTCTGAACAAGGCGCATATCGACGGTATCCCCGTCGCGGACAAGGCGAAGGAACTGAAGCTTTCCCCCGACAGGATAAGCAAAAACTGGCCGTCGCTTTCGGGCTCGCTGCTGAACCTGATAAAGACGGTCGAGAACGAACAGGAAACGAAATAACTCTGCTTATGGAACGGTTGGACGGATACGTATCCGCTCGCGCGAATATAACGCGCAGGGACGCAAAGGCCGCGATAAAGCGCGGCAGGGTAGCCGTGGACGGCGCCGTCGAGCTTTCTCCGGAGCGGAAGATCGATACCGAAACGGTGAGCTTTGACGGCAGAACACTGCCGCGGAGCTCTTTTATTTATATCCTTATGAACAAGCCCGCGGGCGCGCTGAGCGCGTCGGAGGATAAGCGGCAGCGGACGGTCCTCGACCTGCTGCCGGAAAATCTGAAGCGGCGCGGCCTTTTCCCGGTCGGCAGGCTGGATAAGGACACGACCGGGCTGCTGATAATAACGAACGACGGGGCCGCCGCGCACCGCCTGCTCGCGCCGGCTTCGCACGTCGATAAGACCTCCGTCGCGGAGCTTGACGGCGACCCGACCGCCGCGGACGCCGCCGCGTTCGCGGAGGGGATGGAGCTCGCGGACTTCACCGCGCTCCCGGCGGAGCTGGAGCCTCTGGGCGGTAACCGCGCCCGCGTGACGCTGCGCGAGGGGAAGTTCCATCAGGTCAAGCGTATGTTCGCCGCGCGCGGTCTGACCGTGCTTTCGCTGAAGCGCGTCGCTTTCGGCGGAGTAACGCTGCCGCCCGACCTCGCGGAGGGCGACTCCCGCCCACTGACCGAGGACGAACTCGCCGCGCTCGGGATAGAGGAATAATACGTCAAACCGGATAAAGAGTAACAGGCTTCGCCCAAAAGAAGCTAAGCCCCTTTGCTTTTGAAGCGGCGGCCTATTCATAAGAGAGGACAAAAACCGTCAAACAAAGTGAATTGAGACACCCCCGGGATACCGTGAGAACGCGCAGTACCAGGCTTTGTTATCTGTGCTTAAGCTTTTATTACCTGTAAGTAAGAGATTACGACGAATATATTGACAAGTTTTCGTGTGCGGGTATACTTGATATATAATGCCTGCCGGAGGTATGCTTCCGATATATGAAGGACAAAAAGAAAAAGTCAAGTTGGAAACACACCGTAAATAACAACAAATTTATGCTCGGTCTGGTCATCAAAGCCTGCCCGGGTGTGTTTTGGCTTATGCTGGCGGAAAATATTCTCGCCGGAATCAATTCCTTCCTCTTGGGCACGTATCTTTACAAATACGCCCTTGACGCTTTGCAGGAGGGCAAGCCGCTGAAAACGGTCATCATAACGCTGGCGTGTATGGCTGTATATTCGATACTTGTCAAGGTATTCGGCTGCCTCGCGATGCGCTACTATAAACTCAAGTATCCGGTCATAGACGCTTACGTCGAGAATATCCTGGCGAAGAAGGCGGCGGAAGTGGATCTCAAGTGTTTTGAAAATCCGGAATTCTATGATATGTACGTCAAGGCAATCGACTCGGCGAGCCCGTACGGGACTATGTACAGCGTGACAAACATCGTCTGGGCCGTGGTTCACGTAGTAGCTGTCACAACGCTGATTTTTACAATCGATCCGATATTCCTGCTGCTTGCTCTGCTTCCGTTTATCTGTACACTTCTTGTAGGCAGAAAAAGAAACAGACTCTACTATGAATACGATATGAAGAATAAAGAAGTCTGCCGCCAAAAAGACTACGTTCGCAGGACGTTTTATCTGCAGGACTTTTCAAAAGAAATGCGTCTGACAGAGATGTGGAAGGTTATGTTCAGGCGTATGCATAACAGCATTACGGAGTTGAAAGCGATAGTACGGAAGTACGGATACAAGATAATGCTTTTGCGTTACCTGTTCGATTTCGTTTTTGAGGTGCTGGTGGATACAGGCACAATTATACTTGCGGCTTTCAGGACGCTGGTCAGCAAAACGATGCTTCTCGGCGATTGCTTTGTTGTTATAAACTCTATAGCCAGCATAGCGGGGGATATAGACTACATAGGCAATACAATTATGGATCTCGATCAGAACTCACTCTACATAGATAATCTGCGCAACTTTCTGGAGTATGAGGTGCAGATAGCGGAGGATGATAGCGCTCCCGAGGCTCCCGCGTTCGAAAAGCTTGAGGTCAAAAATATGACCTTCGCGTACGAAGAGCAGGGGGCTCCGGCGCTGTCGGATGTCAGCTTTACCGTGAAAGCCGGCGAGCGGATTGCCGTCGTCGGGCACAACGGAGCGGGCAAGACCACTCTCGTCAAACTGCTGCAAAGACTTTATGATCCGGACGCGGGCGAGATACTGCTGAACGGCAGGAATATCAAGGACTATCGCCTTTCATCATATAGGGGTAAGTTCGGAATCGTGTTCCAGGATTACCGCCTTTTTGCCGCAACCGTTGCGGAGAATGTGCTGCTGCGCGGCGATATAACCGACGATGACAGAGAAACGGTGAGGAACGCGCTCAAAAGAGCGGGAGCGTATGAAATGATCGAGGCGCTCCCAAACGGAGTCGATTCCAACGTGACGAAGGAATTCGACAGCGAGGGCGCGGTCTTCTCGGGCGGCGAGGCGCAGAAGATTTCGATAGCAAGGCTTTTCGCCGGAAACCACGAAATCGTTATTATGGATGAGCCGACCTCCGCCCTCGATCCGATTGCGGAGCAGGAAATGTACCGGAATATGTTCGAAGCGTGTGAAGGAAAGACTGTAATCTTCATTTCCCACAGGCTTTCGAGCGCTACGATGGCGGATCGTATCTATATGTTCGAAAACGGGAGGATTGTCGAGCAAGGCAGCCACGTAGAGCTTCTGTCGCTGAACGGCGGATATGCCGAAATGTGGCATAAGCAGGCGGACTCCTACGCGGATACGGAGGAGGCGATATTATGAAAAAAGAGAAAACAAAGAAAGAGAAGCGGGAAGGTCACAGCTCGATACGCGTCTCAAAGAACATATGGTTTATGCTTCGCTATTCGTTCAGGTATGCGCCCTCTTATACTTTTGTTACGCTCGGCGAAGCGTTCGGCAGGGGAGCCTGGCACATAATCGGAATCCTGTTTTTGCGATATTTGTTTGACGCAATCGAGGCGGGAGTGGAATTCCGGACAGTTCTGTTCTGGAGCCTGCTCGTCGCCGGATACAAAGCGGCGTTTGAGCTTTTTAACAAATGGCGCCTCGAGGTATACGTGCCGCGCGTCAGGCTGATTCTTCACGAAGGCGTGCAGAGCGAGCTCTACAAAAAGGCGCGTGAGCTTGATCAGAGCTGCTATGACGACCCGGAGTTTTATAATGATTTCATCTGGGCTATACGCGAATCGGACAGCCGCGTCGTCGAAATAATGGAAAACTTCAGCATCTTTATCAACCGCATTGTGTCAAGTGCTGTCATCCTCGGTGTACTCGCTTTTATTGACTGGATTGTTGCGGTCGTGCTTCTCGTTTCCGTCGTGCTTGGATTCGTGGTAATGATAAAGATAAACAAGGTTGAATACAAGATGGAAGAAGAGATGAATCCGGTCAACCGCAGATTAAGCTATGTTGACAGGGTTTTCTATCTTCAGGATTATCAGAAGGAGCTTCGACAGGGCGGAATCGCGGAGCATTTGAGGAACAGCTATCAGAAAACGACAGGAACAAAAATCGGATGTATAAGGAAATATGTGGGAAAGATCGTCGCTTTGAAATTCCTGCGCTCCGCACTTCTGAATCTGTTCCCGTCTACGGGTGTCACAATTTATCTGGTAATCCGATATATCGTTGATCCCGCTCTTTCGCTCGGCGCGTTTTCCGCAAGCATAGCGGCGAGTTTCAAGCTGTATTGGGCGATAACCGACCTTATCGGATATATCAATAAGTTCCACGAGCACAGCCTTTACATTGAAAAGGTCAGGAAATTCGTCGGATACGAGCCAAAGATCAAAGGAGACCTTACGGACGTTCCCGGGTTCGAATTGCTTTCGATACGGAATCTTGACTTCGCGTATCCGTTCGCGGAGGACGGAAAGAAAACGCTCAAGGGTATCGACCTTGAGATAAGGAAAGGCGAAAAGGTCGCCTTCGTCGGATATAACGGCGCGGGCAAGACGACTCTCATCAAGCTGCTTATGCGGCTTTATGACGCAACGGGCGGCGAGATTCTTTATAACGGGCGCAGTATAACGGAGTTTGCTCCCGGGGAATACCGCAAACACATCGGTGCGGTTTTCCAGGATTACACGGTTTTCGCCGCCACAGTCGCGGAGAACGTGATGGGCGGCGAATACGAGGACGGTGACGAAGAAGCGGTTATGTCGGCTTTAAAGGCGGCTTCGTTCGGGAACAAACTGAATGAACTCCCGAACGGAATCCATTCCCAGCTCACGACGGAGTTCAGCGACGACGGCGTAGGACTCTCCGGCGGCGAATCGCAGAAGATCGCCATCGCGAGGGTGTTCGCGAGACCGTTTGAGCTGATTATTATGGATGAACCGTCCAGCGCGCTCGATCCGATAGCGGAGTATGAGATAAATCAGTCCATACTCAAAAGCGCGGAGGGCAGAACAGTCATTTTCATATCCCACAGACTATCCACAACGCGGATGGCGGATATGATTTATATGTTTGCCGACGGCGAGATAATTGAGCGCGGCTCTCACGACGAGTTGATGAGCAAAAACGGGAAGTATGCGGAAATGTACCGCGTGCAGTCGAAGAAATACAAGAACGCGAGCTGAAAACCGTTTAATCGGTATAGAGGAATGCTGTTCCGGACACGGAGCGGCTTCTGCTTACATAACAAAAAACAGACGGATCGCAATCCGTCTGTTTTTTCGTGTTCAAAAACCGGAAGCTTATTCGGCGGCTTCCTCGACCTTCTCTTCGACCTCGTCAGCCTTCGCTTCGGCTTCCTCGGCGACCTCTTCGACCGTTTCCTCAACGACCTCTTCGGCAGCCTTTTTCGCGGCCTTCTTGGTCTCCTTCTCGATAGTCTTCGCGTCCTTGGCGGCGGCTTTGGAGGCTTTCTTCTCCTCCTTGGCGGCGGCCTTGGCTTCCTGCGCGGACTTCTCGACCTCTATGATCTTCTTGCCGTCATAGTAGCCGCAGTTCTTGCAGACTCTGTGGGACAGCTTGAGCTCATGGCACTGCGGGCACTCGGACATTCCGGGTACGCTCGCCTTCCAGGTGTTTGCGCGTCTGCTGTCGCGCTTCGCTTTTGAAACTTTTCTCTTCGGTACTGCCATCAGTACGCACCTCCGTATATAAAGGGTTATTTATCCTCTCAAAAGGGCACTTGATATATTTTATATGAAACCTTGCGGTTTGTCAACAAAAACTTTTTCAAAATTGCGTTTTTTTTGCACATTCACGCGTTGGCGGCGAAAATCGAGGAGCGCATTTCGGTATAAACGAAGCTGCCGGGGATAAAAGCGCGTATCGCGTAGACCGCCAGAAGCGCGATTCCGAGCGCCGCCGCGACGGCGATCGCCGCGCGTTTGCCGCCGGGAAGCTTCCACGCCTTCCGGTGAATGAGCCAGAGCGCCGCCGGCGGTAAGAAAAACGCCAGCGGATGGTAATACCACGCGCCCGCGAAGTCGAGCCTGACGAGGCAAAACAGCGCCCTGCTCATCCCGCAGCCGGGGCATGGAAGCCCTGTCAGCCGGTGTATCGGGCAGCCTGTCAGAAACAGCCACAGCGCGAAAGCCGCGCCTGCCGCGAGGTGTATCAGCAGTACGCGTATCAGCTTTCTGCGTTTTGTCGCGTCCTTTTCCATACGCCTATTATACCACGGTTTGCGTTCGCGGTCAATAGCGCGGGAACGTCTTTTTTGCGCTTGACAAGCGCCGGAAGCGGTGGTATAATAAACTCATTCGTCAGGGGCGTAGGCTCTTCCGAGCCTGCTGAGATCGTACCCTTTGAACCTGTTGGCTCACACCATCGTAGGAAGACGAGACGGCGCGGATAAAAGCGGCGTTCCTGCGGGAGCGCCGCTTTTCTTTTTGCCGCTCCTCCCCGCGAAGACCCAAAGGAGGAAAACCAAATGAACGAAATAACAAAAGCGCGTAAGCTCATTGAAGCGTCGCTTATGATCGCGATCGCGACGGCGCTGTCGCTGCTGAAACTGATGGAGCTGCCTTACGGCGGAGCCGTAACGATGGCTTCGATGCTGCCGATAGTGATTATCGCCTGTCGCAACGGAGTAGGCTGGGGCCTTGCCTCCGGCGCGATTTTCGGAGGCATACAGCAGCTGCTCGGCTTGAAGGTGCTTTCGTGGGTCACGACGTGGTATTCGATACTCGCGGTGATAATCCTGGACTACGTCATCGCCTTTGCGGTAATCGGCTTCGCGGGCGCGTTCAGAAAGCTCGAAAAACAGAATAACGCGCTCGCGCTCGGAGCGTTTTTCGCCTGCTTCCTGCGCTACGTCTGCCACGTCATCTCCGGCGCGACGGTCTGGGCGGGTCTCTCGATCCCGACTTCCGCGGCGATGCTTTATTCGCTGGGGTATAACGCGACCTATATGATTCCGGAAACGATCGTCCTCGTTATCGCGGCGTATTATATAGGTTCGATGCTCGACTTCCGCACCGTACAGCCCGTGCGGATCGTGCGTGAAGCGAACGGCGGCGGTGGGGCGTATAAACTCATCGGCTGGCTGCTTATCGCTGCCGCGGTCGTGTTCGACGTCGTCAGCGTTTTCGGCAAGCTGCAGAACGCCGAAACGGGAGAGTTCGATTTTGCCGGCATATCGGCGCTGACCTGCGGGGAGATAACGGCGATGGCGTGCGTTACCGTCGGCGCCGCCGTGATCGCGGGCGTGCTGTTCGTTATAGCGGCGAAAAAGAAGAAGACGACTGTGGTTTCGCGGCCGGAGGAATGATATGAAGACCTGCTTTATCATAGGCGCGGGAAGCCTTGCGGAAGGCGACCTTGCGTTCAAAAAAGGAGCGGAAGATATTCTGATCGCCGCGGACGCCGGATATATTCCGCTTTTCGCCGCCGGGATAACGCCCGATCTGATAGTCGGAGACTTCGACTCCGCCGCAAAGCCGGATTTCAGCGGCGATATAATAACGCTGCCCGTGGTCAAAGACGATACCGACGTCGGCTTCGCGCTGAAGGAGGGTCTGCGCCGCGGATATGAAAGCTTCGTTGTCCTCGGCGGACTCGGCGGGGAGCGCATTTCACATTCTCTGGCGAATATCCAGTTGCTTTCATATGTCCGTTCGCGCGGAGGAAACGCGGTGCTGAAGCGCGGCGGAACGCGAGTGTTCATCATTGACGGAGCGTTTGAGTTCGGCGCTGCCGAAGCCGGCTCGATCTCGCTTTTCGCATTGAGCGACAGCGCTGAGGTCAGTCTCCGCGGCACGAAGTACGACGGCGGAACGATAATGCTTTCGCGAGCGTTCCCGCTCGGCGTCAGCAACGCGTTTTCAGGAACGGGCGGGCGCATAGAAGTGCGTTCCGGAGAAGTCGCCGCCGTTACAGAGCGATAAAATGTACAGTTTAAAGAAGAGATAATAAAGGACTCCCTCGCGGGAGTCCTTTTGATATGCTTTTATCAGCTTATTCGGCGGCTGCTTTTTCAGCCTCGCGCGCCTTGCCTTCGTCGAGCGCCTGACGGCTGACGAGACGGCTGAGCTTATCCTCCAGCCGCGCGAGTTTGACGGACATCAGGAACATCTTTATCAGCAGCAGGAAGATTATCGCGACGAAAACGAGGTTTGACGGCGCCTGAAAGCCTATCAGCTTCGCGAAAAATGCGGGTATCTGCGGAAAGACGCCGAGGACGAGCAGAAACACGCAGAAGAAAAGCCAGAACAGCGTATCGCTGATGGAAAACTGCGCTTTTCTGATTTTGATCAGCACGAAAAGCAGCGTCAGCAGACTTACGGCGATAAGTATTATCCTCAATACCAGTGACATTTTAACCCATCCTGAACCATTGCAGTAAAAGTATGGAAACGAACATATGCGTCATGTATTTTATTGAGCTGATAAGGGTAAAATAGCTCTTTCCGGCGAAGCGCTCGTTCATCGTGACCTGAGTCTCGGTAACCTTTACGCCCTTGCGCATAAGGAACGCGAGGGTATCCGGCTCGGGGCAGAGCGCGGTAGATTCGGCATAACGGAGCGTGGTGCTGCGGTTATAAACGCGAAGGCCGGAGGTCGGGTCGGTAATGCGCTTGCCGGTCGTCAGTCTGATCGCGAAGGTTATAAGTCTGCTGCCGAGCATACGCATTGTGTGCGGCTTCTTTTCGGTAAGGAAACGGGAGCCGATAACGATATCGTAGCCTTTTTCCGTAAGCGCGAGCATGTCCGCGACGTACTCCGCGTTGTGCTGGCCGTCGCCGTCGAACTGCACCGCTGCGTCGTAGCCGTTTTCGGCGGCGTACATCATTCCGGTGCGGAAGGCTCCCGCGAGCCCCAGGTTGACCGGGTTGCTGACGTAATTATAGCCGTTTCTGCGGCATATTTCCGCCGTTGAGTCGGTCGAGCCGTCGTCGACGACAACGTAATCATACTGCGGGAAGTTTTAGCGCAGGTCGTCAACAACGCGCGCTATGCTTCCTTCTTCGTTATAGGCGCGTATTATGAATACCGTTTTCATTCACAGTCTCCTTTCCGGAGCGCGGCGATTTTTCCGGCCGTTTGCTCCCAGGTGAAGCGCTCACAAAGCAGGTGAAAGCACTTTTCCGTCGCAGAGCGTCTGTATTCGGGGTCTGAAGCGGCGGTCTTCATAGCCGCCGCGAGCTCGTCCGGATCGTTGCCGTCGAGCAGTATGCCGTAGGTGCCGTCGGGAACGAGCTCCCGTCCGCCGCCGTAGGTGGTTGAAATAATGAAGTCCCTGACCGCCGCCGCCTCGAGCAGTGAGGTGGGCAATCCTTCAGGATAAACGGTCGGCAGGCAGAAGATGTCCGCCGCATTCAGCAGCGCCGCGACGTGCGGAAAGTCGAGCCGCCCGAGAATGCGTATACGGTTATCCGCGTTCGCTTCTGCTTCGAGCGCGGAGCGGAGCTGTCCGTCTCCGGCGTAAAGCAGGAAGGAACCGGGTATGTCCGCTTTGCGGAACGCTTGCGCGAGTTGCAAGGCGCCCTTTTCCTCTACGAGCCGTCCGGCGTAAGAGAAAACGACTGCGTCTTCGGGAATGCCGAGCTCGGATCGGTAGTCGCAGACCGGCGCTTCGGCGGCGCTTATAATCTCATCGGGGTCGACGGCGTTGTAAAGCGTGCCCTCCGCGTCTATGCCGAAGTGCCCGAGCCAGTCGCACGCGGCGCGGGAAACGCCGAAATAACGCTTGCAGTATTTCTTCAGCCGCCAAGTCAAAAAGTGCTCCCATCTCGCGCCGAGCGCGTCGAAAAAGCGGTTTCCGACCGTCATATGCGCGGAGCCGTGGTCGATTGTGACGCATTCCGAGCCCTGCCTTTTCGCCAGTTTCGCGCAGAATACGCTGTGAGGATAAAACCGCGCGTTGATGACCGTAAGGTCGAAGCGCTTGGCGAGAAGTTCGTTTCTAAGCCGGCGGAAAGCGCGCCCGCGCTTCGGCAGGGGATATCTGCCTTTCATCGCGCTGAAGCAAGGTATTCGGTAAATCTCTACGCCGTCGGCAGACTCGTGTTCGGGCAGGCGAAAGACGTTTGAAGTCAGAACGGTAACGCTGTGCCCTTCGGAGGTAAGACGCTTGGCTACGTTAAAAACGTAACGTTCGATTCCTCCGAGATTCGGCAGGTAATTCGCGCAGCACAGGCAAATGCTTTTTTTCATAATACCTCCCAACATGCGTCAGGCAAATACAGTTCCAAAATAAACCAGCGGCATCAGAAGATTGTAATATACGCAGAAGAATATGATGTATTTGTCGCTGTTTGCGGGACGGGTCAGACCGTTCCCTCTGATCGCGAGGAAAATCAGCGGCAGCGCGGGGATAAAGTATCTGCCTTGCACCCCTTCTATTGTGCTTGAAGTGAGCGGCGTCCATGAAAAAAGAATAGAGAGCGACGCAAGCAGGCAGGCGAGTCCTGCGAGCAGCCACATCCATAACTTACCT
>JAFTEJ010000154.1 GCA_017453725.1 Clostridia bacterium | reverse complement strand
CAAGAGCTTCGCGGAGGATCTTCTCTTGTTCTGTCAGCTCGGCGGGATCGTCGCGCAGATCCTTCATAGCTTTTCTCCTTTATCGCAGTTCCTCGGCTCATCCTTCAAAACGGCGAGCAGGAAGGTCCATATCAGCAGGATGTAGCAGACCGTTTTCGGCAGCATCAGCATGCCGAGGATCGGCACGAGCCCCGCCGCGACCGCCACGGGGATATAAAACAAAAACGACAGCGTCACGTATATCCACACCGCGCGGAAACGCCGGCTCTCCTTCCTCTTGCGGAAGTAAAGCACGACGATCAGCGCGCCGAGCGCCGCGAAGGGCAGGTTGCGCAGCACACCCCAGAGCACGCCGCTTTCATTCGTCAGCCAGCCGTTCTGCGGGAAGGCGCAGAGCGCGAAGCGCAGCGCGGCGAGCGCGTAGACCGCGGCGGTCGGTCCGCGGCCTTCCCGCGCGCCGTAAAGACCGCGCCAAACGTGATACATCAGCACGTAGAACACCGTCATCGTCAGCGAGGTGACGAGCTTGCCGACTCCGAGCCAGACGGTGAAGTCCGCGTCGCAGAAGTAGTTCAGCACTCTCGGCACGAGATGGAACGCATCCCCGACGCCGAGGATAAACGCCGCGAAACCCATCAGCTTTTCCGTTTTGCCACGCGCTTTCGCCAGCATAACGCAGCCGGCGGTTATCGCAAACAGCAGATAGAGTATGTCAAACGTCGATTCACCGTATTTCATACTGCTCCTTTCAACCTTTCGCACGAAGAGAAGGCATTAACACCGCTTTGCGGCGACACCTCATCCGGCGCTTCACGCCACCTTCCCCTCGAGGGGAAGGCTTATTTCCCTTTGCGTTTCTTTATCACAACGGGGATTACGACGGCAGACGCAGCGGCGAGTACGCCGAGCGCGATAAGGATTATCGTTAGGACGTTGTTCGGCTTGCTCTCGACGGGCTCGCTGCCCTGCGGGGGTTCCGCGTCGGACGAGGGGGCGTCGGAGAAGATTTCGTCGGGATCACCTACGGCGTAGATATAGCTGCCGAGCGAGGTATCGGTGAATGTGATATAGTCGCCGTCCGCGTCGTGTTCGAGGCGGGTATCGCCCGCGTAGTCAAAGCTGCCGTTTTTGACGCGGTAAAGCCGCGCATCCGCGGGCACGCTGCCCGCCGGAAGCTGCAGCAGCGTCTCGCACGGGAACGGCAGTTCGGCGCCGTCTCCGAACTCGAAGTCCACGCGGTATTTTTCCGCGGGCTCTACGCTCTTGCGCAGATAGCGGAAGCCGTTTGCAGCCGCTTCGAGCTTTTCGCGCAGGGCGGCGAAGTCCGCTTCGGTCATATTATGCAGCGCTTCGAGCTCATCAGGCGAAAGCCAGCTTTTCATAAAGCGCACGGTCATCAGATAGGTTCCGCCCACGCGGCGCGAGAAGATGAACATCTCGTCGATCTCCTGCTTGGCGGCGTCATTGACAAGCTGGGCGTCGGGCGGGATAGCAACCTCGAGCCCGCTGTTTTCCGGCGGGTTTTCGTCGGGATCGCTGCCGTGGTCGTCCGGGTTATCCGAGCCGGCGTTGCCGCCGTTATCGCCGGCGCCTCCGTTGCCGCCTCCGTTGCCGCCGGAGTTGCCTCCGCCGCCGTTTCCGCCGGAGCCGCCGACAGTGCCGCCGCCCAGGACCTTATAAAAGTCCGTTCTCGTGCTCGCGCCGTATTTCGCCATCGCCTGATAGGGCGTTACGCCGGTGCCGAAGCGCGAGGCGTTATAGGTGTAATACTCGTGGCGTCCCCACGCGCCGGCGTCAAGCTTTGCGCCGTCCGGCGGGTAGACGCCGTGGCCAATCTCTATCTTCTGTCCCTGCGAATCGACGGTGTACCAGCCGGTGCCGTAGCAGACGGTGCATTTGCCGGGCTGCCCCATCTCGTTGCACTTGCATTTGAACTTCTTTTCGCCGTGGCAGGCGTCGCAGGGGTATTTGCCCGTGCCGTCGCAGTTCCAGCAGACGCTTCCGTCCGGCAGATAGCCGCTGCCGTCGCAGCCGATGGGAGTGCCGTCGCCGGTGTGGTTCGTGCCGCATTTTCTCATACCGTTCGCGTCGCAAAAGTCACAGCGAAGCCAGCCGTCTCCCGTGCCCTCAGGCGTATTCTTGGGGTCGCAGAGCCCGCACTTGCCGCTGCCGTCGCAGATCGTGCAGATCGCGTAGACCGTCGCGGCATTAGTGCGGACGGCGAAAAAGGGCGTTATGACAAGCGCCGGAAGCAGCAGCGCGGCGGTCAGTATAAAAGCGACGGTTTTTCTCATAGGTCATTCCCCGGTTTCTTTATCTTAGGCGCGGTGAGCGCGAAGCTCGCGCCGAGCAGCATCTTCACCGTTTCGTCGGCGGCGGAGCCGTCCAGCGCGACGGTCACCCAGTGCGTCTTGTTCATATGGTAGGCGGGAAACACGCCGCGCTCCTTCGTCACAGTACCGACGAGCAGCGGATTGCATTTCAGGTTCACGACGTCGATGTCTCCTTCGCCCGCGAGCTTCAGCTTCGCGCGCGGGATCGTCATTATCAGAGCGAACCACTTTTTGCTCCCGCCGTGGCGGAAAACGTGATGATGAGGATAATCCACCCACGGCGCGTCGGGCGACACGCCGTATTGCTCTGATATGTATGATGTCAGTTCGGCTCGTGTCATTGTTTCAAGAGATAGGCGGCGAGCAGTTTTTTGAAGGTTTCGATGCAGTATTCCGCGTCGAACGCGGGGAGCTTTTTCATGATCGTTTCTTCCCTTCCGTTATTTCAGTATCCCGTCGAGGATCGGGTATATCTCGTCCTCGCTCGTATACGGGTGAATGACGAAGTAAGGGTCGCCGGTCAGCATCGCGGAAAGATGCGTCTTGCCGCGGTTATAGAAGACGTGGCAGGGCTTGCCGTGTTTTTCCGCGTAGGCAAGCTCGTAGCCGACGCCGAGCGACGGGCAGGTGCATTCCGCGACGAGCAGATCGCATTCGCGCAGCCAGGCGGTGTCCTGATCGTAGATCGCGGCTTCGGCGCTCTTTTCGCCTTCGCGCAGACTCAGGGAAAGGTCGCCGACGTGCTCCGTCAGCACGGTATCCGTGCGCTTTATGTACGCTATAATACGCTTGTAAAGCTCCGCGTCGACGCGGCCGCCGCGTATAGAGCCTGCAAAGTAGATTTTTTTGTTCATAGTCAACCCCGTTTTTTATTCCGTTTACACCGCCAGCGCAAGTCAGAAGTATCGGATGGATTATGCTATCTTTTCTCTGATAAGTTTTCTCGTTTATAACAGCACCTTAATCCTGTTGAAACAACAGCTTTGCACCTTTGTTACGATTGCACTTCCAGCATAAAGTCTGTAAGTTGTCTTCTTGAGTAAGCCCACCCTTCGATACCGGAACAATATGATCTATTTCAAGCAACAGATTTGGTTCGGCGCTGACCGAATTACCGCATTGACAGCATGTATAATTATCACGTTCTTTGATATGATTTCTCAACTTAGTCGTCATCAATGCGCGTTGCTCTTTTGCAAGCGCTTCAAGTGATAATTTGCTTTCCAACTGCAAAATCAATTCAGTTATGTTTTCCTCATTCATCGGAACTGTAAAGGAACGCCGCGCCATACCTCCATCGCTTGTATAAATAAACTTATATTCGACGTTGAGCACGCTTTCGTCAATTATTGCTAATCCTAATCTTGAATAGAAACCGTCTTCATCATTTTTCAAAACATAGTCGGGCACGTTTTGAATGTACTGATTATAGTCCTTTTTGTAATTATCAATTATTATTTTTGCTTCTTTTAGAGTTTCAAGCTCTTCAATCAGCAACCTTAATTTTTCAATTTGTACAGGGTACTGGCTCTTGTTTGGATAGAAGTATTTTATAATATAAGAAATAGGACTATTCTCCGCGCTTCCAAACACAGCCGATGACACCTCCGCTGTAAAAGGAGTAATGCTTTTCTTATACGTTCTTATGTAATTGTAAACATCTTCGTGTAGAGTTTCATTCCTTACGGTTCTTGTTCCAAACAACTGAATAATTGATTGAGCCTTTTCGTTGATATATTCATTAAACTCTCTTTGGGACTGCGTCAGCAAGCTGCAGGTTTCCTTGATTTTTGAAAACTCTTCCGAAGCATAATAATCACTTATCATTTTATCATTTTTGACAATTTCCTTCACTTGGTTGTCGATTGAAGTAATGAAGTTTTCTAGCATCACCCACTCATCACTGCTGATTTTTGATACTTTTTGAATACTGTTGACTGTCTTATCGAACAACTTTTGCACTAATACATCCAGAGTTTCGGCTTGTGATTTTACAATCAAAGTATCTTTTGAGGAATTTGCGAAATCAATAATTGAATTGACTCGATCATATAAAGAATGCTTTTTTGCTTCAAGAGCGCTTTTTTCCTGCTCTTTAATAAGCTTATTCAACTCTCCCTTTGTCATTAAAAACTCCGGATGCGCAACCATCTCATCAACCCTTTTAGAACTGATGTTAAGATATATTTCGCCCCTATTGTTACCGGCGGGAGTTATATATACAACTAAAACTCTGTAATTATATATCCGCTGTATATAACTATTTATCTGTCTTTTTGCTTTTTTATACTGGACCCTTTTTTCAAAATCATTTTTTTGCAAAAAAGAGTATAGGCGACTCGCAATGGACTTTCTAACCTCTGTAATCACTCTTACTCTATCGAAAGAATCGTTATCTTTGAAAAACTTTACATCCGTGTAGTTGTATAGCGCTTGTCTACTTTTTACAACAACACGTTCGTCGTATTCCTTTGGATTCAAAACTTCTTCTTCGATTCTTTCAAGACTAAGTTCTTTCAGTATTTCTCTAATCAGTTTTTTCCTTATACTGTCGATAATGAACGCTATGATTAACGCAACAATAATAATGATTACAACCACAGCAGCTAATATCAATATGTATTCCATCGCCTTTATTTATCCTCCGCTATATTTTGATATCTAGACAGTTTATATGAGTATACATTTCAACTTGTCCTGAGCCTATCTATGTGCAGTTTCTCGTTTCGCTCTTATTACACGGTTGAAATGCTCGACGCGGCCGCCGCGTATCGAACCGGCAAAGTAGACTTTTTTGTTCATATCATCACTCCGATTTGCTTATAAAACGCGGAATGCGTCAGCGGAAAAGCCCGTCGGCGTACTGCTGCAGCGCGTCGTAAACCTCTTCCTCATAGCCCAGAAAGTATCTGTCCGCGGCTTCGCAAACCTCCGCCGCGCCGGGCGTTCCGAAAGAAGCGTAAGCGCGTTTCAGGTTATCGTTGAGGTGCTGCGGCAGGATCTCGCCCAGCGTTCCGACGATAACCGCCAAAGCGGAGGCGCCTCGCAATTCGGAGGTGCTCGAAAACCAGCCCCAATGCCCTTCGCTGCAGACGCCGCTCAGGTAATCGGTGAGGCAGAACGCGCTGAAATCCTTCTCCTCAAGCTTTCCGGAGCCGTAAAGCTCCATCAGCTTGTTATACCTGAGTTGCGGATCGGTAAGCGGAGCGTTCTTTTTCCTTCTGAAAAACATAAGCCGTTTTCACCCTGTTCTTTCGTCAAAGTACGCGGGCGCGTATCTATCAGGAAAGCCGCAACCCGCATCTTTCAAGAAAGCTTTTCAGCCTCTCGGGCGTTTCGTCCGCGAGGTCGAGCCCCGTATCGCCGAGGACGACCATCTTGTTCGCGCCGTGGTAGTCGCTGCCGGCGGTGACGTAAAACCCGAACCGCTCCGCGAAGGCGAGCATATCGCGCGTCATACGCGGCGAGAAGCCGGAATAGAAGCACTCAACGCCCTGAAGCCCGAAGCCGGCGAGCTTTTTCAGGCGTCCCTCCATCTCTTCGCCGAGGATGAGCTGGTCGCCGTCGCCGTAGGTCGGGTGCGCCAGCACCGGAACGCCGCCTCCCGCGAGAATGCGTTCGATCGCGTATTCCGGCCTTATGTATTCGCTCGCGAAGTGTCTGCGGTTGATGTATTCCTCGATCGCCTTCCGCTTCGTCTCCGCATAGCCGTATTTCACCATAAGGTTGCCGATGTGAGGCTTGCCGGGGTTGTCCTGCGCGAGCAGTTTTTCGATCTCATTTTCCGGGAACACGAAGCCGAACTCCTCTTTCAGGAAATCGAGCCGCGCGCGGACCTTTTTCATACGGTTGCCGTGCCCGGTTTCGGTCAGCTCGCGTATCGGCGCGGAATCGGGGTCGAAGCCGTAGCCGAGGATGTGGTATTTGCCCGCCTCGTCACGGGTGGAAAACTCCGCGCCGGTGACGTAGAACAGCCCCTCTCCGACAAGCGCGGGGATAATACGGCACGCTTTGACCGCGTCGTGATCCGTGACCGAGAAGACGTTTATTCCGGCTTCGCGGACGCGCGCGACGATCTCCTCCGGCGTGTCGGTGCCGTCGGAAACGGTCGTGTGCATATGCAGGTCGATTTTCAGAGAGATGCCCATAGTGTAATCCAGCTTCTTCAGATATTCTTCTTCAGTGTAAGGATATTCTTGCCGTCCCTGTATTCGTAGGCGACGTCGTCCATTATCTTTTTCGTCATAAATATTCCGAGCCCGCCGATGCCGCGCTCCTCCGCGGAAAGCGTCACATCCGGATCCTCCTTCGCGAGCGGATCGTAGGGAACGCCCCGGTCAACGAAGGTTATCGTCACGGTCACCGGATCGCCGGAAACCTCGACGCGCACAGTCGCGCTGCCCTTGTCGGGCGCGTAGGCGTTGCTCGCGATATTGACGAATATCTCCTCGACCGCGACGGAAATCTGCATCTGCGCCTTCATCGGACATTCCGCCGCTTCGAGGCGCTCGCCGACGAACGCCTGAACGTCGTCGAGGTTTTCCGGAACCGCCTCTATTTCCAGCTCGTTGAAGCTGAAAACGAGAGAGTCCGTTCTGTCCAGCAGCTCAAGCAGCTTTACGCGCCAGCATTCGAGCTCCGCTCTGCCCTTCTCCGTTTCCGCGCCGCCGCGGCGTATGGTGCGGCGGACAAGGCGCATATAGCCGATGACGGCGGCCTTGTCCTCGACCTCGCGCAGCTTCGCTTTGCAGTTCGTGCCGAGATACGCCGCGAGCGTCTTATGCCAGAACGCCTGCGCGGTATCGTAGTCGTAGCCCTGGAACTTCTTTATGGCCTCGCGGTCGACGTCGTAAAAGCCGACGTAGGAGTTATACATACTCGCGAGCTCGAATATCGGGTTGCCGACGGCGAGGGTATCCATATCGATTATAAGCACCTCGTCGTTCTGGAGCTCGAGGTTCTTCGTGTGGTAGTCGCCGTGGATCATATGGTCGTCGCGCGGAATCGCCTCGACCATGGCGAGAAGCTTTTTGCCGGCGGCTTCCGGCAGATAATCCAGCATAAAACGCGCCCAGGAAATGGCTGTCTCGCGCATATCGGGAAGCTTCCCTTCCGGAACTACGGTGCCATGGATCGTTTTAAGCATCCTTACGTATTCGCCGACGCACCAGTCGAGCTTTTCCGGCTCGGCGGCGATGATCTTTGAGAAGGATCTGGCGTTCAGCAGCTCGAAGACAGAGCCGTAGGTTTCCCCGACCTTCACGACATCGTAGGAAATCGCGGTCGGTATGCCGAGGATGAGGGCGAGCTTCGCGACCTCGCGCTCGTGCTGAATATCCGCGAGCGCGTCGGCGTTGTTATATACCTTGACGACGTTGTCCCTGTCGATGCGGTAGATGGTGCCGTTCGCGCCGCGCCCGATCTCCTCGCAGCCTTCCACGGAAACGACGCGGTAAGCCTTTTCAACCGTCAGCATCTCCGTGAAGCCGGTCATATCGAGTATTTCATAAACCTCTGAGTTGACGCCGGTTATACTGACGTCGGGACAGGTCTTTTTCAGGCGGAGAATGACCCTCAGTCCCGCGCTGGAGATGTATTCCAGCTCCGAAGCGTCGAACACGACCGACTGAGTTTCCGCTCCCGGGATCTGAGCGAAGATTTTTTCCTCCGTTTCGGCGGCATTGTTGGAATCTATCCTGCCGAAAAGCTTGATTTTCACAGTGTCAGCGTTCATATTTTATATCTCCTTTTTATCTTCGGCCGCACGGCCTTTGTATTCGAAGCAAAGCATCGTCATATCGTCGAACTGCTCCGCGCCCTTGACGAACCCGTCGACTGCGGCGCGGATGTTGTTCAGCACGCCCTCCGGCGACGCGGACGGCTCGGAGTTCAGCGCGGCGAGCATACGCTCGGTGCCGAACATTTTGTTATCGGCGTCCGTCGCCTCCGGCACTCCGTCGGTGTAGACAAAGAGCTTCGCGTCCGGCTCGAGCCGCAGCTCGTAGCCCTTGTATTTCACACCCTCCATCGCGCCGACCGCGAGCCCGTGCTTATCCTTCAGCAGCTCGAAGGCGCCGCCCGGCTGCATTATCGCCGGATACTCGTGCCCGGCGTTCGCGGCGCGGAGCGTTCCCGTCTTCAAATCGAGTATGCCGAGCCAGAGGGTGACGAACATATCCGCCTTGTTGTGCTTGCAGATGTCGTTGTTGACCGAAGCGAGTATATCCTCCGGCGCTCCGCCCATATGCATCTTTTCGGAAATGAGTATGTTCGTTACCATCATAAACAGCGCCGCGGGAACTCCCTTTCCGGAAACGTCGCCGATGACCATACCGAGGTGCGTATCGTCTATCAGATAGAAATTGTAAAAGTCTCCGCCGACCGCCTTTGCAGGCGTCATCGAAGCGTAAATGTCGAAATCCGTCCTTCCGGGGAAGGCGGGGAAATCGTTCGGGATGGAGTTCTCCTGGATCGTGCTGGCGAGCGTAAGCTCGGTAACGATACGCTCCTTGTCCGCCGTCGCGACGGTCAGGTTTTCAATATAGTTGACCATATCGGTCTCCAGCGTATCCACTGACTCCGCCATATTCTGTATCTCCTTGAAGCGGCTGATGCTGCCGAGCGGCTCGCCCTTCGTGTTTTCCTTCGCAAAGCGCGTCGTTTCTTCGGAGACCTTGCGTATCGGCTTCATAAACTTGAAACGGATGAACAGCGAGAATATAACGCCGGCTATAACCGCGAGCACGACGGTCCACACCGCGACGTTCAGTATATACGGACGTCTGGCGTCCACAATCTCGCGCATCGGGCGCTGTATGCAGAGAATGCCGGTAACGTCGCCGGCGGTGTTCCTGACGGGCACCATCGTGGTTATGTGCGGGTGAAGCCCGCCGGTCGTGTTTATGCGGAAAACCGTCTCGTAAGGAGATCCCTCTTCGTAGATAGCCTTGTATTTCTGCCTGTATTCGTCGTTCGTCGTGTCGCGTTTGTAGCCGCGCTCCCATTCCGTATAGTTCGTATTGTCAACGGAGTTGAAAACCGAGTTGAAAACGGAAACGAACCTGCCGTAATCGCTCTGATCGACCATTATTACGTACGCGATCGAAACGCTCATCTTTTTGCAGTATGAGTCGAGATACCCTTTTGTGCGCTCGTACTCCTCCGTGTTATGCCCGGCGATATAGCCCTCGAGGCGATTACCGTTTACAAGGAGAGTCGCCGTGTCCGCCATATGGTAGGTCGTCGTGGTATACTCGTTTTTGAACGATTCCGTGAAGTTCACAAGACCGATGATACTCACGATTACGCCCAGCGCCGCGAGCAGCGTCACGACGGTTCCGATTATGTTGGTTGTCATACTGTTGCGAAAAACGTTGAGTATACTTATTCCGTTTTTCTTTTTCTCTTTCATAAGGCGCAGACTGCCCCCTTCGCAGTTGTCAGTAATATGTGCGGGGTCATTCTATGGTCAGTATCTCCGCGAAGCCCGTTATTTCGAGTATCTCCATAATGGACTCGCCGACGTTGACGAGCTTCAGCTCGCCCTGCTTCTGCATAATCTTCTGCGTTGACAGCAGTACGCGAAGCCCGGCGGAGGATATGTACTCGAGCTTTTCGAGATCGAGGGTCAGCGCGGTAATTCCGGCGATGCCCTCCTGCAGCGCCGCTTCCAGCTCGGGCGCGGTTACGGTGTCGAGACGTCCCTCGAGCTTGTAGCACGCTACCCCGTTTTCGGATGTTTTGTCGATTTTCAGCATTGTGTTTCTCCTTTTTTTTATTGATTCAGCGCAACACGCGCAGTTACTAACTAATCGAACAACTGCCCGGGCAGTTTCAGCTTTTGCTTCGGAGGGAAACGCTTGTCGAACTCCTCCGCTTCGGCGTCGGAAACGTAATAGCCCTTCGGCGTCTGATAGACGCCTGTAACGCCGGCGAGGTAGCCTTCTTTCAGCTCTTTACACAGGAAGAACGAGGAGTCCGCGTCATCCGGCAGATCGTGGTATCTTATGCCGAAGCGGCTCGCGTAGCCGAAGCCGCACTTGCCGTAAAAGCCTATATTCCCCTCGAACAGCACGGCGCCAAAGCCGAGCGCCGCGGCCTTTTCGAGCGAGAAGTCGAGCAGCTTTTTGCCGTAGCCCTTCCGCTTGAGCTCTGGCGTTATGCATATGGGCCCCATCGTCAGCACGTCGACCGTCCCGCCGCCGTCCGCTTCGATAACGGTGCGCATAAACATATTCTGCCCGATAAGCCTGCCGCCCTTTTCCATAACGAAGTCCAGCTCCGGCACGAACGCCGGATCTTCGCGCAGAACGTGTATAACGTAATGCTCGCTGCAGCCCGGGCGGTAAACGTTCCAGAAGGATTCGCGGACGAGATTTTCGACCGCGGCGTAGTCTTCCTTTTGTTCCAAACGAATGATTAAATCGTTATCCATTATTCTCTCCGTTGGTATTATTATCACTAATCCGTCGCCGAAGCCGTTATCACGGCGAAGCGGTCGAGAGTTTTGTCGTAAACGGTCAGGCAGAGCGCGCCCCACCATTCTCTGCCGTCCTCAAAGTATTCCGACCAGTCGGTCGTCCATTCATACACCTCGAGACCGTCGGTCCCGTTCGGGAAGAGGGCGGCGTTGACTCTGTCGAAATCCGCGTCGGTACAGCCGCTTCCGTACGGCGGCGAAAGGAACGCTCTGCGGTAGTTGAGCTTATCAGCATCGTCCCCGGGAGCGAAGAGTTCGGCGGCGGTTATCCGCCTCGCCTCCGCCCTGCCGACGTCGTAATTCCATATTGTTTCGCCGTCTTCCCGATCAACGAAAAGCTCGTGGCAGGCGCGGGCAAGCGCCGTCCGGTGCGCGGCTGCGCCGAGCGCGGTATGCCCGTTTTCAACGAGGCAGTAGTCGACGGCGAGGTCGGGGTATCCGGCTATGAGTCGGGAAAAGCGTTCGTCGGTTATGATATGCTCCGGCGGCGGAACGCTTCCTCCGGCGGCGCGAAGCTCGGCCGTTTCTTCCGAAGCCGCTTCTTTCGGCGGCGCTGCGCGGCGTTTCTTTTTCGGCGCGTCGCCGAAAACGCGCTCAGCGGCGTCGATGTTGACGTCGACCTTGTCGGCGGCGTATTCGACCATACGGCAGAAATCGCGCGCGTCGTATTCGCGGCCGGTGATCGATGTTATGAGCTCACCGTTGCGGAAGGAATCGAGCGCAAAGTACGGATCGAACGCGTTATGCACCGCAGTCGTGAATCCGTCTTCGTTTGTTATGTAAAGGCAAGGCTCGTAGGGATGGCAGGTCAGCTTGTATTCCCCGACTTCCGCGACAAGGTAGGGGTATGAAGCTTTTCGCAGGAGCGTGTACCGGCCGTCACTGTATGCGGTGAAATCTTCATTCCGCAGGGTATCGGCTTCTTTCATACTTCCGTCCCGTCCGCGCCGCGAAGCCTGAGCCACTCCTCACGCGTTATGCGGTTGAGATGCTCTGTGCGCTGCTCTCCCAGCATCGGCACCCATTTGCCGTAAACAGTGTGGTGATAGGTGAAGCCGCACTTCTCCTGCGCGCGCTTCGACTTCTCGTTGCCGTCGTAGTAACCGCACCACATCGCGGTACAGCCGAGCTGTGTGAAGGCGTATTTCTGAAGCGCGCGCACCGCTTCGGGGATATAGCCGTTGCCCCAGAACGGAACGCCTATCCAGAAGCCCACCTCCAGCTCGCCGCCCGAAAGCTCGGCGTGCTCGTTATCCGGTCTGAACAGCCCGATACTGCCTATCGCGCGGTTATCTTCCTTCAGGCAGACGGCGTAGGTATCCGGCGCGGAAAGGACGCCGCGGATCACCTCGCGGCTTTGCTCCACGCTCGTATGCGCCGGCCAGCCTGTTATCGGCCCGACGCGCGGGTCCTTCGCGTATTCGTATAAGCTCTCCGCGTCCGATTCTTCCCACGTACGCAGGATGAGCCGTTCTGTTTCAAAAGTCATTACATCACCCTGTTCAGGCTTGAAAAAGTCAGCCATAAGCTCGTTTATTGCTTTTTCATAATCGCCGTTTATGAGCGCGACACGCTCGCCGGCGGCGCGGAAGCCATCCGCGTATACGCGGTTATCCGCCTTCAAAGCGGCGGCGTCGCAGTCGTCGCAAAGCCGCGTTTCTATATCGGAGGCGTGCGCCTTGATTTCTTCAAAATACGCGTCAATATATGCGCCGGAGAACGCAAGGCATATAAAACGGACGTCGGCAAGGTATTCTTCGCCGAAGTCACTGCGCCAGTCGAACGGGATATAGCATCCCTCGACGATGAGGTTCTGTCTGTTCTCGACCGCGGTTTTTATCATCTCGCGCACGATCGGCCAGAGGTATTCCGTCAGCGCGCCGTCGTCCTCGGGAGTAAGGGCGGTGTTCCCGCTGCGTATGAGCCCCATCTTCAGATGGTCGACGGATAGATACGGGTATTTGTATTTCTCAAGCATCCGCTGCGCCAGCAGCGTCTTGCCGGTATGGGACGCTCCGGTTATTATGATTATCATAGTTTTCTTCGCTCCGGATAACGGGTTTTATCCGTGATCTATCTGTAGTATTTTTCTATCCCGCCGTATCCAGTTATCAGCTTGCCGCGGCGGGTCTTTTCGATAAAGCTGCTCAAACGCTTCGCGAACTCTTCCGGACGAGCCCTCGCCGCGTCGATATAAGCGACGCGTATACGCTTGTAAGGCTCGGAAAAGGTCAGGTAGTTCTCCCACGCCGCTTCATCGCTTTTGATCGCGTCGATTATATCCTGCGGAAAAACAAACGGCGCTTCGATTATCGGGAGCACGCTCTCGCGCACCGACGGGTGTATCATTCCGCGCTCGTTGAGCCATATCAGCCGCTCGATATTCGGCCGTGAATACGCGCTTCCGCTCTTGCGCGGAGTGAAGCGACGGATACACCGGCGCTCGTCGAGCCGTCTGTTCGTGCTGTCTATCCAGCCGAAGCACAGCGCCTCTTCGACCGCGTCGTTATATGACAGCGACGGCTCGCCCGAAGCCTTCGTCGGGAAAACGAACCATATCTCCGCCGAAGTCTCGAAACGCGCGGCAAGGCAGTCGCGCCATTCGCGTCTGTCGCTCGTGTAAAATATTTCCATTTCGTACTCTGCCGTTTGGCATCTACTCCTTCAGATCACGTAACGCCTCAGGGCTCGAGCGTGAACTTCATAACGACCGGGTTGTGGTCGGTGTACTTGAATCCGGCGTCGATATTCTGTACGTAGCCGCAGGTCACGTTATCTGAAATTATGAAGCCGTCAAGAATGACGACGAAGCTTTCTTCCGAGTAGGGTATGTCCGTGTTGCGCGTGGAGGGGACCGTTCCCTCGGCGTAGTCGGTGCATCTCGAAAAGCCCTCCGGGATGAGCTGCTCCGGGAACGGCTGACACCAGCTGAATATCTTATCCGTGCCGGGGTTGAAATACTCCCGCGACGTGCCGGTGAAATCGTGGTTGAAGTCGCCGCCGCATATAACGTAGTTGCCCTTATCGTACTCCGCTTTCATATCGTTCAGAATCATTTCCATCTGCGCGTCGCCCTGCGAAGCGTCGGTGCCGTAGGCGGAGGCGTGAACGTTGATGAGCACGAGCTCCTTCCCGTTATCGACCGGAATGCGCGAAACGCTGTAGCAGCGGTCGAGGTCGAGTATCTTCTTGACGCCGGTGGCTATCGGCAGGCTCCTGCGCAGCGACGAGGTGACGTTCGCGCCGCTCATCGTCAGCAGCCCGGAATCGGAGGCTCCGTGCGGCTCGAGGATGGGATACATCAGATACGCGGAATGGTAGTTCTGCGCGAAAACGCTGTCGAAGCTGCCCGCGCTTTTGAAGCGGCCTATTATCTGCTGCTCCTGATCAACATGGTAACTGCGCGTAGAATCGGTATCGACCTCCTGGAACAGGACGAAGTCCGGCTCAAATGACAGCGCGGTCTGCACGGTGCCGTTTACGCATTCGACGACGCTCTCCTCGGAACGGGCGCGGCTCTCCTTGCCGCCGTCCATAAAGAAGGTGAAGTCCGAGGTGTAAGCGCCGAATCCGATATTGTAGCTGACGGCGGTGTATTCCCTGCCGGCAACGGCGGTCACGACGGCGTCGCCCTTGACTTCAAGCACCTTGTTGTCTTCGATGCGGCTGTAGCTGATAAAGACGTAAGCCACGTAGCCTCCGACGACAAGCAGTATCACCAGAAGAACGGCGACGGGTATCTTCCACCAGAGTCCTCTTCTCTTTTTTGCGGTTTCCATAACGCGTCTCCTTTCATAACGGGTCTCACGTCAGCTGAAATGATACGAATTATTTTAAAGATTCAACTCAAATATTTCAAAAACGGGTATACCTTCGATCTCGCGCAGACGGTCGACCTTTCCCGCGCTGACGAAGCCTCTCGACCTGTAAAGCTCCGCCGCGGGCAGATTCTCCGGCACGATGTCCAGACGGACGGCTTTGTAACCCTTCGCCTTCGCGAAAGCGACGCTCCCGTCCACAAGAAATCCGCCGACGCCGAGGCGTTCGTAATCCGGATCGACCGCGAGGATGTGCAGCACCAGATACTCGCCTTCACGCAGGTCGCGGCTCCAGGCGCCGAGCCCGTATTTGCCCTCGGGGCTTTCGTTCAGCACGACCGCGCCGATAACCCTGCCGCCTGCGACGCAGGCGAACTGTTCTCCGCGGCGGATGGAGTCCGCGACGTATTCGCGGCTCGGGTGGTATTTCGACCACTTTGGATAATTGACGGTACGTTCGAGCTTTTCGACCGCGCGCGCGTACATTCCGGCGACCGCCTCGAACTGCGCCATACCGACCTTTATAAAGCTCAAATCCTGCAAACCTTCCGGCTCCGTCGCTTCGGACTCCGTCCGATCCGCCGACGGCGCGGCGGCTCCGGCAATCGCGGCTTCGAGCCGCTGCTTCAGATACTCGTATCTCCCGCGTTTTTCGGCGTCCGCGAAGTGGACCTCGCGAAACTGCTCCGCGCAGTTCGCGTAATCGAGCGCGGCGCCGCCGAACTGTCCGCAAGTCAGATCGAACACGCGGCCGCCGACGACGTTGAAGCAGTGGAAGCCGCCGTCTTCAAGCGGGATCCCGCACACCTCGCCGCCGAACATATCCTGCATAAGAAACGCCGTGACCGAGCACTGCCCGAGCGTCCTGTTTTCCGGCGTCCAGCGCCCGCGCATACGCGGGGCGCAGGTTTCGGCGCACCATATTCCCGACAGTATCGCGTAATAATCACGCGGCGTCAGACCGCGCGCGTCCGTTATATCCGCGTCTGCGCCGTAAAAAGCGTTTTCGACCATATTCCGCGTCCGCTTCCTTTCCCTGTTCGATGATATGCCGGGTGCGATTTTACTTTCTCTCAAACCGAATCGCCGAAAAGCGGCTTTTCAGGTTTTTCAGATACGAACGCTTTTCTTTTTGCTCCACGACGAGGATCGTCATCGCCTCCCAGAAGGTTACGGTCGTGACGATGTCGCTGATATAGACGAAGATGTCCTTCCATACCGACTCGTCCTTCCAAAGGTTGCTGACGAGCAGCATCGTCAGCAAGAATATAATCCCGCTCGCGATTAAGCCGAGCGCGAGGCGGTTCCGGTTGCGATTTGCAATAAACCTGCTTTTGAACTCAAGGTCTATGTTTTTCCGGAATATCCCGTTCAGCGCCTCATCCGTGAAGCCGCCCATATCGTCAAAGCGGACCGTCAGATCGATTTTATACTTCGATGAAACGAGCTCAAAAACGCTCTCGATCCGCGCCATGAATTCATCGCTGAATACCGGCGTTTTCGTTACGCAGTTGGTATCGAGAATATCTTCCGGCTTTTCAAACTCAAGCAATATATTTGCTGTTTTTTCTGCCTCGTCAAAGCTGAAAAACGACTTCTCTATATTCGCTATCTCTTTTATGTTCATAGGACGCCTCCGTTTGTAAAACGCCGCCGCGTCGGTTTTTTCAGTCTGCCGTTTCAGCTTGCGCGTTCATCTTATTGCCCCCGCCGGAACGGCGACCGCTCCGCTCGACCCGAATAACGCGGAAATCGCGCCGGATACAGCAGTACTTACCTTTCGATAACGTACCGGAGCAGCGGCAAGGCGAATCACTAATCCCAAAGCTCGATTCAACAGCCTGTTTTCGTCTTAAATTGAGAGTCGCGCTTATTCCTGCAGTATCTTCAAATACGTATCCAGACTTGCGTTGACGTATCCGGCGAACAAGCTTTCCATCGCGAAAATGTCGCGCTTGACGTGGTAGGCGTCAAAGGCGTTATAATACGCGGTCCTGTCTGTGAACTTGATGTCAATCGGCGGATAGCCCGCTTTCATCAGCTCCAGATTGACAAGCAGTCTGCCTGTTCTGCCGTTGCCGTCGATAAAAGGATGGATGCTCTCAAACTCGATATGAAACCGCGCAAGCTTCGTTACGATGTGTTCCTCGCTTGCGGCATAATCGAGCAGAAGCTGTTCCATCCTCGGTTCGATCAGATACGGCTGCACCGGCTCGTTGCGAGCGCCCATAATGCGGACAGGAACTCTTCTGTATACGCCCCGGTCGTCTTTTTTATCAGCAAGCACGAGATAGTGAATCCGTTTTATGACGCTCTCTGTCAGCGGCGCGTTTTCTTTCACCAGCTCCCGCACGTAGTCAAAAGCTTCCTTGTGACCGACAGCCTCCATATGATCCTTCAGAGGCTTTCGGTCAATCGTCAGTCCGCGTAGGACAAGATCGGTCTCACGAAGCGTCAGCGTATTGCCTTCGATAGCGTTGGAATTATAGGTGTATTCCACCGTAAATTCTTCATTCAGCCGCTCAAGCTCCCCTTCTGTCAGGGGCCTTCTGCCGTCCAGCTCCGTTTTCTTACGGTCGATTTGGGAGAGTATGCTTTCCTTCGATTTGAATCTTCCGTCGGCGGGCTTATATGCGTCAATCGGGATCCTCCAGCCGCGGCCTTCCCGGTACGCGCCGGGAATCTTGCCTTCGGAACAAAGCACACGAATCCTTCTGTCGGATACGCCCCATTTTGCGGCGGCTTCTTTTGCCGTCATATACATAAGCCACAACCTCCAATCTGATACTTCATTATACCGCGGTATCGGAACAATGTCAAGGTTATCGGAATAATGCAGGGCTTTGTCGGAACGGCGCACCCGTATATCCGGTCGAACGGCGGGTATCCGAACTCGCGGCCTCGCGCTAAGCGAGATGGATACAATATACATTGGGATAATGCGTGAATAAAAAAGCCCTCATCTACGCTGCCCACACGACCACCGGCGTCAGGAATATGCCGTTGATTGGTTGAGTCAGAGCGCTCGGATCGATTTTATGATCTCGACAAACCGGAATTCGCTATTCTATCATCAAAACAAGTTCTATCTCATCTTCATACTCAGCCCCGGTAGCAGAAAAGCCCCTGCTTTCATACATCCTTTTTGCTATGGAATTGTTTTTGTTGCAGGTCAATGCGATTCTGCCCGAGTTACCGAACGGCTTCGTCCTGATATAATCAATGACCCGGTCCAAGGCTTCACTTCCATATCCGTGTCCCTGCATCGATTCGTCGATCATCATGTGCCAGATATCATACTCCGGTATATCATAATCGTAGATCACCATGACATACCCGACCATTGCTCCTTCTGCATAGATTCCAAACGGCCGGCACTGGTTTCTATACACATATGCTTGTGCAAGGCTTCGAATCGGATGAGACACAAAACGCTCCTGGCAAGATGCAAGTTTAAGGTTGAAAACGTCAATGAAATTATCTTCTGTTATTGCTTTAAGTTCTATCATGGTTTTCTCTCCTAAATCCCGATGTATCTTTTTCCCGTTCGCGGGAACGTGCCGAGAAACCGGAAACTGTTCACAGTCTCAGCAGCATATAAATCAATTCCTGAAATCCGCTCGTGCGCGAATTGAATCCGATAGGATTGCGCCCGAATTCCACAACCCCCATGTCTTGATACAGTGCGATAGCTCTTTCATTTTCAGCAACTACGTTTAGTTCCAGCTGAAGGTATCCGGCATCTCTCGCACATTGGATGCAGGCTGCCGTAAGAGCCCTTCCCAGTCCCAGACCCCAGTATTCACGTAAAATGCTTATTCCAAATTCTGCTCTATGTCTGACCTTATACTTTACTCCAACTGCCTCAATCCCGGCAGTTCCCGCAACTTTACCATCAACAAGCGCGATGATCTCTATTTCGTTCGTACTCTTCGTTTTCTCTTCCAGAAACTGCGCTTCTTGTTCCGGGTCGAAGCTGTTTTCATCAGGATATGAAAGCAGATAATCCGTTTCAGCATGGGTAGCGTTGAAATTCTCGTAGACGGCGCTTCCGTCTGATGCGTCACCGTTTTTAAGCCATGCTTCTTTTCCGTTTTTCAGAATGACCTTCTGGCTGTATTTCATATATTTCTCCCATAGATCCCGATCTCCGCAGCGTTAGTCCGCTGTCTTTTTCTTATATGCGAGCTTCGCGTCGCAGCCGAGCTCATCCATCATCTTGAGGAAGGTCTTATTCACGATCTGCTCCCGGTCCTTAGTAATGTGTCAGTAAACATACCGACTCAATATGCGCGGTGCGGGGGAACATATCTATGCCCTGCGCCTTTACGGTCTTGTAGCCGCGCTCGGCGAAAAGCTTAAGGTCACGCGCCTGAGTGGCGACGTCGCAGGAGATATAGACGATGCGCTGCGGCTTCATATCCGTAACGGTATAGACCAGCGCGGGGGCGCAACCCGCACGCGGCGGATCGACGATCACGACGTCCGGCTCCCTGCCGGCGCAGCGCAGCTTCTCGGCCGCGACGGGCGCGTCGCCGCAGAAGAACTCCGCGTTCGTTATCCCGCTCGCGGCGGCGTTCGCTTTGGCGTCCTCGACCGCGTCCGGGATTATCTCGACGCCTATCAGTTCCTTAACCTTCGAAGCCATCGAGAGACCTATCAGCCCCGCGCCGCAGTAGAGGTCGAGCAGGCGGGTTTCCGGAGTCAGCTCCGCGAACTCCTCGGCGATGTCGTAAAGCTTAACGGTCTGCGCGGAGTTGACCTGGAAGAAGGAAAGCGGCGATATGCGGATATTCACTCCGCGCAGCGTTCCGTATATGTAATCCGAGCCCGCGAGCGTGACGCATTTCACGCCGAGGACTATATTTCCGTCCGCGCGGTTGACGTTCATAACGACGGACTTTATCTCCGGGAAGCGTTCGGTGACTTCGGCGGCAAACTGCGTTCCGCATTCGAGCTTTTCACCGTTGACGACGATGCAGAGCATTATCTCGCCGCTCGTCGGCGCCTGTCTGATATAGATGTGGCGGAGCTGTCCCCTGCCGACCGTTTCATCGTAAGCCGAAACGCCCTTCGCCATAAGATAATCGAATGTGAAACGCGCTATCTGCATAAATATTTCCGGATGCAGTACGCAGTCGCCGTTCTGCACTATCCGGTGACTCCGCTTCGCGTAAAAGCCGCAGCGCGGGAAGCCGTCGAAATCAACGCCGACGGGGAGCATAAGCTTGTTTCTGTAGCGGTCGGGATCGTCGCAGCCGACGACGTCGGGAACGTCGACGTTCACGCCGCCGATACGGCGGAGAGCCGCGGTCATCTTGTCCTTTTTATAGCGCAGCTCCGCGGCGTATTCCGCGTCGCGGTAGGCGCAGCCGCCGCACTTGCCGAAAACGGCGCAGTCCGGCTCCACGCGGTCCGGCGACGGCGCGATGATACGCTCCAGCTTGCCGTAAATACAGCTCTTCGCCGTCTTCAGTATCCGCGCCTCGATCTTGTCGCCCGGCAGCGCGAGCGGAACGAATACGGCTATACCGTCGTCGCGGGCGACGCCGCTTCCGTCCGATGTGATACCTTCGACAGTTAATTCCACGAGATCGTTTTTTTCAAGCATAGCATACCGCGTGCGAAGCTTGTTTCCGCACGCGCCCCTCCTTAAAAAGCATTAGTTTATTTATTTTCGAAGCGGGCGTCCGCCCGTGAATCACAATATGAATCCGCCGTCGACAGCGAGCGTCTGCCCCGTTATGAAGTGGGCGTCCGCGAGAAACGCGACCGCGTCCGCGACGTCGGAAGGTGTTCCGAGCCTGCCGAGCGGGGTTTCCGCAATCAGCTCCGCCTTCGCTTCCGGCGAAAGCATGGCGTTCATCGGCGTATCGATAACGCCGGGAGCGACGCAGTTGACCGTTATTCCGCTCGGTCCGACCTCCTTGGCAAGCGCCTTCGTCATCCCGACGACGCCCGCCTTCGACGCGGAATAGACCGCCTCGCAGGAGGCGCCGGCGATGCCCCACATCGACGAGACGTTGATTATCGCGCCGCTTTTGGCGGCTATCATCGCGGGCAGAGCGCGTTTGCAGCAGTTGAAAACGCCCTTCATATTCACGCCGACGACGCGGTCGAAATCCTCGTCCGCGCAGTCCTGAAACAGTCCGAAGAGCGCGACTCCGGCGTTGTTGACGAGGATATCCGCGGCGCAGAGCCTCGCTTCCGCCTGCGCGAAGGCGGCGTCGACGGAGGCGTAGTCCGCGACGTCGCAGCGGAACGCCGCCGCGCCTTCCCCGAGCGCTTCCGCGAGTCCGACGGCGGCGCCGTCGCTGTGCCAGAACAGCGCGACGCGGCATCCGGCGGCGTGCAGCTTTTTCGCAAGCTCGCTGCCTATGCCTCCGGACGCGCCGGTTATATACGCGGTTTTTCCGCTGAGCGACATTTATTCCACCCCGACTCTACCTAATTATACTCATTGATTATATCATCCGCGTTTTGAGTTGTCAATCTGCTAAATTATATAGTGACTTTTATTTTTCTCTGTGATATAATTAATTCAACAAAACCGGAAGGAGGACGCGTATGGAGCGCTTCGATCTGAATATGCCCATAAAGCGGGTACGCGGCGTAGGCGAAGCGCGCGCAAAGCTTTTCGCGAAGCTCGGCATAAACACCGCGCTCGATCTGCTGCGTCATTTCCCCCGCGCTTACGAGGACTTGAACGAGATCAGATTCATACGCGAGCTCCGCGAAAACGAGGAGGCGCTGATCCGCGCCCGCGTAGTCGTTCCCGCGTCCGGGCGCTATATCCGCAGGGACATGACCGTTTTCACGGCGGTCGCGGAGGATCCGACCGGAAGAATAAAGATAACCATCTTCAACCGCAAATACACCGCCGAGGCGCTTGAATACGGCAAGGAATTCCTTTTCAGAGGCAAGGTCGAGTTCGACCGGGGAGTGCTGTGTATGTCCTCGCCGGAGGTGCTGCCCGTCAACAAAGCGGGCGGTCTGCGCGCGCTCTATTCGCTGACGAACGGGCTGACGCACAATATCGTTTCGAACTGCGTCAAAAACGTGCTTGACGCCGTCGGAGACGGGATCGAAGACCTGCTCCCCGCCGACGTCCGCGCCGAAAACGGGCTCGCGCCGGCGGCAAAATGCTACCGCGCGATACACTTCCCGAAGGACTATAACGACATGAACGTCGCAAGGCGGCGCTTCGTATTCGAGGAGCTTTACCTTTTCCAGCTCGGACTGCAGATGATAAAGGGGCGAAACCGCGGGCTGACCGGTACGCCGATGAGCGACGCGGACATAACGCCTTTCACGCGTTCGCTGCCGTTTGAGCTGACCGACGCACAGAAACGCGCCGCCGATGAAATAACCGCCGATATGCGCGGGAGCCGGCCGATGCAGCGCCTGCTCCAGGGCGACGTCGGAAGCGGCAAGACCGCGGTCGCCGCCGCGGCGATGTACTTCGCGCGCGAAAACGGCTATCAGTCCGTGCTGATGGCGCCTACCGAGATACTCGCGGCACAGCACTTTCAAACGCTGCGCGGCTTCTTCGAGCCGCTCGGCGTTTCGGTCGAGCTGCTGACGGGAAGCACACCCGCCGCGAAAAAGCGCGATATAAAGGCGCGGCTCGCGGAAGGCTCCGTCGAAATGCTCGTCAGCACCCACGCGGTAATACCCGACGATACCGTCTTCCGCTCGCTCGGACTCGCGATCACCGACGAACAGCACCGCTTCGGCGTTCGCCAACGCGCCGCGCTTGCCGAGAAAAGCCGCTCGCCGCACGTTCTGATAATGTCCGCCACTCCGATTCCGCGCACCCTCGCGCTTATTATGTACGGCGACCTCGATATATCCGTGCTCGATTCCCTCCCCCGCGGACGCGGGAAGATCTCCACCTACGCCGTGGACGGCACCTACCGCACGCGTATCTTCAGCTTCATCAAGAATAACGTCGACGTAGGAAGGCAGGCGTACCTCGTCTGCCCGCTGGTCGAGGAAAACGACGAGCTGGACGCCGCCTCCGCGAAGCAGTATTACGAACAGCTCGTGCAGGGCGTTTTCCGCGGCTACACCGTCGGGCTCGTCTACGGGAAGATGCCTCCCCGCGAAAAGGACGCGACGATGAAGGCGTTTTCCGAAGGCAAGATATCGATACTCATCTCCACCACCGTCATAGAAGTCGGCGTCGACGTGCCGAACGCGAACGTGATGGTCATCGAAAACGCCGAGCGGTACGGGCTCTCGCAGCTCCACCAGCTGCGCGGGCGCATCGGGCGCGGCAAATGGGATTCCTACTGCGTGCTCATCTCCGATCAGGAATCCGCCGCCGAGCGCCTGCGGTTTATGGCGAAAACTTCCGACGGCTTCAAAATCGCCGAAAAGGACCTCGAGCTTCGCGGCCCCGGCGATCTGATAGGCAAGCGCCAGCACGGTCTGCCGGAGTTCGAGATCGCAGACATCGAGCGCGATATGAACGTCTTTTACGACACGCTCGCCTGCGCGAAGAAAACCTTCGAGGACGACCCTCAGCTCAGGAAGCCGGAGAACGCTCCGCTCCGCGACTGGATAAAGCGGATGTTCTCGCGCACGCCGTAAAAAAGCAAATGCCCGTACCGGTTTTCCGATACGGGCTTCGTTTATAGTTCCTTTTATTCGTCCCAGTTTTATTCGTCCCAGCGGCGGCAGTCGACGCCGGTCGCGGCGAAGAAGTGGTACTTCACGATGCCGAGGTCTATGTTCGAATAGAAGCCGCCGGTCTCCTCGGCGAACACCTCGCCGCCGCGCAAAGTGAAACGGAACTTCTGCTGATTTATCGCGGTCGGCGCGAGCATAACGGCGCGGCGGCCGCGCGCGAACCACTCCGGCTCATCGCCCTCGACGACGAAGCGCGACTCCTCCTGCTTGTTCCTGTGCGGCACGCCCTGCGTTTCTCCGAAACCGACGCTGATGATACAGCTCAGGCGTTCGCCTTCCTCCGCAAGCCTGCGGCAGCTCCCGCCGTAGGAACCCGCTATCCAGCAGGTGTTCAGCCCGAGCTCCTGCGCCTTCAGCACGAGGCGTTCGCCGTACCAGCCGCACTTTTCGTCAAGCAGCGTTTCGTCCGGGCCGAGCATGGCAAAGTAGTTGACCGCGTTGCGGAAGTTGCTTATCTTCCCCTTGAAGCCTCCGAGCGCGGAAGGATCGTTTGTGTAAAGCACGATACGCAGACCGCTTTCCGCGTTGCATTCGCGCATTTCCGCGACAAGCGGCTCGATTTTGTCGGTCGGTATCGGCTTATCGAGATACCTGCGCACGGAGTGGCGCTGTTCCATAAGCTCAAGAATATCCATACCGTTCCTCCTAAAACTCAAATTCAGGCCGGGACGAATGCGTCTCGGTATGCCGCGTTTCCGCCTTCAGCAGCAGCCTGTATACCGGTGCGAGCAGCGGAAAATCCCGCGCCAGCGTCTGTGACAGGTCGGGCGAAAACATAACGTCCTTGCCGCAGTCGCGGTAAAAAAAGTAGTTCCGCTTTTCAAGCCAGAGGCGCTTTCGTTCCGACTCGTCAGGATAGTGCGGCTTCTTATACGTTTCGCCGCCGAAGGAAAAGACCGACTGCGCCTCGAACGCTTTCGCCGCCGCCTTGAAGGCCGGGTCGTCCGCCAGCACGAGGCGGCGCAGTTCCGCGCAGACGGAAGCTCCCGCCCAGTAGTAGCCGCAGCCGTAAGAGAAGCCGTCCGGCGAAATATCCGCGTAAAACGCGGGGTGCTCGACGCGGGAGGCGTCCTTGCGCCCGAAGTAGAGCCAGACGTTCTGCCGGTAAAGCGATTTATCGTTCGAGTAGCGCGTGTCGCGGCGAAGACGGGATATGCTTCCGCCGACCTTCGGCAGGCACACGATGCGGTCGTCTATCGCGCGCATTGTCTCCGAAAGGTCGCAGACTATCGCCGCGAGCGGCTCGACAACGTATTCCAAGTATTCGCCACGGTGTTCGTCGTACCATTTCTTGCTGTTGCGGAAGCGGTTTTCCGCGAGGAAATCAAGCGTTTTTTGACTCAGCGGCATAGTTTCACCTCTCAATGTGATATTATATCATATAAGTTCGCTTTTTTCAATGCGCAAAAGCCTCATATTTGTGTTGACAAAAAAACAACGCTATGGTAACATTTTAGATAATAGAGGTTTATTATGAAAGGAGTTAAACAATATGGCAAATTTCTGCACTAACTGCGGCGCTCCCAACAACGAGGGTACAAAATTCTGCACAAGCTGCGGTACTCCCATTGTTCAGGCGGCTCCGGTTGAACAGCCTCCCGTTCAGGAACCTGTTCAGCAGCCTGTCCAACAGCCTGTTCAGCAGCCCGTTTATCAGCAGCCCGTTCAGCAGGGCTATGCACCGCAGCCTCAGTATCAGCAGCCTCAGGGTTATCCTCAGCCGCAGGGCGGCTATCAGCCCGGATATACCGCTTTTACCGAGAACCCCAAGAAGAGCAACAAGGGGCTCATAGCGGCTATCGCAATCATACTCGTGCTCGGGCTTGCGGCGGTCGCGCTCTTCGTCTGGCCCGGCTTCCTCAAGGGAAACGGCTCCCTCGACGGCACCTGGTTGAGCAATTACGGCGACAATATGGTGCTTAATGGCGGCAGCGGCAAACTCGACGGCGATGATTTCACCTACACAATCAGCGGCGACAAGATCACGCTCGAGCATAATGGCGACAAGCTCACTTACGTCTATAAGCTCGACGGCGACAACCTATACTTCTACAGAGAGGGCAACGACGAGCCCGAAGTTACCTTCAAGCGCAAGGGCGGTTCCGATGAACCCGTCAGGTCTGCCGCGGAGCTTCTCGAAGGCAGGTGGGAGGACGAACACGGCCTCTCCTACTACGAATTCGACGACGGCGACTGCGAGATCGGTGCGCTCGGCATGTCGTTTGACGGCACTTATGACGTGAGCGGAAACAGCCTCACGATTACCTACGAGGTCCTCGGCTACGACACCACGCTGAAATACACCTTCGAGGTCAACGGCGACACCCTTACGATGACCGACTCCGACGGGAATACCACGGACTATATCCGCAAGTGATCGATATGGAAGAACGCGATGAAGTTATGAACGCCGCGGAACCGGCGGAAGCCGTCGACGCGGTCAATACTGCCGGGGCCTACGGATCGGACGGGCAAGAGGAGATTTCCCCGGAAGGCGAAATGACGCTCTCCGGCTGGCTGTGGCGCCTCTGCGTGCCGATAATCCCTTTAGCGGGAATCATTATCTACATCGTCCTGCTGTGTATGTGGGCGTTCGGCAAGAAGGAGACCGAGTCCATGCGCGTCTGGGCGAAGGCTGCGCTGATAGCGACTATAATCAAAATAGTTATCGTCGGCCTGATACTCCTTATCCTGCAGCTCAATCTTCACCTCTTCAATCCGCTGACGGCAATTCTGAAAAAGATTTTCTGAGACTAAACGCAAATAATCGGGAAGCAAGCCGCTTCCCGATTATTTGTTGTTTTTACTTTTTTCAAAGCAGGCTTTCGCCCTTGCCCATAACGGCTATCTCTACGGCGGTCGCGTCCTCCAGATGGAACATCATAAGACGATAGCCGGTCGATTCGTTATAAACGTTCTTCAGATACGGAGCCGCCTCCAGCGCCGCCTCTTCGTACTTCGGATCGGTCTCGAAGACCGCCCTGCCGCTGTAACGCATCCAGTGGCCGTCCGGCTTGCAGGCAACGATCTCCGCGTTCGGATTCGCGCGGAGCTGCCTATACACTTCCTTGAAGCTGCCGACGCCGAAAACCACCTTTCCGCTCTCTTCTATAAACAGCCCGAGCGGGCGAAGGCGCGGCTTTTCACCGTCGACGGTCGCGAGGAAAAACGTCCCCGTCTCCTTCAGATAATCGCCTATCTTGCTCATATTCTTTCTCCTTTTTCAGTTATCTGTAATATCTGACCGCGAACGCGGTCAATATAAAGCGTGGTACCGTTAGACGCATACGGCGGCGGTCACACCGCCTGTTTTTCCACGGCGTAAAAGTCCTCAGGCAACGCGAGTTCGTCCGGGCAGTGGTTGTGCCGCTTCTCCGGCGGCGGGAGCTGCATATAATCCCCGTAGAACGCCGTAAGCCGCTCCTCGAGCTTGTTCGGGAAGCACATGTCCAGCCCCTCGAACTTCAGCTTTTTAAGCGGGAATATCGCGTCGTCCGTGTAAACGCTGGCGTGCTTCTTCGTATCGAAAAACCACTCGTTTACGCCGGTGTCCTGCCCCTCGTATTCCGTGCAGAGGCTCATAATCTTCTTATAAAGCCGCTTATGCGACCAGAAAAGGCTCACAAAAACGTGCGTGACGGCGGTGACGCAGTGCGCGAGCTTCGCTTTGAAGCCCCTGAACGGGAGGTTCGGAAACGCTATATGGCGCAGTATCAGCAGCTTGCCGTAAAACCACGCCTTCGACGAGCGCCTGCGGCGCTCCGCTTCATCGGCCGGCGATTTGAATAACGGGAAAACGTCGAGAAACACGCCCTGCGGATAGTCGAGCTTTCTGCTGCAGGACTCGGCGAAGCGCGTTCCCTTCATAACGATATGGGTGTTCATAATCGGACACTCGGAGTATCTTCCCGCGTTTACGACGACGTATTTGTCCGGATACTCCTCCTCGATAAGCTTCATAAGGCGGTCGTAATCGCGGTAGAGCACGCCGACGTCTATATCGTCGTCCCACGGAATGAATCCGCCGTGACGCAGGGCGCCGATTCCCGTGCCCGCCATACCGAAATACGCTATGTCGTTTTTCTCGCAGACCGCTATGAAATCACGCAGTATTTCAAGCTCGCAAAGCTGCAGCCTTCGCAGCTCCGCGGAATCGTATTCTCTCATATACCGATACCTCTCTATGGCGCGATTATACCAAATGCGCCGACAAATGTCAATATGCGTCAAAAAAGATATTTTCCGGTTGAATTATCACAATTTAGGTGATATAATACCAATTTAGATATGCGTCCGCACGGACGCTCATAAGGTGTAAAACAATGACGTTTCCCGTTTACCGGCTTCCCGAGAAGTCAGCGAAGAAGGACTTCTTCAATAATATGCTCGGCAGCACAGTCAACGCGGCGATCTCCGTCGTACTGCTCGTTGTCGTCAGCCACATACTCGGACGCGACGCCGCGGGTGTGTTTTCGCTCGCGTATTCCACGGCGCAAATGATGTATACCGTCGGAGCGTTCGAGATGCGCAACGCGCAGGTCACGGACGCCAGGCGTGAGTTTTCGTTCGGCTCGCTCTTCGGCTTCCGCATAATTACCGTGCTGCTGATGTGGTGCGCTTCCGCGGCGTTCATCCTGCTGCGCGGGTACTCCGGGGAGAAGGCGCTTCTGATTGCGCTCGTCTGCGTTTATATGTCCGTTCTCGCGCTCTCCGATCTCTTCCAGGGCAATATGCATCTGAACGGCTATCTGCGCGTCGCGGGTCGTTCCCTCGCCTGCCTGGTGATACTTGCGGCGACCGCCTTCTCGCTGACGCTCTTTTTCACCCGCGATCTCGTTATCTCCGCGCTGCCGATGACTGCGGTCGCGCTGCTCTGGGTGATTTTCCACGATCTGCCTTACAGCCGCAACTTCAGCGGGCTGAAGCCCGATTTCGCGCCGAAAAAACTGCGCGCGATATTCCTTTGCGCACTGCCGCTCTTCCTCTCGGCGTTTCTCAACCAGTTCATATTCAACGCGCCGAAATACGCCATCGATACGCTGATGTCCGAGGCTGATCAGGCGGCGTACGGCTACCTTGTGATGCCCGCTTTTGTGATAAATCTGCTCAGCATATTCGCGTTCCGTCCGCAGCTCGTTTCTCTCTCCGAGAACTGGGCCCGCGGCGATTACGGTAAGTTCAGGCGCACCGCGCTGCTGCTCTATCTTTGGATAGGCATAGTCACCGCGGCGGCGCTCGGCGCAGGAGCGCTTTTCGGCATCCCGACGCTCGAGCTGCTCTACGGCGCGGACCTCGAAGGTATGCGCGGAACGCTGCTGATACTGCTGACGGCCGGATGTTTCAGCGCTTCATCGACACTCGCGCTGACGCTTTTCACGACTATGCGCAAGCAGCGGCTCTGCCTTGTCGCGTACGGCGTCACGGCGGCGTTCGCGCTGTTCGTTCCGCAGCTGCTCGTCGGAAAGCTCGGCGTTACCGGCGCCGCGCTCGCCTACCTCGCGGAAACGGTACTTCTCTTCTCGAGTATGCTCATAATGCTCATCATTACGTTCAAAAAGGCGCATAAAAGCGCTATATCAGAATCAACGGAGGAATAAAATGACAGAAAATAAACTGACTATTTTTCTCGAAAAACGTCGAAAAACCTTGTTGCTTACCGTTGCGCTCGCCGTTTTCGCCGTTTTCGCGCTCTATTACTTTTTTTTAATATTCCGCTCTCCCGCTGAGGTTCCGGCGAGACAATTCGCGGTTTTGTTCCTCGCCGCCGCAGCCGTCGGATGCGGGATGCTGCTGATATGCTACTTCGTGATGACAAGGAAAAACCTGTCTACGGAAAAGCTGTTCGTAATATTCATGGCGACCGCCGGCGTGATATACGCCGCCGTCTTTCTCCCCTTCACCATACCGGACGAGCACGCCCATTACCTTTCCGCATACAGGATCTCGAATTACTTAACCTTCAATTTCGAACAGTTCGGCGAGGAACGCCTGCTGCTGCGCAGCACTGACGCCGAACTGCTGAGCAAGCTGCGTGCAAGCTACCTCACTCCGGATTATTACGCCTCAATAATCAAGAATTTCGACTTCTTTTCCGCCGACCGTCAGGTTATTGCGATGCCGTCCGTATTTGTAAAAAACGTACCGCTCGGCTATATAGCTTCCTCATTCGGAATAGCGCTCGGCAGGCTGTTCCGCCTCGGCGCGATTCCGACATTCTACCTCGGAAGATTCGCAAATCTGGCTCTCTACACCGTCGCAGTATGGTGGGCCATGAAGCGTATACCATACGGTAAGACGGCGCTGTTTGTTATTTCCGCGCTTCCGATGACGATACACCTCGTCGCGTCATACTCATATGATTTCATCGTTATCGCTCTGGTAATGCTCTTCATATCGCAGGTCCTCTATATGCGCGAAAAACCGGGCACCATAACTCTCAAGGATATTATTCTCTGCGCCGTATGGGCGGCGCTGCTCGCCCCGTCGAAACTCGTGTATTTCGTAATCGTATTTGCGGTTTTCATTATCCCGTCCGAAAAATTCGGCACGACCGGAAAACGTGCGGCGCTGATAAAAATCGGTATCGCAGCCCTCAGTATCGCAGTTCTTCTCATATCTCAAATAGGCAAAATCTCCACCTATATGGGCGACGGAAACGTCGTTAAATGGAGCCAGACGGAAGCGCTCTCCGTTTCTTACGCGCTGTCGCATCCGCTCGATTTTATACGGATTCTCGTTAATACATTCTTCAAAAAAACGGATTTTTACCTTGCAACGATGATCGGGTCGCATATGGGCTCCCTGCAGATAACCGTGCCCGTGTTCATGTGGCTGCCTATGCTCGGAGTGCTCTTTTTCACGTTTATCCGCAGAAAGGATGAGGAAATCGGAGTCCTCTCCGCCGGAGGTAAGTTATGGATGTGGCTGCT
>JAFTEJ010000153.1 GCA_017453725.1 Clostridia bacterium | reverse complement strand
AGGTTCGCGGCGAAGCGTTCCATACGCTCCTGCCCCAGCGCGGTATGCGCCATCTCGCGGCCGCGGAAGCGGATCGAGACCTTGAGCTTGTTTCCGGCGGAGAGGAACTTCTTCGCCTGGTTGAGCTTGGTGTCGAAATCGTGCACGTCGATGTTGTAGGAAAGACGGATCTCCTTGAGCTCAACGATCTTCTGATTCTTGCGCTGATCCTTCTCTTTTTTGGCTTGCTCGAACTTGTATTTGCCGTAGTTCATAATGCGGCAGACCGGCGGGGTCGCGTTCGGGGCGATCATAACGAGATCGAGCCCTTTGCCGACCGCGATATCGAGCGCTTCTTTGCTCGACATAATACCGAGCTGCGTTCCGTCGGAATCGACGACGCGGAGCTCAGCCGCTCTTATCTGCTCGTTCAAAAGCATCTCCTTGGCGATAACAAACACCTCCAATATAAAACAAACCTTGCGCAAAACAGCCGTCTGCACAAGGTCCACGTTCATATGGTCCGTATGGCCGCCGCGAATCGGGTCACGGCCGGCGAGAACTTCCGGCGGTTCTGCTTTCCGGAACGGTCGCCCGTTCCTTTACCCGACTATTATATCATCCGTTTCGGTTTTGTCAAGCATTTTTTTGAAAATATTTTCTCATCCGAGACCGACGGCTCTGCGGAGTATCGCGAGCGCATCGGCTATCGTAAGCTCATTGTACTCCCCTTCTCCTTCGTCGCAGGCGTAAGACGCCACGAGGCGCCCGATGAAATCAGGATTCTCCGGGTTGCGTATCCAGCAGACGTTGAGATAAGGATCCTCGACCACGTCTTCGCCGGTAATGTTTTTCGGCATGTCGTATTCAAACACGTACATACGCAACGCAAGCAGTGCGTCGGAAATCGTCACTTCCCCGTCGTCGTCCACGTCGCACGGGAGGAACGTCCTTATGCGCTGTACGCCTCTCGACGTCCAATAGCATCGGTGCTCCCACACAGCGACCTTAATATCCGCGACGCCTTTTGACTTTGCCTCGATTTCAGCCGAATACATATAACCCGGCATATACGGCGACACCTCGGAAGTTACATATACGTCCTTTTCCGAAAAATCGTAATCAAGATACACTTCGTACTTATCATACCAGTCGGAGCAGGCATCCTCATCTTCCATCGGATCAGTGTCGTAATCCGATGGCCACTTTTGCTTGTGAGCAGACGTGAAATCAACGACGTCGGATCGAGTTGATCTCCAAAGCGTAAAGATAGCAACGTGCCCCTCAACATTCATGAAAGACAGATCCATAGGCTGCCAAGACATAGGCAAAACCATCGGATTATCTATTTTCAACTCAATTCTGTCACCTATCGGAAGATAAATGATATCACGTTCAGACTCAAAAGAGATCTTTGGATAATCATTACTAACTGCGGCGACACGTGCGGGAGCCGAAAACAGTAGAACTACCAGAATTATCAAGGTTGTAATCAAGCCGATACTTTTTCTCACCCCACTCAACCTCCTCTAACTAATTCGGTATCATCAAGAAAATACGACGGAATCATCATAGTATAGCTCAGGCGGAACTGAAGTAAATACATATGTTGGTGAAATAGCGGCCTCAAGAACAAATAATACAACAAAAACAGAAACCGTCATTAATATCTTTTTTATCATAATAGTCCACGTCCCTTATTCCATCTTTGTATTCATAAAATATCATAACATAATATAATATGATATGTCAAATATTATTTTGATTGATTAGCATAGTTTAATCTTAAGTGTCTTTTAGACAATAAAAGGAATTACTACCACCCATATGCCCGCATCTGTTTTTTTATCAAACCACTTGACGAAATATACGCGCGGAGTTATAATATATATCGTATATAGGCGGCTGACCGCCGAATAACGAAAAGCAATACCAAAATATCATAAAGGGAGATGTTACAATGGGACTTATTAAAGCGGGCCTCGGAGCCCTGGGCGGAGTTCTCGCCGATCAGTGGAAGGAATTCTTCTACTGCGAAGCTCTGCCGGAAAACGTCCTCGTCACGAAGGGACAGAAGGTCGTCAACGGCAAGCGCAGCAGCAACACCAAGGGCAACGACAACATCATTTCCAACGGCTCGAAGATCGCCGTCAACGAAGGTCAGTTCATGATCATCGTCGATCAGGGCAAGGTCGTTGAGTTCTCCGGCGAGCCCGGCGAATTCATCTATGACTCCTCCACCGAGCCGAGCCTCTTCGCCGGCAAGTTCGGCACCTCGCTGCTCGATACCTTCAAGACGGTCGGCAGGCGCTTCGCGATGGGCGGAGACACCGGACACGATCAGCGCATCTACTTCTTCAACACCAAAGAGATAATGGGCAACAAGTTCGGCACCCCGAACCCCATTATGTTCGACGTCGTCAACCGCGATATAAATATGAGAAGGACCGTTCAGGTCAGATGCAACGGCGTTTACTCCTATACGATAACCAACCCCCTGCTCTTCTATTCCAGAGTCTGCGGCAACGTTGAGTCGGACTTCACGAGAGACCGCATCGACCAGCAGCTCAAGACCGAGTTCATCGACGCGCTGACTCCGGCGCTCGCCTCGATGTCCGACCTCGGACTGCGTCCGGCGCAGCTCCCCGCGAAGTCGGTCGAGCTGAAGACCGCGATGAACCACGCGCTCCAGAACGAGTGGGTGGATTCCCGCGGAATAACGGTCGAAAAGATCGCGCTCAACCCGATCACCCTCACGGACGAGGATATGAAGAAGATCAACGAGATGGAAGACGCCGCTACGATGGGCTCCAACGCGTTTATGATGGCGGGCCGTATGACCAACGCCACCGCGACGGCGATGGAGAACGCCGCGAGCAACGAAGGCGGAGCCTTCACCGGCTTCCTCGGAATGAATATGGCGGGCGGCGCCGGCGGAAACGGCGGCGGATTCGCCGCGGCTCAGAACTTCTACGCCGCCGGCATTCAGCAGCAGCAACAGCAGATGGCGATGCAGCAGCAACAGCAGGCGCAGCAGGCGGCCGCGAACACCTGGAAGTGCGAATGCGGCACGGAGAACACCGCGAAGTTCTGCTCCAACTGCGGCAAGCCGAAGCCGGCTCCCGCGCAGGGCTGGACCTGCGAATGCGGCGCCGTCAATCAGGGCAAGTTCTGCGCCGAGTGCGGCAAGCCGAAGCCGGCCGGAGCGAAGCTCTATAAATGCGACAAGTGCGGCTGGACTCCCGCCGATCCGGAGCATCCGCCGAAGTTCTGCCCCGAGTGCGGCGACGTCTTCGACGACAAAGACGCGCAGTAAGAAAAGCGCAAAAGCGCAAGCGTATCAAAAGGAGCGTTCCCCATCGGGAGCGCTCCTTTTTCGTTGCAGATAAAGAAACCCCGCGAGAGCACGCTCACGCGGGGTTTTTGTTTGATACCAATATTACAAAAGCGAATCCGCGTCCGCAAGCTTCGCGGCAACGCGCAATATCTTCAGAGCGTCGCCGACGGTGATTTCGCCGTCTCCGTCAACGTCGCAGGTTACGAGCTGATCGCCGACAGGCGCCGCGAGCTTCGCGGCTATGCGCAACGAAATGAGCGCGTCGCCGACAGTGATTTCTCCGTCGCCGTCCGCGTCTCCGCTTGTAACGGCCGCCGGACCGTTGACCGTCACCTCAAACGAAGCTTCAAAGCCCTCGTAAGCTATAACTACCGTCTTGACGCCGCCGTATTCGCTTTCGAATCCGGAAACGGTTACTTCTCTCGCCGTGCTATCTCCGTCAATTTTCATAAGCGTCATTCCGGCGATTGAAACTAGATTCGCGTATTGATATGTGTCGTTGTTGTAGTTCAGCCTTATTCTGCCGCCGGTAAGATCCAAAGCCTCGCCGGTTTCATATACGCGCTTGTTCGGATAATTGAGCAAGCTGATTCCGCAGAGCTCCTTGCCGATAATCTCGACTTCAAAAGTCCCGCTTCCGCCGTCATACGTAACCGTTACGGTACACTTACCGACGACGGAGTTATTGAATCCGCTGATTGTGAACGGAATGATAGAGAAATCATCCGCAAACAGAAAACTGCTGCGTCCGTTGTTATACATCATATACGCTTCTCTGACTGTATCATCATTGTAATAGAGCGTAACAGCGCCGTCGGTTATGTCTATCTGTTCTTTACCCTCAAGGTATGACGTCTTGCTCGGCAGTGTAGTAACGACTATTTCGGAAACCGCTTTCGCGAGCACCTCGACGTTAAAGCTCGTTGCGAACCCGTTATAAGCAACGGAAAGTGTTTGCACGCCGACCGTTGTATTATTGAATCCGCTTACCATATCCGCGGTAAGGTCGATCTCATCGATTGTATCGTTATCATAATATATCACGAGTCTTCCGCCGCTAACATCGAGTTCTTCGTATTTGGTGTCAACATAAGTAAGTTTAGTTGGTAATGCTGCAACAGATATCCCGATAACGCTTTTCGGCAGAACCTCTACATCGAACGTATCAGTATAATCTCCATATGTCACGGTAAGCGTCTGAACGCCTATCGAGGTTATATCGAATCCACCGACCATATCGGCGGTTAAATCGAACGTTTCTGTGGTGTCGTTATCGTAATAGAGAGTATACTCGCCGCCTGAGATGTCGAGCTCGCCCTTGTTTTCGATATAGTGCCTGTTCGTCGGCAGCGTCGTGACGCGCAGATCATTTGGTATTTTTTTGATAATCTCAACGTCGAAGGTCGCCATCTGCCATACATATGTTACCGTCAGCGTCAGGACGCCGACGCTAGTATTATCAAATCCGCTTACCATATCGGCGGTCATCGCAATTTCTTTTGAGTATCCGTTTTCAAAGTATGCGACAATTACCCCACCGGTAACATCCAGCGCGTCTTTCGCCTCAAGATAAGTCAACTTATAAGGCAGCTTCCCTACCTCTATTCTTTCCGGAAGTATAACCTCGCACTGTATATTGTTGGAAACAGCATAGTTGTGCGCATATGAACTCATATAAACAACCACAACAAGCCTTGCGCAGTCGCGAAACGCACCATCGCCGATGCTCGTCACACTGTCGGGTATTGTCACGCTCGTTAGGCCGGTGCAGTTATAGAACGCATAATTGCCGATGCTCGTCACGCCGGAGTAGATTGT
>JAFTEJ010000152.1 GCA_017453725.1 Clostridia bacterium | reverse complement strand
GACTCTGAAGTTTTAGATCGCCCATTTCAGCACGAGCTTACCGTTGCTCTGATTGTAGCTGTCGATCGTCGCGCCTGTGACGGTTATCGCGTTCTGCGCCGGAAGGGTATGACCGGTTCCCGCAATCAGCGTGAGCTCCGCGGTCTCTCCGGCTTTGATCTTCGTGTCGCCCGTGACCGTGCCGCCCGTCACCGTCGCCGTGATCGAATACTCCGGCGCTCCGGAACCGCCGGAACCCATTATCTCGCCGGCGACTACCGTTTTAAAAAGATTCATGCGTTACGCCTCCTCGCTCTCTTTGTATTTGACCCATCTCGAGCCGTTGTAACACTTGAGAACGCCGGTATCCCATATAAGCAGCAGCTCATACTTCGCGATGTTCTCGGAGGGCTCGGGTTCGTCGGAGAACCTGATATAGTCAACTCCGAACTCCCTATCGCCGTTTCTCTTGATGCCTTTATCCATATTGTCCTCTCCTTTGCGTATTTTTCCTTGGCAAACACATCATATATCAACAGCAAAAACGATTTCACCACAAAAACGGAATATAAAAAAGAAGCCCCGCTCGGAGCTTCTTTTTCGTGCCTTTATTCTGTTTAATTACCTTTTACCATTTCAATCGCTTTTTCGGTCTCTTCCTTGGTATACGTGCCGTAATCGCCCTTGCTGTTCGGCTCATCCACGAGCTTGATCGCGAGCTTATAGAGAACGTATTCGGTCGCGGTGAGGTTGTTGTCTTTGACCGCGGCGGTATTCTTCCACCCGTCCTGCGCGACGACTTCGTAGGCGAGTTCGTTCAATCTGGCGCGATCCGAGCTGTCCGATTCGTAATATACGTTCGACCGCTTGACAGCCGCGACGGTCTTGTCGTATTCCTTCTGCTGCATCGGGGAGAGATAACGCGATTCGAGCTCCTTGACGCTGCTGACGCCCTGCTCCGACTTCATGCGCGACTCCATAGCATCTTTGATTGCCTTTTCGGTTACGCCGTTGTCGATGAGGTTGTTGTATATTTCCTGATACTGCGCCTTGTCGTTCTTATAAGCTTTATAGAGGTTGTCGTAATGCGCCTGCTTGTAGGCATCGACGGTCCCCATAACGCGCAGCGCGTAATACTCGCCGACGTATTTGCCGCTTGCCCTGAAGGCATTTGTCAAAACCGCCTTCGTCAGCTTCTCGACGTTTTTCAGCGGCACGCCAAACGCTTGCAGCACGTCGCCCGCGTCCTTCAAAACCGTTCTCGCTGCTTTTTCGGGGTTCTTTATGTCGCCGCTGAAAATAGTTTCCGTGAGGTCTGCTGCGCTCGTGAGAAGATTATTCAGCATGTCGACTTCGGGTATGCTGAACTCATACGCCGTCGTGCCGAAAATATCCTTGCCGACGATTTTATCGACCGCCTGCTCCGCGTATTCGAGCGTCGTGCTGCCGAACGGGATCGCGCCGGCGCCGGTCGAAGCGAAGTTAATGCCGAGCCCCTTCAGGAACGAGAGGAGCGTAACATCGCCGTCCTCGTCCTTGTATTTCTTTTTGCCGCCGGTAAACATATCCCACGCCGCGACGATGGACGCTATCATCATAGCGGAGATCGCCTGCGACGTGACCGCGCGAGCGACGCCCTTCTTCGCCTCGTTATACGCCTTTTTCGCTTCCTCGGCGTAGGTCTTGCTTTCCTCGCTGTCGGTGGCGTATCTGTTGGCTTCGCGGTAGGTCTTGCGCTTCGCAAACATCTCGCCGAATGCCGTGTAGACTATGCCGAAGTTTTTATACGGCTGCGTCTTAAACATGTGCAGGGCGCGCTTGACCTCGTTATTGCTCCGCAGCGCCGCGGCGCGATAGGAAACGTCATAGGTCGGCTGCGTCTCGTTGATTATCTTCTCGTAGACGTCGACGACCTTCTGCTTGTATGCCTCCGAGCCGACCTGAAGCGATTTGAAATTGTCGCGGACGTAGAATACCGCCGCGCGCTTCAGGACTTTCGTTGTAGCAAGGTCCGCTCCGACAATCCACGACAGCGCCGCAGGAAGTTTGCGCTTATTGCTTGCGAGTTCTCCGAGCTCCTGCGACGAATAACCCTTTTTACGCATCGTATACGCAGCGGTCATATCGTCGATGAAGGACGTGTCCGCGCTCAATCCGGGCGTCGCCGCCTTTCCGAGCGCCTTATATCCGACGATGTAAGCCGCCGCGACGCCGGAGGGTATCTGCTTCAGCGCGGTCGCAGGGTTCATCGTCAGCACCGCGCCCGCGTAGTTGCTGCGGAGCTTCGCAAACCAAGACGCGTTTGTGCGCCTCTGCCTACCGGAAATCTGATCGACGAAATCGTTTATCGTATTGACCGCCTTCGCGCCCCACTTGTCAGCGACCGCGTCTTTGACGCTGATCGTCGGCACCATGCTTGTTTCTTCCGTCTTCGTCAGTGAGTTGTAGCGTTTCGATTCGCCCCACAAGCTCGCGTTCCAGACCTTATTAAAGTTCGTCAGCGGTATTGCGAGCCCGACGTAACGGGAATGGTTCTGTATCGCACGGTTCACAACGGTATCGACCGGCACGAGCAGGATCGGCATCTTTGAGGAAACGCGCTCTTTGAGCCAGCCCGGATTCATTATCTCGGCGCCGCCGCCCTCGTAGGCGTTGAGCATCTGCTCGGCGGAAACGTCCGCCTTGCCCGTCGCGCTCGGCACAACGGCGATGGGGAAGTATTTGCCGCCGACCATTTTCGGCGGAACTCCGTGCAGCGCTTCGTAGACTTCGGAAATGCTCTTTGCCGAAACGTCATCGAAATATTTTGCCGCCGTCTTCGCGAACTCGATCTCGAAATCACTCATGCCTGCAACGATTTTCCGCAGCTCGCTCTTCTCAAACTTGACCTTCGTCCCCTTCGCGTAGGCGTCGCTGATCTTGCCTTTTTTCAGCAGCTCGACGTTGGGGATAACGATGCCTCCGTCTGCAATATGACGCATATTATCGTCGTTTTGCAGGTGCATATACAGCGCCGTCCGCATAGCGGGGGTGATTTTCAGGTTTATCGGTCTGTCGCCGTTGAGAACGGCGCGCGCGGCTATCTCGATCTCCTCGGCGTTTCTGCCGCTGAACGTCCGTGTCGCCTTCTTATTATTCAGCAGCGGATCAAACATCGCCTCGGAGTCGATAGCGTATTTCGCCGCGTCCATTTCGCCGTGTGAAAGGTCGAGCGTCCGCTGATACAGCGGGTCGTAATCGTTGTAACCCGTGTATCTGCGTATCGTATTCACCGCGCCGAGAACGTCGCGTATCATCCAATCAGCAAACTGACTGACGCGATTTTCCTTTACGCCCCTTGTGAAATCAACGTCAGCGATGACGTTATATGCCTGCATACGCACGTCGGAACGGTCCGCCGCTTTGATTAGGCGGTTCTGCTCGCGCTGCATATAGTCGAGTTCGAGCAGAGCGTAGATATAGTCGCCGAGCTGTTCGTCCGTCATATCCGCGATGTAGGTCGATTTGTCATACTGCGCGAAATACGCTTCCATTCGCGGCGATCCGATGAAGTTCGGATCGTAATATTCGGAGTCCGGGTCGGAAAGCGCCTTATAGCGTTTCTCGACGTCCGCGACCTGCGCGAGTTTTTGCCCCGTGACGCTCCGCGCGATCGTATAAATATCGCCGAAATACTGCTCGAAATATGCGCGGTTCGGCTTCGACAGCTTCGTGTTATTCATCCGCTGCACGAGCCTCAATAGGCGTTCCTCCGCCTCGCGGCGCTGCATTCTTTCGCGCTCCCGCTCTTTTTCGACGCGCTGCTCCTCGCGGATATTCTCGATAACGCGGTTTTTCTGCTTTCGCAGCTCGTTCATCTTGCGGTTTTTCTCGCGGAGCTGTTCTTCGAGCTTTGCGACCTTCGCCCTCGCGCGGTCTCTCGCGTTCGCCGCGACGTTGCGCTCGTGGACGATAGCGAGGTTCAGCCGCTTCGCCGCGCGGTCCGCATAGGTTTCAACCTGCCTGACGTCGCCGATTATGCGGAATATGAGGTCCGTCGCCTCGGCTTCGGACTCCTCGGCGATATTGTAGGTCGGTTTCAATTCGGACTCCGCGACGCGAATCAGCTCGTTTATCTGCTCCGCCTGATTCGTTATATTCGGATCGAAAGCCCACGGGAACCGCTCGCACATCTCCTGATAGAATACGTCGACGCGCATCGCCTTCGCGTTGTTGGTCGTCGTCAGTTTACCCATATTGCGCTTACGGAACTCGTTATAGCTGCCGTATGCGTCGCCGACGTCTGCCTTCTCGTATTTGCTGACGTAGAGCGGAGTGCTGCGGATCGCGTCGCGTATCTCTTTATGCAACGCGAGCTCGTCTTCGTCGTATACGCTGTCCGAGGTCGAGATGATGCCATACATAATATCCGCCGCCGCCTCGCTGACGCGCTCGACCGTTGCGTCGCCCTGCTCGTCGCTTCCGCGCACGATCAGGTTGCCGAGGTTTTCAATGGCGTTGCTGATACTCTCGACGTTCGCGTTCGAGCCATAACGCTTGATAATATCACGCGCGAGCTTGCGCGAATCATCCTTGCGGACCGTCGGCTGCGGCGTCTTTTTAAGCTGCCCTCTTGCTTCCGCGAGTTTGCGATTCGCCTCCGCGAGCTGCCGGCGCATCTCCGCGTAAGCGTCCGCCTGCGGCGAGGGCGCCAGCTCGCTATAACGTATATCCGCGTTCTCGCTGTTGAATCGCTCGCTCAACGGAATCACGTTGCCCTCGTCGTCGTAGGTAACAGGTTCGGCGGATTTGATTTGCTCGGAATCGAATGCGACGAACTGATCGCCGCCACCGTATGTCTTATCATAACGCGTATCGCGTATGACTATGCCGTCATAACCTTCGGCTTTGAGGTCGGAAACAAATCTTTTGATAACGTTTTCTGCGTCGGGGAGGACTTTACCCAAGCCGCCGAAATTCGCATCTTCAGCATCCATGCCGGCATACTTATAAATCGAAGTCCTGAAGTTTTCATACGCATCGGTGTAGGTCTCGGCTATTCGTCTTTCGTCGAGTTTTTTAAGTTCCTCTACGAGCTTTTGATATTCTGCGACATCGGCGCGCATTTGAGCTTTTTCCGCTTCGGTTCCTTCGATTCCGAACATTTTGGCGTAAGCGTCGTATTCCGTCTCAAAAGAATCGAGATTGTGAACCCGGAGCATCATCCAAAATCTGCCGTTTTTCGATAGTGCTTCCTCACGACCCAAAAAGCTGTCAATGTCGTATTTTTTGCCGAGTTGAGATATTTTTTCGTTAGCTGTCTTGATCTCTCGTTCTCGCTGTTCGCTTTGCTCTTTACTGATCGCCGTTGAAGTGTAGATATACGGATTGCGAATATTAAGATATGCGTCATAAACGACTGCCTCATCTCCGTCTCCATACCATATATCGTTTGCAAACGCGCGGGCAAAACTCTCTTTATCGGTAAACCAGAAACCGACTTTGCTTTCGGTGCTTGCTTTGCCGGTTTTTGTGAGATCGAATACCGAAAACACAGCCCTGCTGCCGTGATAAACGACCCGAAGCTTGCCCTCTTTGTCGCGGATCGCGCTGTCTGGCATTGCCGCCTCTGCCGCCTCGTCCACCATGCGCTGAAGCTCAGCCTTGTTCTTTTCCGGTTCCTGCGCGAGTTCGAGGTATTCGGCGTCTTCGGCTTTGGAATAACGTATATCCCTATCCTGCGTAGGATTGAGGTTATCAGCCCTCTTGAACTGCTGCGAATTGAACGTGATGTAGTCCGTGCCGACGTTTTCCGGCGCGTTTTTGTAATACGAGCCGGTGTCATCTACGTTTTCGATTATAACGCCGTCGTAGTCCGCGCCGTCTTCTATCATGCTCTCGACTGCGCTCGCTATATCCGCAACAGAGGTCCGCCACGCGCCGCCCTCTTTGAATGTGCTCGCTCCGTATTTATTGAGCAGCGCCTTTGTTTCTGCGTCTATTCGTATACCGCTCCACTTGTCGCCTTTCGCGTCAACCGTGAACGGGCGCGTAATGTTGACATATCCTTCGTATCTTTCGGAACTCGGCGCGTAACTGTCGGCGACCTCTGCATTATCGGTAAAGTAGTTTATGTTCCTCCGAAATACGTTGAAATCGGCTTTGCGCGTGCCGTGATATACAATAACGAGCTGCCCCTTGCTGTTGCGCGCCTTGCTGT
>JAFTEJ010000151.1 GCA_017453725.1 Clostridia bacterium | reverse complement strand
TGTCCCTCGGAAAGCTCGCGCCCGGTAGAGTCTGTGCCTTCAGCGCGGGAGTATTTTGCTCCTCGTTCTCCATTATCTCTGCTCTGTTCGTACACCTTTCCGAAAGCGCGGCGCAGCGTATCCATCGCTTTTTTCGCGCCTTCGACGCCGAATCGGTCCATATTCGCCTTTGTATCGGCAATAAGTTCCTCTACCCATCCGGCAATAGACATAATGTTGCCGTATTTGAGAACGTACGGACGCATAAACTCGTGGACGTTTTCGTCTGTTTCAGCGAGGTCGAAGACGGCGTTTGCGAGTTTTTGCAGGTTTGCTCTGCCGGTTCTGATCTCCAGATGCGTCAGCTCATGCACGGAAAGCTGTTTCTCTGTATACTTCGGATCATCGGAACGTGTGAGAACTCTGTCCGCGGTTCCTTCGCGCCATTGAGCTCCGTTCGCAGGGAAGCGCTCTGTGCCATCATCTATCTCGATCTCGCCGGCAACCGAGTCGTATTGAGCGCCGGCCTTGAGCGCGTGCCTATAACCCCACGAATCTGTTTTCGTGGTAATGGTGAGATTTTTACTGCTCGTGCCTGTGGGCAATCCGAGCTCTTTACTGCTTACTCTCTGCCCGCGAGCTTCTTGAGATACGCCATACCTTCCGCCAGCAGTCTGTCTTCCTCTTCCTTCGACATAACCTGCTCGCCGTTCTGTATTTTGCGTTTGTTCTCCATAAACTGCCCCAGCTTGTCCGCCGGAACGCTGCACAACTCCCCGAACGGTCCCTCGACCGTCACGTATACTCTGTCCTTGTTCTCCGCCATATTCGGCTCCTCCTTCGTTTTCGGTTGTATTTATTATAGCATCTTCCGGCGCGGAAATCAACCCCGCATCTTCCGCTCCGGCTATATAAGCGGCCTTTTCGCTCGCGGTAAGCACGTCTATATCCCCGTCGAACGCCTCGAGCGCCGATATGCGCGATTCTATCGGCATATTGCCAACGTTTTCCCTGCGCTTGCCGGCATTATAGAAGGTTATAAAATCCTTGCCAACGGCGTCGAGCAAACCGGCCGGAAGATCTTCCGCATACAGCTTGAGAAACTCCTCGCGTCCGTTCTTTCCTAAATCTTCGGCAATGGCGTTCCACACTTTACGGTTTGTGGAATTGACCGCCTGCGCCTGCGTTTCCGCAGGAGCCGTTATTTCTTCGTTTCTCGCGTTTTCCGTTTCGGGGGTAATCCGTGTAGTCTGCTCCGCTTCGACGGGCGCTTGCACCTCTGCCGTCGCCGTGGGAGCGACCTGCGGCTCGGTCTGTTGAATAACCGCAGCCGTTTCGACCGGTTTTTCGGCTTGGACGTCAGGGTGAGAAACAGAAAGCGGCGAAACAGTCGTATCATACCATGCGTCAAGCGCAAACTTCACACCATCTGCTGCATAATTCGCCGTCCATTCGCCTTTGACAATATCGCTGCCGCTGAAATTGAGCCCCGTCAGTTCCTCGACCGCGTAGCTCGTTTTCGGATCGGAAATAACCGCCTGCGCCTCCGCATCGGAAAGCGTCTGTCCTTTCGCGATTTTACGGAGCGTCCTCTTGCTGACGCCGAGATCGTCCGCTATTTCATCAGCGCGCGCTGTATAAGCGTCTGTTCTCGCGTCAGTTACCGCGTTTGCGAGCGCGCCCTTTCGAGCATCGGAGGGATTATCGCCTATTGCCATAGCGAGTTCTGCCGCTTGCGTTCCGGGGTAGGTGAGCGCTTCTTGCTTTAGCGTTTCGAGATCAACGAGTTTTCCGACGCTTTCTTCATTGAGCGTAGTCGCCCACGAAGCGCCGGCAGACATAAGACCTCCGGAGAGCGCGCCGAGAAGACCGGCGTAAAGCGCTTCCTCGGTGAAAAGTTTGAACTCGTTGTTTTCGTTGAATACGATGTTGCGGAATACGGGATCGAGAACTTCCTGCAGATACTCTTCGGTGAACTCGCTCCCCATCTCCGAGCCGATGCGGACCGCGGCGCGGATGAGCGTGTTATCTATCTTTTTCAACGCCGCTTCTTCGAGGTTGCCCCACACGCCGCCGCCGACGAACTTTGAGGCGAGGAACTTTTCAAGCAGTGCCTCGCTCGCACCGTTCAGCAAGCCGTAAGCGGTCGCTTCACCTGCGGAAAAGCCCTCACGGAGCGCCTGTGCTTTTGCGTTACCGGCGGCGGAAGTTCCAACAGAGAGCGCGTTCGCAAGTCCGCTGACCTGCCCGACGGCGTCGGAGGTCGCGCCGAGGTTCGCCGCAGCAAGCCCGAGCCCTTTTCCGAGCAGGATCGACGGCGCCATATGCGCGGTGTTTTGAATAATATCGTATATGCCGCGCGTTATGCTGCTGTCCGTTCCCTCGCGCAGCGCGGCAAATTGATATTGCAGAGCGTTTTCACCTCGCGGCTTACCGCTGAAAAGGTCCGCGACGCCCTGAAAGAAGCTGTCAATGCCGGAGCCCGCGGCGACAGCGAATTTTTTGAGGATAGGCGCGTCGTTGATATTCGCGTCGTTCGCGACCTTCTGCGCCCACTCGTCCTCCTTCGCTCTTATCCACTTATCCGCGAAGTCGGGATCGGTATATGCGAGATAAAGCAGCGTCGCTTTGTCTTCATCCGACATTCCCGCGAGGTTCGTTTCCGCGGTATACATATCGTTATTTCTGTATCCGGCATCGTCCCAGAGGTTCGGGTTACTGTCACGGTTAAGCAGGGTGTTGCCAAACTTTGCGTCTTCGCGCAAAAGCGCGTTGACATAATGGCTGACAAGGCGCGACCTGTCGCCGAGGACGGTTTCGCCGCTTCTTACGCCGTTTACGACGTCGTTGAAGTCCGCATTTTCTCTCGCTTTTTCGCCGCGCAAAGCATAGTTGTATTTCAGCTCTTCGTAAATATCCTTTTTCTTTTGACCTTTCGTGTTTTCCCACGCCTGCTCCATACGGCTGATAGTATCGGCTTCGCCGAGCGTGCCGTAGAGCGAATTGCCGGTCGCGTAAAGCAGTCGGTTCGCCTCGTCGTCGGTGTAACCGTAATTCTTGTAATTCCGCATGAAATCAAGCGTATCGGTAATGTCGCCGCCCGCCATACGTATATACGCCTGCTGATAGGCGCGATTGCGGTTTTCGTCCGCGTAACCGCGTAATTCGTCGGCGGAAACGCCCGTAGCGGCAGAGAGTTTATTCAAATCTCTGTCGCTACCTGTTCCGATAATATAGCGTCCGTTTTCATCCGCTCCGCCGACGACGCCGCGTGCGTTGTTCTTGCGCTCTGCGGCGAGCTCTTCGGCGTTTTTGATGATGTTCTCCGTCCCGACGGTAGGAATACCCATCGGCGCTTTCGGCGGCGTAAGCGCATTTTCGAGCTTTGCGGAGGTAGCGTCGTATCGCGCCTGCCTCTGCTGCTCCTGCTCCTGCGCGATCTTATTGTCCGCGAGTATACGCAGCACGTCCTCGCGCGAATAACGCGACGAGCCCGCGTCGGTGTAGGCGGGGGTGTAGGTGTATTGATTTTGCCTATAACTGACCTTCGGCTCAATCGGAGCGCTTACCGCGGGCGTGGTGTTCTGCTGCTGCTCTTCGTTCTGCTTGCGTTTGGCGTAATCAATAAGCGAAAAACCGCCTGCGGACGCGGACGGTGTTTCGTTATTCTGTCGGTTATTGTCTTTGTTCTTTGCGTAGTCCTTGAGATTGAAGCCCATATGCTCCTCCTTATTTCGTGAGCTT
>JAFTEJ010000150.1 GCA_017453725.1 Clostridia bacterium | reverse complement strand
TAAATCACCCTCGCGCCTATCGACCGCGGCGCTTCCTCGCCCTCCCTTATTCCGCCACCGGCGGCGGTCGGGCTCGTCACCCCTCAGAGGGAGCCAGGGCCGTCCGCTTCGCGTCCGTCACGCGGTCGGCGGGAAAGCCCGCTTACAAGTTACCGCGTGACAGCAAAAGGAAGACTTCACGGGCGATTAAAATCGCCCCTACGACCTATGCGAAGCGCACCGTCGGAGCAGGAACACATCCGGGAGCAGAATTAAGCGTTTTTTCAACAAGCCTTGCCGCGCGCGCAAACCGTAGGGGCGATCTTGATCGCCCGCGGATTCAAGCGGAAAGTTGAGGGTATTCACAACTAATAGTTATATCTACGGGATGATATACAATTTGTATTAATTTAGCGCGGTGTAATGATTATTCGATATGTATAATTTGATACTATATTACTATTTGTATAAACGTGATGATTAGAGATTGTTTACAAATAGTAGTGTTATGAGATTAATATACGAATAGTATTAATCCCCGGTAAGGGGAATACATATTTCAGCGTAAAATATCTTTCTTTTATGAAAGGAGCAACTAACATGTCAAAGATTTGCAGGAATTGCGGTTCGGCCGTGCCGGAGGAAGCGAAGTTTTGTACTGAGTGCGGCGGGAGCGAGTTTGAGTTGCAGCAGGATGCGGGGGGATTCTCTCCCTCAGTCTCGGACGGCTCCGCCGCCCTCGACAGCTCCCTCCCAGAGGGAGCCAAGACCGGCGCGCAGCAGGCTTATGGGCAGCAGCAGACGGCGGGGTATCCCTCGGGCGATGCCCTCGGGATGGCACCTCATCCGTCATCGCCTTCCCCTCAAGGGGAAGGCTTTGCCAACGCGCAGCCCTACGCGCAGCAGCCTTACGCACAGCAGAATGATAACGCCGCCTTCGGCGGCTACACCTCATCCGGCGTGAACGCCGGCTATGCCGGCTCCCCTCAAGGTGAAGGCTTTGGCGCTCCTGCGCAGCCGTATGGACAGCAGCCCTACGCGCAGCAGCCTTACGCACAGCAGAATGATAACGCCGCCTTCGGCGGCTACACCTCATCCGGCGCTTTCGCGCCACCTTCCCCTCAAGGGGAAGGCTTCCCGAACGCCCAGCAACCCTACGGCGCACCCGCGCAGCCGTATGGACAGCAACCCTACGGCGCTCCCGCGCAGCCTTACGCGCAGCAGCCGTACGCGCAGCCGGCTTACGGGGCGGCCGCGCCGAAGAAGTCCAAAAAGGGACTGATCATCGCGATAATCGCGCTGGTGCTGGTGCTCGGACTGGCGGCGGTGGCGCTGTTCGTCTGGCCGGGCTTCCTTTCCGGCAAGTCCTCGCCGATCGACGGCGAATGGCTCGGCGAATACGGCGAGACGATGATAATCGGCGACGGCAGGATCACCCTCGACCACGGCGAATACGGCAAAAGCGTTTACGATATGAAGCTCGACGGCGAAAACCTCGAGCTTACGCAGCTCTCCGAAATGACCTACAAAATCGAGGGCGATACCCTTACCCTCACTGTCCTCAACCAGGGCGAGCGGGTCGACATAGTCGCCGACCGCGTTTCCGGCTCCGGCGGAATCGAGGGCGAGTGGGGCAACCTCCGCGTAGTCGACGAAGACGGGGAATCCCAAAGCATCGGCGGCTCGACGATGGAGTTCAGGAGCGACGGCACCTACGTCAGCAAGCAGTCCTACTCCGACGACATCAACGGCACTTACGAGGTCAGCGGCGACAGAATCACAGTCAGAAATACGAACGACAAGATTAACTTCGTTTACACCCTCGAGGGCGACACGCTCACCTTCTGGGAAAAGAACGAGGCCGGCGAGCTCGAAGAGGTCGAGAAGTTCACCCGCAAGGGCGCGAACGGCGGCTCCGAAGGCTCCGGCAGCGGCGGGGTCGATACCGCCCTCCTCGGCGAATGGATCGAGGAAGAAGGAGACCTGTTCCTCGTCTTCAACTCCGACGGCACCGGGAACGTTTCCGACGACGATGACGATTCGGCCTTCACCTACAGGCTCAACGGCGAAAACATAACCCTCGTCCGCGAGGGCGTGACCTATAACTACACCTACGAAATCCTGAACGGGGCGCTGTACTTCTACGACGAGGACGGCGAGATCGACGACGTCTTCTACCGCGAAGGCGCTCTGCCCGTATCGGGCTACACCGGCGCGTCCGTGGTCGGCGAGTGGGATTTCGACGTCAGCGGCGTTGATTACGGCGATATGTACGACGCGATGATGGGCGACGCGTACGATACCTCCGGCGTGAGCGAGACCGCCAAACGCATCATGCAGGACGCGCAGTACAAGGAGGCGCTCCGCGAGCCCATCACTAACACTTTGAGCGATTACAAATTCGACTTCCGCAGCGACGGCAGCGTTTATATTATCGTAGGTACGGACGATTACGTCAGCTTTATGGCGAAGAGCACCGAGGCGATGATCCCGCTGCTGCGCACTCTGACGACCGAGGAGGCGGCGGATTACTACGGAATGACCGTCGCGGAGCTTGAGCAGTACCTCGCCTCCAACGGCATGACCTGGGATCAGCAGGTCGACGGAATTGCCGCGACCTATTCCGAGGTCAACTCGGAGTTCGACGAATACTCCGTCGCCGAGGTGCTCGGCGGCACGGTCAACGCCGACGGCGACGTCGAGCTCTACGCCGGCAGCTTCACGCAGAACGGCGATCAGGTCACGATGACCGGCTCCGGCGGGGGCGTGACGGTGTTCGTCTTCGACGATGACGATACGCTCCTGCTCGACGGCATCTCCGGCTCCGACAGCGAGCTGGCGATGTTCATGGCGATGGACGGGCTGAAGTTCGTGAGATAGTATTACCGCAAACGTGCGGCGTTGGCGCAGGAGCGCGTACCACGCGCCCGCGTCTCCGGAGGAAACGTTTGAGGCGAAGCCGCAAACAGGTACGTGCGTTTTGTGTGTCGATGTGTATGCGTGTGTGCGCGGGCGGCGGGCGATTGATAATCGCCCCTACGGGGAACCTGCCGCTTGTATTATAACCGTATGATTGCTAAATCGATAACAATTCAAAACTTCCGCAACATCGCGGAGGCGGCGCTGGAGTTCGACTCCGGGCTGACCGTGCTGCGCGGCGACAACGCCCAGGGCAAGACAAACGCCCTCGAGGCGGTCTTCGTCGCGTCCTGGGGCAGGAGCTTCCGCGCCCAGCGCGAAAGCGACCTCATCCGCGAAGGCGCCGACGCCGCTTCCGTGCGGCTCCGCTTCGAAAGCGCCGGCAGGGAGCAGGAGATTTTCCTGCGCTTCTTCCGCGACCCCTCGCGCAAGCGCGAGATCGAGATAAACGGCGTGCCGCAGAAACGCGCCGGGGAGCTTTACGGGCGGTTCGCCGCCGTGCTCTTTGTGCCCGCGCACCTCGAAATCGTGCGCGGCGCGCCGGAGGAGCGCAGGCGGTTCGTCGATATGGCGCTCGCGCGGGAGACGCCCGCCTCGATCGGGCTGATGAACAACTACCGCCGCGCCCTCGAGCAGCGCAACCGCGTGCTGAAGGATTCGCGGCTGTTCGCCGGGCTGGACGACCTGCTTTCCGCGTGGGACGGGCGCCTGGCGCAGCTCGGCGCGGAGCTTTCCGCGGAGCGCGCGGCGTTCTGCGCGCGGCTCGCGGCGTCGTCGAAGCGCGTTTACGCGGAGCTCGCCGGCGGGGAGGAGTTCGACCTCGCCTTCGAGTGCAGCGGCGGCGCGACCGAAGCCGAGGCGCTTGAGATTCTGAAGAAGACGCGGGCGGACGACCTGCGCGTGGGCTACACCACCTGCGGCGCTCACCGCGACGATATACGCATTTCCGTCGCCGGGCGCGACGGGCGGCGCTTCGCCTCGCAGGGGCAGCAGCGTTCCGCGGTCATCGCGCTCAAGCTCGCCGAGGCCGAGCTGCTCCGCGAAAGCGCAGGCGAGCCGCCGGTGCTGCTGCTCGACGACGTGCTTTCCGAGCTCGACGGCGGGCGTAGGGACTTTTTGCTTTCGCGCGTCGGCGGGATGCAGCGCGTCGTCACCGCGTGCGACGCCAGCGAGTACAGCGGCGGCAGGGTGTACCGCGTGGACGGCGGCGGGTTTGAGGAAGAATAGTTCCCGCGAAGCGGGAACGAGCGTTCGCCGGAGGCGAACATATCGCATCAGCGGAGCTGATATATCGTATTCGCGTCAGCGGATATATCGCATCGGCGAAGCCGATATATCGCGCCGAGACGGCGTGAGCCGGCGAGGCATATCGCCGACGAAGTCGGCGTAGGGGCGATTATCAATCGCCCGTGGGCTCCCCTGTGTAAGGGGAGCTGTCGAGGGCGACGTTTACGGCGCCCGAGACTGAGGGGTTGTCGGTTTCCTTAAAGCCGACCGCGTAAATTCGCGGACGAGCGATGCTCGTCCCTACGCGGGCGGCGGGCGATTGATAATCGCCCCTACGGGCTCGCTTCGCGAGCACAACCCCTCCGGCGCTTCGCGCTACCGTCTCGCCTGCGGGCTCGGTCAGGTCGCGGCTCTGACAGCCCACCGGGCTGTCATTCACTACCGCGCCCTCCGCTTCGCTACCCTTACACAGGGGAGGCGAGACGCCGCCTGCGGCGGCTACACCTCATCCGACGTGAACGCCG
>JAFTEJ010000149.1 GCA_017453725.1 Clostridia bacterium | reverse complement strand
GTTGCTGAAAACACATCCGACAGCAGCACAGAAGCGTTTTTAACAAGCCTCGCCGCAAGCGCAAACCGTAGGGGCGATCTTGATCGCCCGCGATATATTCAAACCGCGCCCGAACGGGCGCGGTTTGCTCCTTAATACCGCCGCAGGCGGTATATCATGCCGGCGGTACGCCGGTATATCATACGCAAAGCGTATATCATATCGCCAAAGGCGATATATCATTGCGAGCGGCGATGACACCTCATCCGTCACTCGCGGACTTCGTCCGCTCGCGCCACCTTCCCCTCAAGGGGAAGGCTTTCCGACCCCGCGGTCCCCATGCCGCTCGCGAAAATCGCTCTTCCCTTTCCGCCGGGAACGTGATATAATATACCCATAATCTTCACGGAGGCGCGGTATGAACTACCACTTCTTTGACTACAAATACAACATCGAGGGATTCGACTCCGACTTCTTCTCGACCGAGCACATCGTATTCATCGCGCTGGCGTACGCGCTGACGCTGCTGCTCTGCTGGCTCTTCCGCAAGGCGCGGCACGAGCGCGTCGACGTCGGGCTGAAGGTGCTTTCGATAGCGATGGTGCTGCTCGAAGCGACGAAGATAACCTGGGAAAGCTACTACGACGTAACCACCGGGCGCGGCTTCAACTGGTACGGCCTGCTGCCGATATACACCTGTTCGCTTTTCATCTACGCGCTGCTCGTCGCGGCGTGGACGAAGGGCAAGCCGCGCCGGTACTGCCTGAGCTTCATCACGACGATAAGCCTGCTTTACGGCGCGGTCGGCGTCGTCTACTGCAACGGGCTGAACTTCTACCCCTTCTGGACCTTCGGCGCGTTCTACTCGATGTTCTTCCACACGACGATGTTCGCGACCGGCGTTTTCCTGCTCGCGACGCGGTATTACCGGCCCGAGTGGAAGGACTCCCTGCGCGCGATGGTGCCGGTGCTTATCCTCGCGGCGGTCGCGATACCGGTCAACCACTTCCTCGGCTCCGACTATATGATGATTTACAGCGGCAGCGGAGTGCCGTTTTACGAAGACCTCGCCGCCGCCCTCGCGGAGAAGGGCCTCCGCTTCGTCTATACCGGGATCATGCTGCTGACGCATATCCCGCTCGCCCTGCTCGTGATCGCGCTCTATAAGCTCGCAAAAGCGGCGAACGCAAAGTTCGCGCCGGCGGGGGAAGGCGTCCGCGAAGCGAACTCATAACCCGCGCGAAGCGCGATCGGATATTCAAAAAACATTTATGGGAGGAAGTCAAATGAAAAAGGATTACAGCGCAGGTATATCGATGTTTTTTAAGGTGTTCGCCGTTCTGACGTTCGTCGCGGCTATTGTCCTCGGCTTCGTGCTCGGCAGAGTGCCGGGGTACTATAGAAGCAAACTGTATTTCCCGCTTATGTTAGCGTATTGGGTAAGCGGTTTAGTCAGCGGAATGATTATGCTCGCGATAAGCAAAATACTCGATAACCAGATAGAGATAAAGCGTAAGCTCGGTTCGATCGGCATAAAACCTCTTCATGCAGCCGCGCATAATTCGATTGAATCCCAGAATCATACAACTTTACCACGAGTTACAACTGAATTCCAGAATCATATAACTTTACCGCAGGTTACAAATGTAGACACTTGTGAAATGTGCGGCAAAGAAAAGGTTATGATTTACCATGCGAAAATAGAAGACAGCTTTGGGGTTGACTACAAACTGATTTGCAAAGAATGTGTTAAAAAGACCCACAGCACTGTTTTTGACTGATACCGCCGATACCTCAAATCTGTCATCCTGAGCGGCGGCGCCACAGCGTTCGCCTTTGGCGAACTCATAACTCGCGCGTAGCACGATCATAACTCTAACTGTAAACTTATAAACGCAAACCGCACCCGAAGGGGTGCGGTTTTTGAGTTTAGAGTTTACAACTATGATGCGGCTTCGCGGCAGTGTTCAATCCCTTAGACACGTAATCGGGACAACAAATATGCCGTCCTCGGCTTTATAACACGCGCCGTGACTGGTCAAAACCATCCTGAACGCCGGCGTCTTCAAACCGCTGCCGATAAGCTTATTGTTGAAGCTGTTCAAAGACGATATGCCCTCTTTCACATTCGCCTCGCTTGCTATCTTTATCTCAACAGCGCAGTAACAGCCGCTTTCCAGCTCGATTATCGCGTCGACCTCCTGACCGGAGCTGTCACGGTAGTGCTTAAGCGTGCCGCCTATTGACTCGGCATAAACCGATAGGTCGCGTACCGCGAAGTCCTCAAAGAAGAGACCGAACGATTTCATATCATTCATCAAATCGGCGGGACTGATACCAAGCGCCGCTGCGGCGATTGACGTATCAACAAAATGGTGCGTGGGCGCGGTCCTCACCGCGACAGTCGTGCGAAGATTGAGATTCCAGGCAGGTAAATCATATATTATAAACAAATCCTTCAATACCTTCTCGTATGAAGAAAACGTATCCTCATCCAGCGAATCTCTGACGCCCGAGGCAAGAATATCATTTATCATACCCGCCTTCTTTGCCTGCGTTGAAATACTCCGTGCGAATGAGCGCAGAATCGTCTTTAGAAGCTCGATATTTTTGTTTTTCAAAAACGCTGCGAACTCGTCGCTTTCGTTTTCGACGACAAAAAGACCGTCAAAATAGTTTTTTGTAACCTCAAGCGCGTATTTCTTCTTTGCTTTGAGAGCTATCGGCCAACCGCCGCGGCATACCAGAAACGCAATATCTGTGAGTCCGGTCGCGTTTTCGGATGAATACGTCGGCACAAACTTTTCTCCGCCGCTTTCAAACAAAGCCGACAGCGAAACCGAGCCGGTCGACTCCCCTGATTCATAAAGCGTGAACGGCTTAAGCGTCATTCTGGCAATCCGTCCCGCTCCCGAGTGCTGTATCTGCGCCGGATTTGCCGGCGTCGTGCTGCCGGTAATGATGTATTTTCCGAATTCATAATCATCATCGAGATCGCTTTTTATCTCATTCCAGATTTCCGGTGCTTTCTGCCACTCGTCTATCATATGCGGCCTGGCACCGAGCAACGCCGAACGCGGATCAGCCAGGGCAAGTTCAATAGCGTCTGTGGTATTCAGCGGGGTAACCGACTTTGCAAATCTTTCGCACATCGTCGACTTGCCGCAGAATTTCGGGCCGGAAACCATTACACATCCGGAGGAGTTCAGCTTTGTTTCAAGATTCTTTTCTGCAAGCCTTCTTCTGTATTCTTTTACCATTTGCCTCACCTGCTTTCTTTAGTATTATATACTATTATCTCCGTTTCGTCAATAGGTATTCGGTGTTTTGAAAGAAATTGATTCGGTGTTTTGAAAAATATAAACGCAAACCGCACCCGATTGGGTGCGGTTTTTGAGTTTAGAGTTTACAACTGTGATGCGGCTTCGCCGCAGTTATGAGCCCGCCTACGGCGGGCGCTCACGCCGCTTCGCGGCTACGCCTCATCCGACGTGAACGCGGCTATGCCGGCTCTCCTCAAGGGGAAGGCTTCCGACGCCCGCCTATTCGTGTCCGCTCGTCAACACCTGCCGCACCTCTTCCTTCGTCATCTTCACGATGTCCTCGGGATCGAAGCTGCGGTTGAGCAGCGAATGCAGGTCGCGCAGCGTAAGCTCAAGCTCATTGAAGCCCTGCATCTGCGCGGCGGTGTAGATACGCTCGAAGTAATACGGTCTGCCGCGCAGGTAATCCTCCGCCTCGGCGTTCGTCCACGCCGCGTAGTCCGCCGGAAGCGCGGGGCACTCCTTAAGGAACTCCTCGTATTTCCCGTCCATCGGGTCTGAGGCGCCGTCGAAATCGCGCTCCGGATGAAGCTCCAGCACCTTGTAATAAAGCTGTCCCGCGCCGCGTTCAGCGAGGATGTAAAGCCGCTTGCCGCCCGGTCCGGACGACGCGGTCGGCTCCGCCGCCTTGCCGCAGGCGACCAGCACGAATACCGACAGCGCCGCGAGAACAACGCACATAAGTCTTTTCATTCCGACACCTCCGTTTTTTGTTCGCAAGGGTTGTTTTCCCTCTCTGATTCTATTATGGCAGGTCCGAACAAAAAAAGCGGTTACAAAAAATGTACAATTTTGTAACGATTTTGTAACTTTTAAGGGGTATTTGTAACTATTTTGTAACTTTTTCGGAGCGCTCCCGTCCCGGCGGCGCAGAAAAAGCCGCCCGCGGCGGCTGCGCCGCAGCGTCCGCGAAGCGAACTCACAACTCGCGCGAAGCGCGATCGTAACTTTAAACTCTAAACTGACACGCTTCCCGATCGGGAAGCGTTTATTTTTCTGTTCCGAGCAGCTCGCCGACTCCGACGGCGAACACCTTCGCCAAAACGACAATCTCGATATCCGTCACGAAACGCTTGCCGCACTCTATACGCTGGACGGCGTTTTTGTCAATATCCAGCCCAGCGAGCTGAAGCCTGTCCGCGAGCTCGCGCTGGGATATGCCCGCCGCCTTGCGAAGCCGCGCCACCGCCGCGCCGCAGATATTGTTCGCCCCCTCCGCGCTTTTATTGATAAACATACGATTTCTCCGTTTTTTCGACAATTTTGACATTTAGTGCTTGTCAATATAGAAATTGTATGCTATAATTACTGTTAATATGACATTTAGTGAATGTCATATTAGTATGGGAGGTAATATTATGAAAAAAAGTCTTATTATTTTGCTATCATTGGTTTGTCTTGTAATATTGTTTGGATGCGGAAACAATGCTGAATCGAATTCAACTATATCAAGTTCTTCCGGTGTCAGTAATGATGATCTTATAAATGCTGTGAACCTAATTAAATCAGCAGAAGACTGCGTTGTTAATGTTTCAACTGTACAACTCGATAATTGGAGTACCGCTTCTTATAGCACAAGTTTATATTTTGAAGATAGTGCATATTTAGAAGAATTTGGCCCATCGGGACCATCAGACTATTTTTTCTATCCAACAATAACAGCCTATACCAACAGAGCTACTGCCAAATCGAATCTTGATAAAGCTAAAAAAATATTAGGCTCTTCCGGTGTTGGTGATTTTTACGAAGCCACCAAGTCATATTATAAGGAAGTAAGTTCCTTTTTCGCATTGGTATCAACGTTTCCAGAAGGATACTCACTACTAACATTTTCTAATGCTGTTAAGGATTATAAATCTAGGTGCTCGAGCGCATATGAAGATGCTCGATTTTACATAGAATAATCAAAAAAGCTAATTTAAAACCGCTTCCCGTCGGGAAGCGGTTTTTCCTTCATGCCGCTGCCGCGGCAAATCACGCGCCGAAGGCGCAATTCATGAACGCGGAGCGTTCAAATCACGCAAGCGCGGTGCGCTTGCAATTCACGCCCGCGCCCGCGCGGGCCTTTTCACACGCTCACTCCGCTGAAATTGCCCTTGCGGTACTCTTCCGCGATGGTGCGGTAGATGAGCTCGTAACCCTTCTCGTTGGGGTGGATGCCGTCGCGGCACATCAGGCGCTCGTAGTGCCGGTCGCGCAGGAACGCCGAGCGGATGTCGATCAGCTTGACGTCCAGCTTCTTGGCGAGCTCGACGACCTTGAGATTATACATCTCCTGCCAGCGGTAGATCGTGTGCGTGCCGCCGAGCCAGCGCAGGATGTTCTCGCCGTTCCTGTCGCGGCTTATCCAGCGGAAATACCGCTCCGCGACGACCGGCGGAAAGGTCAGTATAACGAGGTTGCCGCCCGCCTCGACGATGGTTTCGATCAGCCGGCGGTACGCCTTCTCGAAGACGCCGCAGGGCGTTCTGCACTCGTGCTCGCCTTCCGGATCGTCCGAAACGCGCTGCCAGTCGAAGTCGCAGTCGTTGCCGCCGAGCTCGAGGAAGACGCTGTCGTACTCCTTCAGCTCCCCGCTGTGCCGACGCACGACGGGCAGCGCCTTCTCCAGCGTGCAGCCGAAGACGGCGTAGTTTTTCACCTCCAGCTCCTCGCCGGTCAGACCGACGACGTCCGGCTTGACGATCTTATACCTTCCGTCCTCCGGCAGGGACACACCCTTGCCGATCGAATCGCCGAAAACGCATATCTTCTTCATAAGTACACCTCCCGTGAGGAAACGCGGCTGCCGCCGCAAAGTTATTCTTGCCTGGATTCCCCTTATTATTCGCCGCGCCGTCTGCGCAGCTCCGCAAAGTACATTGCGAACGCGACGACGACGAGGTAAAGCACGTAAACGAGCCACGCGACGTTCCACGCGCCGGTGAAGACCGAGAAGGCGAGGAACACCACCGTCGTGACAAGGAAGCCGAGCCCCGCGAGCTCCCACCAGAACGCCTTCGTCCCGTGGGCGAAGAGCATCATATCCGCGGTCAGCCAGATCGCCGCGATAATCAGCGCGAGCAGCCAGCTTTTGCCCCATATATCCGCGCCGTAAAGCACATGCGCGGCGAGGCTCGGCAGCATGAAGAGCAGCGGCACGAGCGACAGGAACACCCCGCCGAACGCGACCCGCGTCAGCGCGCGGAAGCCGAACGAACGCGCGTAGGCGTAAAGCTTCACGGCGACGTAGACGACGTAGACAAAGGAGCCCGCGACCATCAGCAGCCAGGTCTTATCGAAGCTTTTCAGCGTAACGATGCTTATGAAAAGATAGACGCCGGTCAGCGCGAGCATAAACGCCGCGCTGAAGGTCAGGATTCCGATCAGCATACGCCGCAGAGCCCCCATCGAGCTGCCGAGCTCGGCTTCGCGCAGCGCGGCGGTGCAGTCGTTCATCAGCTCGCGCGCCTGCCGCGCCGCCTCCCTTTCTTCTACTCCGGCGGCGACAAGGTCGTCGTATTTATCGCACATCATCGACCAGAGCTCGTCGCGCAGGTCGGTTATCTCCTTCGTTTTCGGATAGCGGCGGAACTTGCGCCACGCGTATTTCTTCAGCTCTTCTCTCATTCTCCGTCGCCCCCTATCAGCTTATTCAGGATCACGTTCAGCTCGCGCCATTCACGCGCCTTGCGCTCGTGGTATTCCCTGCCCGCGTCGGTTATGGAGTAGTATTTGCGGCGCGCGCCGCCGGCCTCCTCGCCGCCCCAGTAGGTCGTGATGAGCCCTTCCTTTTCCATCCGCTTGAAGGCGGTGTAGATCGTCGCGTCTCTGATGTCGATCATTCCGCCGCCGGCGTCGAGGATGCGCTTGAGTATCTCGTAGCCGTAGGAGTCGCCGCCGCGCAGGATCGCAAGGATGATCGTCTCCGTGTGTCCGCGCAGCACCTCGCCGGAATAGGTCAATTTCGCCGCCCCCCTTGTCTGTGGTTAGGTATCTAACGTGATTAGGTATTATTATAATAGCACCGCGTTCCGGTTTTGTCAAGAAAAAATGACCGCTTTGCGGTCATTTTTTCTTATTCCGCCGGCGACTCTTTCCAATAGCTCAGCTCGGCGTTCAGAAGCTGGCAGTAGACGTTGTCCCCTTCTTTGTACGTATCAAACACGCCCACGACGGTCAGCTGCGTTTCAAGCGGAGGAAAATCCTCCGGATAAACAAGCTCGTCCGCCGGGATAAACTCCATACCCTGCGCGCAGCAGGCGGTCGCGTCCTCGATTATGCAGGCGTAATAGTTGCGGCTTTCGCCCTCGTACACGGCAAACGGGCCCTTGACCTTGACGACCTTTCCGAGATAGCCCTCCGGCTCAGTCATCATATTGTAGACCTCGGAATAGACCATCGTGCTGCTGAGCTTCG
>JAFTEJ010000148.1 GCA_017453725.1 Clostridia bacterium | reverse complement strand
TCCGGCTCCGCCGAAGGCGCGGGCGAGCGCGAGTATTCGGAAACGAAAATGACTTCGTTGGGCTTCGAGCCGAACAGGTTCTATAAGATCCTGCAGCGCGGAAGCAATATGGCGCTGACCATAACGCCGACTGCTTCCGACAACAGACAGCTCGCTTTCGCGGAAAGCGCGGAGGGCGACGACGCGCAGCTCTGGCAGATATGCCGCGATCCCGTCGTGGTATCGCGCTTCCGTATAGTCAACAAGAGATATGCGGCGGCGATCCAAAAAGTCAACAGCGACCTGATGGAGCTCGAAGCCAGAGTCCCCGACTACACGAACGACACGCAAAAATGGTCCTGCTTGTTCAGAAAAGCGAAGGGCTTCAGCTTCTACGTTTCCGGCTTAGGCAAGATCGGCTACAACGCGACGAAGCCGCTCCTTTTATCTTCAAGCTCCGCGACCAGATACTTCGATATCCTCGAAGTCAGCGGCAACGACTGGACGATGACCTGGAGCGACGAATTCGACACGCTCGACCGCAGCGTCTGGTTCGTCGCGAACTCGAAAAACCGCGGCAGCGATACCGAGCCGATGTTCAACCGCGACAGCCCGAACAATGTCTATATCGAAGACGGAAACCTCGTCATCAAAACGATAAAAGAGGAATATATGGGCTACCACGCTACGAGCGGATTCCTCTCGACCGAGGACAAGCTCCACTTCACGCAGGGCAGGATAGAAATGCGCGCGAAGCTGCCGGAGGGACGCAAGATCTGGCCCGCCTTCTGGGCGATGGGCGACGACGACATCTGGCCGCGAAGCGGCGAGATCGACATCGTTGAGATGGTCGGCTCCGGCGCGGACGGCGGAGACTGGTGGGGCGAACGCAGTTCGATCGCGACATTCCACTACTCCGGCGACAACGGTGAGCACGTTGAAGAAGGCGGCTGGCACGACTATAACATTCTGACTCACGTCGAGAAGCTCTCCGAAAAATACCACATCTACGCGATAGAATGGGAAAACGACCAGATGCGCTGGTATTTCGACGACACGCTTTATCTGACGGTACCCATAGACACGCCCGCGAAGCGCAACGCGCTTCAGGAAAACCCCTATTTCCTCATACTCGGCACCGGCATAGAAGGTCCGGGAAACAACCTCCTGCCTGAAGGTATGCCGGACGAGGCGTCTTTCATCATCGACTACGTCAGATACTACAAAAGCGATATCCACGCGAAACCCGCCGACGATCTGCCCTACCTCTACGAAGCGAGCGCGCCCGACTCCTACCGCAAAATATGGTCTCCCGCGCACGAAGGCGCCTTCTCATCGGAGCACGACCTGCTCGTCTACTGCAACGGCGCCACCTACGCAAGAACGTATGACCTCAGGGATTTCAGAGAGCTGTCCAACCGCACACTGACCGGCTCCGGCTGGTCGATGTCCTGCGCGCTCTCCGGCGACGCAAGCCGTATCGTCTTCGGCAGGCAGACGAAGCTCTGCGCGATCGACCCCGCCTTTGAGAACCCCGTAACGGTGACCGCTCAATCCGCGTTCCCGACCGTCGCGCTGAACAGCGACGGCAGCCGCTGCTACTACGGCGGCATACCGAACGAGAACAGCAACGGCTACTGCAACTATTTCCGCATCTTCGACGGAGAGACGCTTCAGGAGCTTTCCAACGAGCCGCTCGACAGCTGGGTGGATTCCATCGCCGTCGCCACCGACGACAGCTACGCCTACGGCTGCTACGACGGCGTCGTGCGGGTGCGTTCCGCTTCCGACGCCGACCTCGGCGGCTTCACTGCGGAAAGCAGAGTCATCTCGCTCGTCTTCTCCCCAGACTCCAAAACGCTCTACGCCTCCGACGGCGAGAAGAGGATATACAAATTCGACGTTGAGACCGGCGCGGTCTCGGATCTCGCGACCTGCGCGGACGAGATATTCAAAATAGCCCTCTCGCCCGACGGGACGCGGCTCGCCGCCGCCTGCGGC
>JAFTEJ010000147.1 GCA_017453725.1 Clostridia bacterium | reverse complement strand
TCAGCTTGCCGGCTTCGAGGAACTCGTCGCGGACGGGCTTGAACCAGTCGTTGACCTGCTTCGTGACGGCGTCGTCGAGCCCGACTTCATAGCCGAGCCTGCGGAGCGCGAACGCCAGCGTTTCGGTCGCGGGCTGGGAGGTGCCGCCGGAGAAGCAGGAGGTCGCCGTGTCGATTACGTCGGCGCCGGCTTCAACGGCCTTCAGATAGGTCATGTACGCAAGACCGGTCGTGCAGTGCGTGTGGACGACGAGCGGCAGGTCGACGGCGTTCTTTATCGCGGAAACGAGGTCGTAGGCCTCGTCGGGCGCCATAACGCCCGCCATATCCTTGATGCATATTGAGTTGACGCCCATCTGCTGCATCTCCTTGCAGAGCGCGACGTAGTTATCCAGCGTATGCACCGGGCTGGTCGTATAGGAGATCGCGCCGGAGGCGTGTGCGCCGCACTTCAGCGTTTCCTCCACCGCGACCTTGATGTTGCGGATGTCGTTGAGCGCGTCGAAGATACGGATGATGTCGATGCCGTTCTTAACGGAAAGCTGCACGAAACGGCGGACGACGTCGTCCGGGTAATGCTTGTAGCCGAGCAGGTTCTGACCGCGGAGCAGCATCTGCAGCTTCGTATCAGGCATCTTCGCCTTGATGCGGCGCAGGCGCTCCCACGGGTCCTCGTTCAGGTAGCGCAGGCAGGAGTCGAAGGTCGCTCCGCCCCAGCACTCGACTGAATAGTATCCCGCCTTGTTCATCGTTTCAAGTATGCCCTCGAACTTATCGATAGGCAGGCGAGTGGCGATGAGCGACTGGTTGGCGTCCCTCAGCACCGTTTCGGTAAAACCGACTTTTTTCATAAACCTCATCCTTTCGGGCGCGTTATCCTCGGATAACGCTGAATGAATACTGAAAACCGAAGACTTAAAACCGGATAACGGCCGTCCGGAGCGGCGCGCGGATCTGCTCTGTAATTATCGGATCCCGAATCCCCGGTTTTCAATATTCATTACGTCGGGCGCGAAGCTGACGACACAGTATCCTCATCTCCCGCCATTATACAGTATATCACACGCGAAGCAGGAATGCAAGCGGTTTATTGCGAAATATTTGCCGCGACGTCCGCGCCGCGCTTGCCTTTTTCGCCGAAAGCGTGTATAATTGATCCCGATAAAAAGAAAAGGGTGTCTGAATGGCAAAAAAGAGAGAACAAAGAAGGAAACCTTCGCTGAGATACCGCTTCGTCAAGGCGCTGATACGCTTCTTCTATCCGCGGACGCGGTGCGTCGGGACGGAAAACATACCGGAAGAGCCTGTCGTTTTCGTCGGCAACCACTGCCGCGCCCACGGGCCGATCGTATGCGAGCTTTATATGCCGCGCGAGCGGTACACATGGTGCCGCGGCGAGGTGATGGACCGCAAGACCGCGCCCGGCTATATGTACGAGGATTTCTGGCCGAACAAGCGTAAGGGAACGCGGTGGCTTCTGCATCTGCTTTCGTACCTGCTGACGCCGCTCGCGGTGCTGGTATTCAACAACGCCGACACCGTGCCCGTCTACCGCGACGCGCGGCTGCTCGATACGCTGCGGCGTACCGTCGACCTGCTCGAAGCGGGAAAGAGCATAGTCATCTTCCCCGAGCGCGACGGCGAAAACAACGGCGTCGTCAACGAGTTCCTGGACGGCTTCGCCGACGTCGCGCAGTTTTACCGCAAGCGCACCGGGAAGGACGTCTGCTTCGTGCCGACCTACCTCGCGCCGAAGCTCAGGCTCATATGCTTCGGCGAGCCGCTGCGCAGCGACCCCGACGCCTCTATGCGGGCTGAGAGAGCGCGCGTTTCAGCCGCGATGAGCGAGCGCATTACCGCGCTGGCGCGGGCGCTTCCGCCGCACGAGGTCGTCACCTACCGCAAGCCGCCGCGAAAACAGCGCGTGATGGATAGGTAAACGCGGCGCCCCTGTCATCCTGAGCGAAGCGAAGGATCCCCCGAATAAAGCAGGACCTTTGTCATCCTGAGCGGAGCGAAGGATCTCCCAACTTAAGCAGCC
>JAFTEJ010000146.1 GCA_017453725.1 Clostridia bacterium | reverse complement strand
TTGATCGCCCGCCGAAACGTATCGTTACGCTGTCGCTTGCGTTTCAGCAGAATCCTGATCCGACGCTTTCGCGCAAGCCATAGGGATGAGCATTGCTTGTCCGCGAACTCACGCAGAAGCGCTGTGTTTCTGTCATCCTGATCGAAGGCGAAGCCGAAGTCGAAGGATCTTGAAGGTAACGTGCGCGTAAAAGGAAAAGTGCGTAGGCAGAAGCGGATGGATATGCTTTTTTTGAACAGAGGCTTTGCTTTAATTCGCGGCGTTCCGCTGAGAAGGACAGCTCGTCTTTAAGATCCTTCGACTCGCTTCGCTCGCTCAGGATGACAAACCGACCGCTGCGCTCCGTGAGATCCTTCGAATTCGCAACCTCCGGTTGCTTCGCTCGGAATGACAGAAACGCGGTGCCGCGCGCAGGGGCGATTATCAATCGCACGCCGCCCGCAACGAGCGCAGCGAGTCAATACATTCAAACCGCGTCAGCGGTTTGCGCCTTCATGACGGCGTGAGCCGTCAATTCATGAACGCGAAGCGTTCAATTCATGATTGCGTCAGCAATCAATTCACGCAAGCGCCCGGCGCTTGCAATTCATCGGCTTGCCGTGACCTCCGGTCAAAGCAAGCCCCGCATCGCCTTCTCGGCGATACGCGCGCGCTGCTCGCGCGAAAGTCCCGCCATACCGCCGGTAAGCACGGCGCCTCCGGGGCGCGCCCCGTTCTCATCCGGGCGCAATCCGCGCAGACGGACGCCGTCCAGCACACGCGCCTCCGCTTCCGCGGCGGCGGAAGCGCGTATCGCTTCTCTTACCAGCGGCATATGCGTAGCCTCATAGGCGGAGCGCAGGTCGACCCCGGCTCGCAGCAGCCGCCCGAACGCGGGCTCCTTCGCGGCGGCGGCAAGGTCGAAGCCGGGGTAGTCCCTGCCGAGCTCCTTCGCCGAGGAGGTCCACTCTGCGTAAAGCGCCTCCGCCTCGTCCGCCAGCCGCGCCGACCGCGCCGCGAAGGTCACCGCCGCGCCGTCAAAGCCTTCCCCTTGAGGGGAGCCGTCATAGCCGGCGTTCACTTTCGGATGAGGTGTAGCCGCCGCAGGCGGCGTTGTCATCCCGAGGTCATCGCCCGAGGGACCCGCTTCCCCTTGCAGCCGTGCGGCCTTGGCTCCCTCCGGGAGGGAGCTGTCAGCGCCGCTTGCGGCGATGACTGAGGGAGAGAAACTTCCCTTCTTACCCGCCGCGTCCCCCTTTACGGAAGCGCCTTTCCCTCCCTCTGTCTGAGTGAGGTTCGCGTTCCACCCGCTCACGGCGCGGGAGTCCCCGTCGGCGCGTTCGCGGCTCCTCGTAATGACATCGTTCGCGTTCGCGTTCCCGCCCGCGTTGTTGATGATTTCATCCATAAAAATCCTCTCTTTTCCGACTCTTGATACTTGCATTTTTCACCATATGGTGGTAGACTAATTACATATGTGCGATACACGCACCAGTCGCGGCGCTGACCGCGGATTCGCGGCTTCGGCCGCAATTCCGCTCACCCGGCGGATACGAACCCGCTCAGCGAGCGCTTCACAAGGAGACCGTTATGAGAGCAGCCAGACACGCCAAACGCGGCGTCAATAGAATACCCACCGAGCTGATCGGCCTGCTGTTTATGCCGGCGTCGGTGCTTTATCTTGAGCTTTTCTTCCGAATTTACTTCATATCCGCGCAGGCGGGCGGATTCGGCGACTTTCTCGGCCGCTTCTTCGGAGCGGGACTGTGGCTGTCTCTCTTCTTTTCGCTCGCGGCGGGGATATTCCTCACGATCCTCTGCACCTTCTTCTCGAAGAAGGTCAACCGCAGTATCGCGCTTGTGCTGCTCGGAATAATAACCGTCTACTTCTGCGTTCAGGCGGTGTACTACCACGGCTTCGGCGCGATACTGAAGCTGACGCTCGCGGCGGATACCGGCGCGGACGCCGTGACGCAGTTCGCCGGCAACACGGTAAACTATACGGTGCAGATGCTCTGGTTCATCCTCTTCGCGTTCGTGCCGTTCGCGGCGCTCATCGTCTTCGGCAGGAGCTGGAACGCCGGGCGCGCGCACGGCGAGACCTGGCACGCGCTCTTCGATAAGCCGCTGATACGCTTTGAGAAATACCCCGTCCCCGCGAAGCTGGTGCTCGCGCTGGTAATGGCGGTGCTGCAGTTCATCCCGTGGGGCCTGATAATGATGACGAACAAGACCACCGGACTGCGCGCGCAGTACACGAGCGCCTTCGAGCACACGCTGGCGGCGGAGAAGTTCGGACTGCTGACGACGGCGCGGCGCGAGATCGCCATCGCTATCGGCGGCACGAAGGACGTCATCATCCTGCCCGAAGGCGGCGACGGGAGCGGCGAAGGCTCCTCGCAGGGCAGCGGAAGCGGCGGCGAAGGCGTCGTCTACGCGCCGAACGTGATGGACATCGACTTCGACGCGCTCATCGAAAACGAGAAGGACTCCGACCTCAAAAAGATGCACGAGTACTTCAAAAACCGCGCGCCGACGAAGCAGAACGCCTACACCGGGCTCTTCGAGGGCTATAACCTCGTGATGATAACCGCGGAGGGCTTCTCACCCTACGCGATAAGCAAGGAGCTGACGCCCACGCTTTACAAGATGCAGCAGGAGGGCTTCCGCTTCCCGAACTTCTACACCGCCGGCTACGACGACACGATCACCGGCGAGTTCGTCCACACGACCGGGCTCATCCCCTCCAACGAGGTCGCAAACAACCTCAAGAAGGTCAAAAACAACTACCTGCCCTTCACGATGGGGGCGCAGTTCCAGAAAATCGGCGTCTACACCTACGGCTACCACCCGCACAAATACACCTACTACGGCAGGAACGAAACCCATCCGAACCTCGGACTCAACTCCTACAGGGGGCGCGAAGGCGGGGTCGTCGACGGCAAGGAGAGCAGCAAATACGCGCTCGAGCTGGAGCATCCGCGCTACTGGCCGGAAAGCGACCTCGAGGCGGTGCAGGCGTCCTTCAGCGACTACGCCGGCAAGAACGACGGCAAGCCGTTCTTCGCCTACTATATGTCGGTCAGCGGACACAAGGACTACTACTTCGAGGACAATATGATGAGCTGGAAGAACCGCGAGCTCGTCAAGGACCTCCCCTACTGCGAGGAAAACCGCGCCTACATCGCCTGCAACATCGAGCTCGACCGCGCCATGGAATGGCTTATGGCGGAGCTTGAAAAGACCGGACAGCTTGACAAGACCGTCTTCTGCATCACGCCCGACCACAAGCCGCAGATGCTCACCGACGCGCAGGTCGAGGAGATGGCCGGCAGGAAACTCGACAGCGAATTCGAGATCTACCGCAGCGTCTTCCTGCTCTACTGCGCGGGCTACAAGGACGCGCCGGAGATCACCGCCCCCGCCAACAGCGTCGACATCATCCCGACGCTGTCGAACCTGTTCGGGTTTGAATACGACAGCCGCCTGCTCTTCGGGCGCGACCTGCTCGACCCGACAGCCGAGCCGATAATCACCCTCCGCACGCGGAGCTGGATAAGCGACAAGGGGCGCTATAACTTCCGCACGAAGACCTTCGAGAAAGCGGCGGACGCGACCTTCAAGTCTCAGGAGGAGGAAGACGCCTACGTCGAGCGCGTCAACAACATCGTCAGCAACAAGTTCCGCATGTCGCACAACGTCATCTTCAAGGACTACTACAGGAAAGTGTTCAAGAAGTAAGTAGCCGTTCGCCAAGCCTCCCCTGTGTAAGGGGAGGTGGCGCGAAGCGCCGGAGGGGTTGTCATACCCCCAATCAGCAACCGCCCCGT
>JAFTEJ010000145.1 GCA_017453725.1 Clostridia bacterium | reverse complement strand
TCTCGTTCAAAACTGCTCCGCATCTTAAAAAGAGAGGTTTTTGTGTCGGGCAAGGCGAAGACGCGCGGAAATACTTGATGTATTTCAAGCGGCTTCAACGCCGACCGGCGCGAAAAGCTCCTTTTTAAGACCGGCGTATCCTTTATCTGCACGCCCAAAAGGGTGCGGTTTGTTCGTTAAACGCCGACTTTGGCGGCAGGCGAAGCTTATGCGTGAGTTTGCGGACGAGCGATGTGTACAGTGTAGTAACATAGTAAACACCGTAGTAAGCAGATAGTATACACTTTCATGGTAAAATATAGGCACAAAACAACAAGGGGAAGTGCCTATGTCATGGGAGTGTAAAACAGTGGAAGAGAAACGTGAAGAATTCGTGGTATCAGCGGAAAGCAGCTGCAACTTCAGCGCATTATGCCGTGAATACGCAATCACAAGAAAGACCGGATACAAATGGCTGAAGCGTCACGCGGAGGGACTGCCTATGTCAGACGCCGACAGGGCTCCTTTGCATATCGCAAACAAGACTCCGCATGAAACAGAGCGGCTGATTCTTGATCTGCGCGCTGATAACCCCGGATGGGGCGCCAGAACCATACACAGGGTTTTAACTAATCAAGGTTACGCTTCATTGCCGTGTGTTAAGACCGTTAACAACATCCTCAGTCGCAACGGCTGCATAGATCCGGTTGAGTCACAAAAGAGGACGCCTATCCAAAGATTCGCGCGAGAGCACAGCAACGATATGTGGCAAACCGATTTCAAGGGCGAGTTCAGAATGAACAACGGCAATTATTGTTATCCGCTGGACATTATAGATGACTGCACGCGGTTCGCAATAAGAGTCATACCTTTTGAAAGCACGGCAAACGTTGTTATCCCGAGCTTTCAAGCGGCGTTCCGCGAGTTCGGCATGCCGAACTCGGTACTATCTGATAACGGGGCTCAGTTTGCCGGCTTCCGTCATGGTATAGGTCAGTTCGAGAAGTTCCTGATGAATCTGGATATACTTCCCATACACGGCAGGATAAAACATCCGCAGACACAAGGTAAGATAGAGCGCTTTCATCGAACAATGAAGGATGAACTGCTCAGGTTCAGAACGTTCGATAACCTTGACAACGCAGACGACGCGCTGCAGGAATGGCGCCGCAAATATAACAACGTCAGACCGCACGAGGCGTTGAATATGTTGTGCCCTGCGGAGGTGTACGTCAGGAGCGGCAGAGAGTATCCGGAAAAGATCGAGCCATATGAATACGGATCCGAATACAGGGTAATAAAAGTAAACAGCTGGGGCTACGTAAGATTCGCCCATTATCAGGTTTACATAAGCGAAACGATGATAGACGAGCTTATCGGTTTCAGGCATTCCGATGACGGAAACGCATTTATAGCCTGCTACAGAAACTTCAAAATTGCGGAGTTTGATACAAGTACAGGCAAGCTGATAAGCAGACGTATTTCAAGATTGTGATGTGTATACCATGTGCTTGCACACCTGTATACTATGTTACTCTTGACACGATGCTCGTCCCTACCGGCTCGCTTCGCGAGCACAACCCCTCCGTCAAACGCTCCTTGCGGTCGCGTTTGCCGCCTCCCCTTACACAGGGGCGGCCGGCGGGCGATCAAGATCGCCCCTACGGTGTGCGCTTGCGGCGACGCTTGTTGAAAAACGCTTTTATTCTGCTGTCGGCTGCGTTTTGCATTCGACGGCGCGTTTCGCAGAGGTCGTAGGGGCGATTTTAATCGCCCGCGAAGTTTCACTTCTGCTGTCACGCGGTAACTTGAAAGCGGGCTTGCCCGCCGCCCTGCGTTCGGTGTGGGATTCTTCGTCGGCGCGTTCGCGGGTCCTCGGAATGACAGACCGGGCTGCGCCCGCCGCCCGCGTGACGGTTGCGGAGCAAGCGTCACAATATATTCAAATCGGCACAGCCGATTTGCTCCTTCATGCAAGCCGCAGTCTGCAATTCATGACGCGCTTGCGCGTCAATTCATGCGCCTTCAGGCGCAATTCATGAACGCGGAGCGTTCAATTCATTGCGGGAGGCAACGCCGTCTTGCCGCCTATATCGGCAATCCACCCGACCGCTTCCGCTATTCAAACACGCTTTCGATCACCTTCGCGCAGCCGGGGGGCGAATAGCGCCAGCGGCTTATATGCGTGACGTCGGGATAGTTGAAGCCGCGGGGCGGTTCAACGCGCGGCAGACGGTCGATGAAAACGAGCTTGACCTTCATCTTTTCCGGTATGACGCTCTTTATGTAGACGGAGACCCGGTCGCCGGGGCTGACTCCGCCTTCCGGCTCCGCGAGCCCCGCCAGATTCGGCGCAAGCTCGACGAAAACGCCGTACCGCTCGACCGAACGCACTATCCCCGCGACCGTCTGTCCCGCCTCGAAACGCGCTGCGTTTTCCTCCCACGTACCGAGAAGCTCACGGTGCGAGAGGGTGACGCGCCCGTCTTCGACGGAGCTGACGACGGCGCGGATGTCCTGCCCGGCCGCGAAGCGCTCCGATGGATGCGAGATGCGCGAAACGGAGATCGCGTCGATGGGCATCAGCCCGACTATCCCGCAGCCGATGTCCGCGAACGCGCCGAAGCTGTCCGGGCGCGTGACGCGCGCGTCGATGACGTCGCCCGGGCGGAGGTTCGGCAGATATCGCTCCGCGCACATCTTCATCGCCTCGCGGCGCGAAAGCAGCGCGTATTCGTCGCCGCCGACGTCCTTCGCGAAGCCGCGGACGGTGAAGCAGACCTCCTTGCCGACGCGCGAAATGACCGCTATATCCTTCACGTCGCCGCCCGGCGACCAGCCTCCTTCCGCGCGCGTTATAACGCCGCGCATGGCGCCGAGATCGACTATCAGATTGCGCTCCCTGTCGCAGAGCAGCGCGACGCCTTCGCAGACGCGCTTTTCTTCCATCGCGCGCTGCAGCTCGGATTTGGATGCCGGACGGAAGCCGATCCGCCCTTCGGGTAAAAACGTCATAATAATCACCGCCGCATAGCCTGCGGATCCTTTCGGTTGATTTTCTTTAATGAAATATATGCCGCCGGGTCGGCAAAAATGCGGGAAAGAAGAGCATTCTGCGCCTGACTGTTTTCCGATAATACCGCGTTATGAGACGGTCGCGCGGAGCGCCGTCCGGAACGCGCCCGACAAGCGTCCCGCCGCGGCGGCTCCGGCTGTCGGCGGGTTCAGAGAAATTTTGCATATAAGCGGCGCGTTTTTTAAAAAAATACTTGCATAATCGTTTGCGTTATGATATAATCATTTTGGCAAGTGTAAATAACTGCACAAATCGAGTGAAAAGAAAGGAAACAGTTATGGTAGTTGAAGATCTGGTTGTAATAACCCCGAAAGAGAAGGCAATGCTCTGCAGAGCTCTTGCGAAGCATATGCCCAAGCTGAGAAAGCTTCTCAGACTCTCGCAGAAGGAATTCGGCCTTCGCGCCGGCGTCTCCGTTGACCGCGTTTCTCTCATTGAGAACGGTCATTTCCAGATGACGTGGTCGCAGTTCACCTCCTTCCTCTTCATCTTCTCGCTTAATAAGCTGACCAAGGAGTACTTCGTCGAGAACAAGCTCATTGACCGCCGCGTCCTCCAGTATCTCGAGGCGAAGCGCGAGGCTGAGGAGCCCGAAATGAGCATCCTCATCACCGAGTCCATAAGCTCCGCTTTTAACGCGCTCAATATGGGCGACGTTATCCAGCGCCTTAAGGAGCAGAAGCAGTATCAGTTCTGATTCCGCGCCGGAAGTGATATGGAAAGAACAAAGCCGCATCCTCACGGATGCGGCTTTGAGCGTATCTGTGTCGTTTTGCGGATGGGTGAAAGAAAACGCGAGGCTCTGCGTGAATACGCGGACGGGCATCGCCCGTCCGCGTATTGATGCAGACGCGACGTTTTCCTGTCATCCTGAGCGGAGCGACCGTAGGCCTCCCCTGTGTAAGGGGAGGTGGCTTTCGCCGAAGGCGAAAGACGGAGGGGTTGTGCTCGCGGAGCGAGCCGGTAGGGACAAGCCGCGTTTCTGTCATCCTGAGGGCGAAGCCCGAAGGATCCCCCACCGCCAGCGGTCGGTTTGTCATCCTGAGCGGAGCGACCGTAGTGAGCGAAGTCGAAGGCTCCTGAAGGTAACGGCGTTGTAACAGAAAAAGTGTGCATTAGAAAACGAGCGTTGACCTTTCGCTTTCATATGCACACTTTTGTTTTGTCGGCGAACTTTTCCGTTGCGGACAGCTCGTCTTTAAGATCCTTCGACTTCGCGGCGTTCCGCCGTTCCGCTCAGGATGACAAACGCCATGCTTGCGGCGGGGGTCCTTGGCGCGGAGCGCCTCAGGATGACATATTCACAAAGCCTCCGCGCCGCCTGCGGCGGCGACAACCCCTCAGTCATTTTTACGGAGCAAAAATAACAGCTCCCCTTACACAGGGGAGCCGCGGACGGGCGACGCCGTCCCTGAGGCGCACGTGCCGCAAGCGTCAGACCTGCGGGGCGTCCTTCTTCTCGCGGGGGAGGTACCAGCCGCCGCGGGGAGGATCGACGTATTCGTTATCGCTGCCGTAGAAATGTGAAACGTCGTTGAGGCGGATGCAGCGCATAATGAAGCGGTTGGCGTCGACCTTGTCGGCCATATACTCGGTAACGCCGGTCGGGTCTATGTTGAAGCCGTTCCAGAGCGTGATGAGCGAGACGGGCAGCAGCGCCGAAAGCAGCGCCATCGAGGCTCCGAAGTGGCAGAAGAATATTATCACGTCGTCCTTGTGCGCTTCGTATTCGGGGGTGGCGCGGTAGAACGCGCCCTCGCGGACCAGCCCGTGCTCCGCGAAGATCTCGTCGAGCTTGCCGCGCAGCTTCTCCTGGTATTCGCGGAAGCCCTTGCCCTCGCAGCGTTCGCAGTCGGGCCAGTCGTTCGCGCTTATCGATTTTTCGTCGGTGAACCATTCCTCGTGCCCGATCGCCCAGGGGCAGAGCCAGCTCATATCGCCGTCGCGCTCGGGGAAGATGCGGGCGGAAAGCGGGTATTCCTGCAGCCAGTCGCATATGACCGGCTCGACTCCGGTCTTTTCGACCGTCGGCTTGGCGGTTAGCTTCGCCCTGCCGAGGATGGAGCAGTATATCTTCGTCGGCTTCAGCGGCGCGAGTCGGCGCGAAAGCAGCTCCGCCTCCATTTTTCCGCGCTCTGTCAGCGAATCGTGTTCATAATCGGGGTAGCCGTGACGGCATACAAGTATTCTCATAATGACCTCCGTTTATTTGACCGGCCGCGGGAGGACTCCTTCCCCCGTTGGTCTGTCTTCGTTGAGATAATAATAGCATACTACTGACGGATAATAAATACTTTTATGAGAAATATGAACAAAATTCATATTTTTAACGGGATTTTGTATTTGAATTGTGATAAAAAGTCGAAAATATGGCGAAAGTTATGTCAGTATTGAACATTTTCTCTTGCCATTTTTGAAAACGTGCGTTATAATCTTACTAATAATGTATATTAGGAGAATAGCCAGCGCGCGTCTTCTGATGTAAAAGCCAACATATAAATAAATGTTTCGTGTCCCTCCGCTTCTGCGGCGGAGGAGGCGGAGCGTTTGCGTTCGCGCGAAAAGCAGACACCAACTGACGGGAGGCAAACACATTGAAAATCTTCAACTTAAAGCGGATATTATCCGCGCTGCTTCTGGCGGCGATGGTAATATCGCTCTGCGCCTGCAGTCCGACGGAGGCTACGGGCACGGGGAGCGGTTCCGACGGCGCCGCCGCGGCTTCCGGTAACGGAAGCGGGAGCGGCGATCTGCGTATGGTCGGCACCGTCCGCACCACCTACGACGACTATCTGGAGGCGAATCCGGATTATAAGATGATCTACGCCGATCCGATAGAAGCCGATCTGAACGCGGCTGTTTTCTCGATGGATACGGAGTTCGTTCCCGCCGTGGACGAAGAGAAGCCGGAAGCCGAAGCCGAGACCGAAGCCGAAGCCGACATCGAAGCCGAAGCGGAAACAGAGGCCGAACAGCCCGCCGAAGCGGAGAGCGCGCCGGAAGCGGAGGAGCAGCCGGAGCCCGAGACCGCCGGCTACACCGCCGAGGACTTCGAGCGGGTAGGCAGCTTCGAGGGCAGGGAAGGCAATATTCTCGTCTGGAAAAACGCCGAGGGAAGACTTGACGTGAAATTCAACGTCGAAAAGGCGGGCCGCTACGCCGTCTGGTTCGACTACTACGCGCTGTCCGAAGAAGCGCGCACCATCGAGCTCGAGATGTACATCAACGGCAAAAAGACCTTCTCGCAGGCGGAGCGTATCAATATGAGCCGCCTCTGGCATAACGAAAACGACACCATCGAGCAGGACGTCCGCGGCAACGACCTGAACCCGTCTCAGGTCGCGTATAAGGCGTGGATAAAGGGGCCAGTCCGCGATAACGAGGGACTTTACGACGAGCCCTTCACCTTCTGCTTTGAAGCCGGCGAAAACACCGTCACGATAATCGGCGCGAGGGCGCAGTTCGCGATAGCGGGCATCAGCCTTTACAACACGCCCGACCTTATCAGCTACGCAGAGTACTCCAAAAACGCCTCCCCGAGCGATAATAACTACTACGAGCTGGTGCAGGGCGAAATGCCGTCCTACACCTGCGACCCGGCGCTACATCCGATTTACGACCGCTCGAGCGTCAACACGCTGCCAGCCGATCCGATACTCCTCAAGCGCAACACGATGGGCGGCGGCAACTGGGCCTCTCAGGGTCAGTACGCGGTCTACACCTTCGACGTTCCCGCCGAGGGCTGGTACAAGATCGCGGTGCGTTACCGTCAGAACGTCGCCCGCGGTCTGAGGACCTACCGCCGCGTCTACATCAACGGCGAGGTGCCCTTCGCGGAGGCGGACTGCCTTACCTTCGAGTATTCCGACTACTGGCAGAAGACGGTCATCGGCGAAATCGACAACGACGAGGAGCCCTACCTCTTCCACCTGAAGGCCGGCAAGAACGAGATACGCATCGAGGCCATAACCGGTCCGACCGGCTCCATCATCGCCGAGCTGGACGATATGGTCTATGAGTTCAACTACATATACAGAAAGATCATAATGATAACCGGACTCGATCCGGACCCCTACCGCGACTACCACCTCGAATCCGACATCCCGACGCTGCTTCCGACCTTCACCCGTCTGAAGGAGCAGTGCGAGGACATCAAGGAACGCCTTATCGAGATACGCGGCGGCTCCTCCTCCTCGGAGGTCGCGTCGCTGACGAACATGAGCGTTCAGCTCAAGAGCCTGCTGAAGGATCCCGAGACGATCCCGGTCAGACTTTCGATGTTCAAGGATAACATCTCCGCGCTCGCGGCGCTTTCCGTCAAGCTCAAGGAGCAGCCGCTGGAGTTCGACTACCTGACCGTCACCGCGAAGGGCGTCGACGAGTTCGTCGAGGACAAGGGCTTCTTCAAGAACCTCGCGTATAAGATAAAGGCTTACTTCGCCACCTACGTCGAGGACTATAACTCCGTCGGCTCCAACGCCGAGGGCGAGGACGTCCTCCGCGTCTGGGTCAACCTCGGACGCGACCAGGCGAACCTCATCAAGGAGATGAGCGACTCCGACTTCACCTCGAAGACGGGCATCCGCGTCAAGGTCAGCCTCGTCCAGCAGAGCCTTATCCAGGCGAACATCGCCAACGACGGCCCCGACGTCGTCCTCTTCGTCGGAGGCGGCGACGTCGTTAACCTCTCCGCCCGTGAAGCGCTGGTCGATATGTCGCAGTTCGAGAGCCGCGAGCTGACCGGAGTCAACGGCGAGAAGTACACCGTCAGCAGCTACGACGAGGTCATGAGCCGCTTCTCGAAATACGCCGGCGAGCCCTACCGCTTCACCGATAAGACCGGCCATACCGGGCACTATTCGATCCCGATAACCGAAAACTTCAATATGCTCTTCTACCGCACCGACATCTTCGACGAGCTCGGGCTCGAGCCGCCGAAGACCTGGGACGAGTTCTACAAAGTCCTGACGGTGCTGCAGAACAACAATATGCAGGTCGGTATCCCGAACGGCACCGACAGCGCCGTCGACAGCGGTATCTTCCTGACGCTGCTGAAGCAGAACGGCATGAGCCTTTACAGCGACGACCTGAAGAAGACCAACCTCGATACGACCACCGCCCTGGCGGTGTTCAAGCAGTGGACCGGCTTCTACTCGCAATACAGTATGCCGCAGCGCTACGACCTCTACACACGTTTCAGAACGGGCGAAATGCCGATGGGCTTCGCGGGTTACACCTTCGTCAACCAGTT
>JAFTEJ010000144.1 GCA_017453725.1 Clostridia bacterium | reverse complement strand
GGCGAAGCCGCATCATAGTTCTAAACTGTAAACTGATTGAGTTATGACGACGCCGTTGGCGTCAGTTTAGAGTTATGATCGCCCTTCGGGCGAGTTATGAGTTCGCCTGCGGCGAACGCTGCGCCGCAGGCGGCGGCGACAACCCCACAGTCTTATTATCGGGCTTTTGCCCGATAATAAGACAGCTCCCCTTGCACAGGGGAGCCGGGCGCGCGCTTAGCGAGCGGTGGTATTTTCGCGTTGCGGCAGTGGTATTGCGTCGCAGTGATATTGCCGCCTGCGGCGGCGACACCTCATCCGGCGCTACGCGCCACCTTCCACTCAAGGGGAAGGCTTTCAGTCCTGCGGCTTCACATCGCGGCGTAGCGCTTCACTATGCCGAGAAGCGTGCCGACGGCGGCGTCCATACCCTCGACCGTGGCGTGCTCGAAGGGGCCGTGGAATGCGTTTCCGCCTGTGCCGAGGTTCGGACACGGCAGCCCCATGAACGAAAGCCTCGCGCCGTCCGTGCCGCCGCGTATCGGCTTGCGCACGGGCGTCATACCGCCTTCGGCGATAGCCGCCTCGGCGTTCTCCACAAGATGCATACACGGCTCGATGCGCTCGCGCATATTGCGGTATTGCTCGCGAACGGAAAGCGTTACCGTCCCTTCGCCGTAACGCGCGTTCATATCGGCGGTTATCCTTTCGAGCGTTTTTACGCGCCCGTCGAAGGACGCCGCGTCGTGGTCGCGGATTATGTACTGCAGCTCCGCAGAGGAGACGTCGCCGCGCATATCGGTCAGGTGCCAGAAGCCCTCATAGCCCTCGGTATCGGCCGGCGTCTGCCCCTTCGGGAGCGCGGCATCGAACTCCATCGCGAGCAGCGCGGCGTTGACCATAACGTTCTTAGCCGTGCCGGGATGCACGCTCTTGCCGGCGAACCCGACCTTCGCCGCGGCGGCGTTGAAGTTCTCGAACTCGATGCAGTTCTCCTCGTCGCCGTCGACGGTATAGGCAAAGTCCGCGCCGAAGCCTTCGACGTCGAAGTGCTCCGGCCCCCTGCCGACCTCCTCGTCCGGCGTGAAGCCGACGCAAATCTTTCCGTGCGGGACGTTTTCGTTCAGCACGCGCTCGGCGAGGGTCATTATTTCGGCGGCGCCAGCCTTGTCGTCCGCGCCGAGCAGCGTCGTGCCGTCGGTGGTTATCAGCGTGCGCCCCGCCAGCGCCTTCAGGTGCGGGAAGTCGCGGACGGACAGCGTCAGGCCGTTGCCTATCTCGACGTCTCCGCCGTCGTAGTCCTCCCAAACGCGCGGGCGGACGTTTTCGCCGGGGGCGTCCGGCGAGGTATCCATATGCGCGATGAAGCCGAGGGCGGGCGCGTTTTCACAGCCCGCGGAGGCGGGTATTTCGCCGTAAACGTAACAATACTCGCTCAGCCGCACGTTTGAAACGCCGAGCGCGATAAGCTCGTCGCGCAGCGCCTCGGCAAGCGCGAACTGCCGCGCGGTCGAGGGCGAGGACTCGCTCTCCTCGTCGCTCGTCGTGTGGAACGCGGCGTATTTCAGCAGCCGCTTCGCGGCGGCGCTCTCTTCAACTTTTCTGCTCATAGCAACCTCTTTATGCGTAGAATTGTCAGCCGGTTTCTATCTTGGCGAAAACCGCATACGTTTATTTGACGACCTTGCTTTCCGGTTCTTTCAACCTTTTGCTCTTTATATAACACGTCATGACAGAAACCGCAAGCGTTAAAATGATACCGATAATCAGAACCATCAAAACAAGAAAATCTCCTTCCGGATCATCTATTATACCATTTGTTTTATTGTATAATAAATAGGAGAGCTGAATCGCAATAGTGTTCGATAACAATAGATTCAAAAACAAAACGATAAGCACCGACAGTTTTTCCGAAAAACAATAATCGACATAAACAAGTACAAGCAGACCGACAAGCAGAAGTATCCAGACACGAAAACCAAGGAAATGGAACGCCGCGCCTATCGCAACTAATAAATAGTTCATCAGAATAAGAGATACTATTTTCAGATATGCTTTCATAAACTCACCTGCTTTCAAATAATCCTTTCGCGGGGCGGTCAGATCTTCTCCAGCTTATCGGCGATATTGTCGAGCCAGTCTCCCTCGAAAAGCTCTATCGCGCCCTTGTCGCAGGCGGCGGCGAGCTTCGGGTTTATCGGGATGCGCGAAACGGTATCGACGCCGAACTTCTTCGCGGTCTCTTCCACGCGGCTCTCGCCGAAGATGCTGTGTTTTCCGTGGCAGTCGGGGCATTCGAAATAGGACATGTTCTCGACTATACCCAGCACCGGCACGTCCAGCAGCTCCGCCATTTTGACCGCCTTCTCGACTATCATGCCGACCAGCTCCTGCGGCGAGGTGACGACGATGATGCCGTCAACCGGCAGCGACTGGAATACGGTCAGCGGCACGTCGCCCGTTCCGGGAGGCATATCGACGAACATGAAGTCCACGTCGCCCCAGACGACGTCCGACCAGAACTGCTTGACTATGCCCGCGATGACGGGCCCGCGCCATACGACGGGGTCGCTGTCGTTCTCGAGCAGAAGGTTGACGGACATAACCTTGACTCCCGTCGCGGAGGCTATGGGATAAAGGCCGTTTTCATCGCCCTGCGCCCTGCCCTTTATGCCGAAGGTCTTCGGTATCGACGGGCCGGTGACGTCGGCGTCGAGAACGCCGACCTGGTAGTCGCGGCGCTTCATCGCCGTCGCGAGCAGGGACGTGACCAGCGATTTGCCGACGCCGCCCTTGCCGCTGACGACTCCGATGACCTTTTTGACTTCGGAAAGGTCGTTAAGCTTTTCTTTCAGATCCTGCGGCTCCTGCCTTGACGCGCAGTTGCTCGCGCAGGTCGAACAATCATGTGTGCATTCGCTCATTGTGGTTCTCCTTGGATGTTATATTGAACGCGCTCCTGGGGCGTTCCGTTGTTATTCAATCATGACGCGGTCGGCGGGGAGGCTTCAGGCGAGTCCCGCGGCGCGGCGCATTATGCGCAGCGCGTCCGAAACGGTCGCTTCGCCGTCGCCGTCCATATCGGCGAGGCGTTTTTCGTGGTCGTAATACTCCTTCGGGTCGAGCGCCATACGCAGCGCGGCGAGCGCGTCGGTGACGGTCACTTCGCCGTCGCCGTCAACGTCGCCCTCCGGGCGGCGGACGGCTTCCTTCAGCTCGGGATACACCGTCGCCATCGCGTAGGCGATCCAGGAGGAATGCTCCTGGTTGCCGACGTCGGAGAATCTGTTCGGATACCACCAGCTCTCCGGATACATATTGCTCGCCGGGGAGTTCATAAGCATAAACTCGGTCATAACGCCGACGCGTTCGGTATCGCCGACGGCGGCGCTGAACATCAGCTCCCACGAATAGCCCTTGCCGATGACGTGGTTGCCGTAGCGCCCGGTGTTCATATCGTAGCAGGCGTCGAGCATCGGGATGCCGCCGTAGCTGACGGTCGCGCGCGAGCGGTAGACCTCGAAGGTGTTCTTCATTATCTGCTCGTCCATACCGTACCAGCCGGCGGCGATCGGAGCGAGGTTAACCCAGGACATACCCTGGATATACCTGTCGCCGTTCGCAATGTCTATCAGCTCCGCGTAGATACGCTTGCCGCCGACCTCGGTCGTCAGCGTTTCGTGGACTCCGGCGCGGATACGCTCCGCGAGCGCGTTCCAGCTCGCCGCCTCGTCGGCGGAGCCGAGCTTCGTTTCGAACTCCGCGAACTCGCGGAAAACCTGCGAGGCGTAGGCGTTCGTTATCAGGTCGTAGGTCTTCCACTTCCTGCCCTCGCGGGAATGCTCGAGGAAGTCGTTGCGGATGAGGTTCAGCTCATCGTCGATGAAGCCGCCCTCGACGTAGGCGTTGACGTAGCGCTTTATTATCGGATAGGACTGCGCGATGAACTCCGCGTCCTCCGGCGTATCCGGAGCCGCGTTCGCGTAGGCGAACCACGCGTGAGCGAGCACGAGTGCGGTATCCGTCTGCGCCTCGTCGCTCCAGAAGGCGGCGTTCGTTTTGAACGCCTCGTAAGAAGCTTCGCCGCTTATCGCTATGCCGTTGAGCTTCGTTATCAGGCCCTTATAGTTCTTGCGGCCGTACCACGTTATGCTGCCCTCCGGCGAATCCGGCGCGGAAAGTGTCAGCGTGTAGTTGCCGGATGTCACCGGATCGAGCGGCAGCCCGAACTCGAAGACGACGTAGCCCTTCGCTGTCGGCAGCTCGGACGCCTTGAGCTTCACCGTGCCGACGGTGAATGCGCCGCGCTTGAGCTCCGCGATAAGCATACCGCGCGCGCCCTCCTTGCGCGAAAGCCAGACGCCGACGGAGGTCACCGTCGCGTCCGCTCCGTCTATCTCCTGCGAGGCGTAAGCGCTCCCGCCGAGCTTTATCAGCGCGGAATACTGCCCCGGAGTCGCGCCCGCGTTGTTACCGTATTCGACCTCCTGCAGGTCGGATATGATGTGGGTCGGGAAGTTCCTGCCGAGGTGGCGGTATACGCTCAGCACGTAGCGGAGCAGGCGGCGCGAAAGGTCGGTATCCCCCTGATTCGTATGCATAAGCGACTGGATAGATGTGTCGCGCACGAACATACCGTCGTAAAGTCCCGTAAGCGAGGTCGGCGAATAGCCCGATCTCGTTATGCGGTTTTTCATCGAGTTATAGGAATTGGCGTAAAGCTCGCGAAGCAGCACAGGCTTGAGCAGCAGCGTCAGCGTTCTCACCTGCTCCTGCTTCTGCGCGGCGGTGCCGCTCGCGAGGACGTTTTTCGCGGTCATAAGCTCCGCGGCATATTCGCCGTCGGAGTCGGTCTCTTCGAGCTTCGCGATCAGCTCCTCGAGGCTCCTGCCGGACGGCGGCTCCTTGTAGAGCTTGAAATCGGAGATGTAGTAGCTCGTTCCGGCGTTTATCTTCTGATTGCTGAAAATGATGTCTATCGAATTGAACTTTGAGAACTCCTCGCGCAGACCGCCCTGCTCCCACCATACCCAGCCGCCGTGGAGCACTCCGAACTCGACCTTGACGCAGCCGTTCGCGTCCGGATAGAGCGTTGAGGTGCGGAAGTAGGGGCCAATGCCGTATTGATCATAGATCGCCTGATGCTCCGCGTCCCCCTCGTAGCCGTAGGGGCCGCCGCAGGGCGAATGGCGCATTATCACGGTTATTTCGTCGGCGTAGCCGTCGACGCGGAACATAAAGCCGTCGAAGGCGCTCATATCGATGCCGCCGTTGAAGGTCTTGCCGCCGACGTCGGTCAGCCCGTCATAGAAAAGCTCGTCCTTCACGTGCAGGTGGCGCGAGGTCGAGACCGCCTTAATGCCGGAGGAGATAACGTCCAGCCGCAGAGCGCGTTCGACTCCCTCGGAGGCGAGCTCGTCGGTGAAGTCGGCGGTGCGCTGATCGAAGCCGGTCATAAGAAGCTGCGACAGCTCCGACTTATCGAACTGATCGAATGCCGGAAGCGGCGTGAATTCGTAGCCCTTGTAGGGGTCGGGGTTCTCTGCCTCCTTCGCGTGCGGACGCAGCGCGGGCATCGTCATGCACCCGAGCGCGAACAGGCATATAAGGATAATTGCGAGTGCGATCTTCACAGGTTTCACCTCATTTTTCCTCTTTCGTTTTTTCGGCTTAAGCCGATTATTTCTTCGTCAGTCTCATAACGTAAAGTCCGGTCGCGGGATGGTTCATTCCGAACATCACGCGCTTGCCGGAGCAGAAGGCGACGCTCTCGACCCAGCTTCCGGAATCGTCGGCGACGGAGATCGCCTCGAGCAGCGTTCCGTCGCTGCGGTAGGTGCGGACGGAGCCGTCGTAGGAACAGGCGGCGATCATCGTGCCGTCATTCGAGACGTCGAGGTCGCGGACGAGCGAATCGTAGCCGCCCATAAGCGAATACAGCCTGCCGGTCGAAACCGTGAAGATTCGCAGGTCGCCCGATTCGGACGCGCAGACGACGCGTCTGCCGCCGTCGAGGAAGCGCACCTTCGTTATCGGCGCGGAGCGGGTGTTCTTCATCTTGTTCACACGCGAGCCGGAGTTCGCGTCCCAGACGATGACGTTGCCGTTCTCGTCGGAGGTGACGAGGCGGGAACCGTCCGCCGTCATATCTATTCCGCGCACGGCGGAGGTGTGCCCGGTCAGAGTCGAACGCAGCGAGAGGCTCGAAGCGTCGTAAAGCAGCACCTTGGAGTTGCCGAGCGCGAGCGCTATCGTGCTGCCGCCGGTCGCTATTGCGCGAATGTCGCTTTCGAGGTCGACCTGCTTCACCTTGCCGCCGGAGGAATCGAAGACGAACATCGCGCGGGAATAGCTCGACTGATCGTCGTAGTTCCTGCCGCCGGCGATAACGTAGTCGCCGTCCGCCGTGAAGGCGACGGAATCGTGGTAGACGTGGTAGTTATCGACGTCCCAGGCGATGAGGTCTTCGGTTTCGCAGAAGGTCAGCACGCCGTCGCGCGAGCCGGCGACGAGCATCTTCCCGTCGGGAGAGAAGGCCGCGCAGGTGTAGACGTTGCCCTTGCCGGTCATCTCGCCGAGCAGCTCGGACTTCTTCGCGTTATAAAGCTTGATGCTTCCGCCCCTGCCGACGACGGCGGTATACTTGCCGTCCGCGGAGGTGACTATCGTCTTGACGCGGTCGCTGCCGAGGTTATGCACGATGGCGGCGCCGGCGTCGACGGAGAAGTCGGCCGTCTGCGAGACCTCGCCGCTGCGCTTATAGAAGCGGACGTAGTCGATATAGTACTAGGACGTATCCGGCATACCGTCCGGCAGCTCGTCGTTGCCGGGGCCGGAGACGGAGGTGTTCAGTATCAGGAAGTGCGGCTGCGCGCCGAAGCCCCAGCGCATCGAATCGCTGTTGACGTTCAGCGTCATATAGAGCATTCCGTCGACGAGGATGCGTACCTGCTCGGAATCCCACTCGGCGGAGTAGACGTGATATTCGTCGCTGAGCAGCTTATCGCGGGAGATCGGGAAGTTATAGTTCTTCGACATATGGTAGCCCTCGTCGCCGAACCAGTGGAGCGTTCCGTAAAGGTTATGCCCCTTGACGATGCCCTCCTCGGTGCTGTTCTCGGCGTCGACCCAGCCGTTTTCCATAATGTCTATTTCGCCGTCGTGGGGCCAGAAGCTCTCCGCGCCCATCATCCAGATGGCGGGCCAGATATACGCGCCGCCCGGGACCTTCGCCCTGACGTCGACCCGCCCGAAGGACTGCGCATATTTGCCGGAGGTCTCGATGGAGGCGCTGGTCGCGTGGTAGCCCTTGTATTCCTCAATCTTGCTCTTGATGACGAGGTTGCCGTTTTCGATATAGTGGTTGTTTTCGCTGTCGCGGTAGTAGATGGGCTCGGTGTCGCCCCTCGTTTTGCCGTCGGCGGGAGTCCAGATACTGCGGTCGAGCTTATCGCTCTCGAACTCGTCCGCTTTGACGAGCTCCCAAGCGCCGTAATCGTATTCCGTCAGCTTCATCGAGCCGCCGGTGCCCTTCTTGAGCACCGCTCTGGCGCTGAGCGTGGCGAGAGAGTAAGCGTCGGCGTAGGTTATCGCGAAGTTGCCGCCGCCGAGCGATTTTACGCCGAACTCCTGCTTGGCGTTCGTCATATCCGCTTCCTTCATGAAGAGATCGAACTCGACGTTGGTCGTCAGCGCGAGCCCGGTGCCCTTGTTGACGATGCGGTAGGCGCCGGAGGCGCACTTGTATATCTGCCAGAGCTGGGTGTCGTCGCCGACGTCCTGAGTGAAGGTCAGCGACTGGTTATCATCGTGCATAACGAGCGTTTCCGCCCACTTGAGCTGGCGCTCGGTTATCGCGGGCCCGTAGGTCAGCACGGTGCCGCGCGAATCGGTTATCTTGTAGAACTTATCGTTCGAAACGGAGGACGCGGTGTGGACGTAAAGCCCGCCCTTCGCGGTCTCCAGCGTTTCGGCGTAGGCCGCGAGGCCGGAAACGTAGCAGACGCCCTCCGCGGCGAAGGAGATCGAATTCACCGAAGGCAGAACGTCGATGAGATAGCTGCCCTCCGCGCCCTTGAAAAGGTCGAAGGAAACGCGCATATCCGAAGCCTGCGCCGGAACGGGCAGGTCGGCGGCGAAGGCGGTCTCCCCCGCCTTCAGCGTAACGGTCAGCCTGCCGGACGGGGCCGCCGCCTCAAAGTGAAAGACCACGCCGTCTGCGTTCGCGAGCGCCCCGCCGAAGGGATCGCCGTCTGAGCCCGCGCTCCCGGTGAACTTCACCGCGTCGGCCGCGCCGTCCGGAGCGGCGGCGCGTTCCGCGGAGGTGAACGCCGAAAGCCCGGCTATCGCCACAGGCTCGAACACGCCGTCCTGAAGCGCGGCGGCGGCGCGGGTGATATCCGCGATGGAGTTTTCCATATCCGAGGAGGTGCATTCCGGGTCCGCGTAATGGCGCTTCGCGTTATCCACGGCGCCGGTCAGATACTTCCTCGTCTGCTCGTCGGCGTTGCCGAAGATGAGAGGCTCCGCCTCCGCGATCTTCGCGGCGAGCGGCGCCTTGTCGTCGACCGGCTTGACGGTCTCTTCGGGCGTCGAGGAGCTTTCGCCGCCGCCCTCTCTCGGGGCGCAGGCGGCGAAGGATAAACACATTGTCAGCGCGAGCAGCGCGGCTATAAGCTTTCTCATCTTGTTCTCCTTGTATTACTCTATATCCCAGGCGCAGTAGTCGGTGTTCAGCACGCCCATCGCCGCGAAAAGACGCTTTCCGTCCGCGGAGAAGGCGACGTCCATCACCCATCTGCCTTCGGGGTTATCCGTGCGCAGCGCGGAGACGAAGGCTCCGGCACGGCAGAACAGTCTTATTGTTCCGTCGTAAGAAGCGACGGCGATGCGTTTTCCGTCCGGCGAGAACTTCGCCTCGCTGACCAGCTCGGCAAAGCCGCCCAGCAGCGCGGACTGCGTTCCTGTCGCGGGGTCGAAAAGCCTCGCGCAGTTGTCCGCGCAGAGCGCCAGCAGACTCGCGCCGTCCGGCGAGAAGCGCACACGGCGCACGGAGGAGGGGTTAACCTTGTCGGCAAGGCGCACCCGCTTCTGCCTGAAGTCGCAGAAGTATATCCTGCCCGCCTCGTCCGAAAAGGCGAGGGAGCCGTCCGGCGCGAAATCGACTCCGCGCATCGCGGCGCCGTCTTCGTTATCGAAGCGGTAGATTTCCCTGAGCCCCGGCAGTTCGTATACCCTCGCGCTGCCGTCCGAGCAGACGGCGGCGGCGAGTTTGCCGTCCGCGGAGACCGCGGCGTTCCTGACGTCGCTGCCCGTTTCCGCTTCCGCGATAAGCGCTCCGTCCACGCCCCAGAGGCGCAGGACGCGGCTGTTTTTCGCGTTCGGTCTGCCGCGCTCTATCGTGTCCCTGCCGCCGATGAGGAAGGCTTTGCCGTCCGGCGTGAAGGTCGCGAACTCGTTGAAGGTGCCCGCGTCGTCGATGACGAGCGGCGGCTTCGCGAAGTCGGCGCAGTCGTAGATGAAGACCTCCCCGTCGCGGTTCGGGACGCAGAGCCTGCTCCCGTCCGGGCTGAACGCGATCGCCTCGACGGCGACCTCGGGCTCGCGCAGCGTGAAGAGCAGCTCGTCCTTGCGCTGCCCGTAGACGAAGACCTCTCCACCCTGCCCGGCGGCGGCGACGAACCTGCCGTCCGGCGAAGCGCAGACCTTGTTGAGCCATTCGCGGGCGGCTCCGTTGACGTAGTCGGGCGCCTTCGCTTCGACCGGAGCGGCGGATACGGTCACCTCTCCGGCGCGCTTGCAGCAGCGCACCCAGTCGATGTAATAATTCGATTCACCCGGAGTGTCGGGATATGCCTTCTCCTCTCCCGGCCCTCTGACGGAGGTGTTGAGAATGAGATAGTGCGGATTGTCTCCGAAGCCCCACTTCTTCCCGTCGGAGTCGAGGTGGAGCGCCATATAGAGCATATCGTCCGCGTAAAGCCGCAGGTGGTCGTATTCCCACTCGGCGGCGTATGTGTGGTAGCGGTCGTTGAGATTCTCGAAGTCCTTCCAGCAGTAGTCGACGCCCTTTTCCATATGGCGGCTCTCCTCGGTCGCCCAGTGGAGGGTGCCGAAGAGCTTTGAATCCAGCTCGCCGTTTTCGCCGCCGCCGACGAGCTCCATAACGTCGATCTCGCCCTGATAAGGCCAGTTGCCGACGATGCCCATCGACCAGAACGCCGGCCATATCCACGCGCCGGTGGCGATACGCGCGCGCATCTCCATCTTGCCGTAGGTGATGCCGTAAAGCCCGCGCGTGTCCATATACGCGCCCGTCTGCGGAATTCCGTCGAAGCCGTCGTCCGACGTGCGTATGACGAGGTTGCCGTCCTCGACGAAGAAGTTCTCCCCGCGGTCAAGGAAGTAGACCGGCTCGGTATGCGGTCTTATCTTTTTGTTATAGACGCCCCAGATACTCCTGTCGAGCTCCTCGCCGTCGAAGTCGTCGCGGAAGGTCTCGACCCACTCGTCCTCGGCGATCTCGAAGAGCGCCCAGACGCCGTCTCTGCAGTTCTCGCAGGTCAGGGGTCTGCCCCCCTCGCCGATTATCGAGAACTTGCCGGGCCCGGCGGGCAGCAGGTCGAAATCCTGCGACGGGCAGTTCATATTGACGTCCGTCGGGAAGGGCTTGCCGTTTCCGTCGAGCTGGATGTGGTTGGCGTTCGATTTGTTTATGACGTGATACTTGCCGTATTCCGTCTTATAGAGCTGCCACTCCTGCGTATAGTCGCGGGCGCGTTTCTCAAGCGCGAGGCGCTGTCCCTTGTCGGTGTGTATCAGCGACTGCTCCCAGCGCAGGTCGGTCTCTTTTATGCGCGGAACGAGCGCGAGGGCGCGGCCGCCGGATATATCGACTATCTTATAGAACCTGTCGTTGCGGAGCGCGGAGGCGGGCGTTTCCGCGTAAGGCGTGCGGTTGTCCTTCTCCGTCCGCTCGCGGAAGAAGCAAAGCGGCGTTACGCGCACCTCGGTATCCTCCTCCGACTCGAGCGCGACGACGATGCGTTCCGCGCTCTTTATCGCGGGGCGGAGCATATCGTAGGAAAGCATAAGCCTTCCGCCTTCGAGCGGCAGCGGGATATCCGTCAGATAGGACACTCCCGCGTCGGTGCCGACGCCTAAGGTGAGCGTGGATTCGCCGCTCCTGCCCTCGTATTCGACCTCGAAAGCGATGCCGTCGCAGGGCGGAGCGTCGCGCAGCGGGAAATCCGCGGACTTCCTGCCGCCGGCGTAGATGAAGACAGACTCCGGCAGCGTGCCGTCAATCTTCTCCGTCACTATCGGACGCACGCGCGAAGCCGCGTTCCGCAGCGCCTTCGACGCCGCGGCGATACGCTCGCGGTCGCCCTCCTTTTCAGCCTTTTCCGCCTTCACTATGCAGCGAAACAGATTTTTCCTGCTCTGCGAGTCAAGTCCCGAGCAAAGCAACGCCTTCTCCGTTGCAAATCGTTCCATAAGATGTGACTCCTCGTTTATCTCTTTTATTCCGGAGCGGCTTTGAGCCGCCCGTTTTTACAGCTTAATCTCCTCGGTCCAGCCGAGCGCGTCCTCGCTCCTGCCGTACTGGAGGTCGGTCAGCTCCTTATAGAGCCTGTGGGACATATCGCCGATCTTGCCGCCGTTGATGGTGTAGGCGCGGTCGCCGATGTGAAGCTCGCCGATGGGCGAAATGACCGCCGCGGTACCGCTGCCGAACGCCTCTTCAAGCGTTCCGTTTTCGGCGGCCTCGGCCAGCTCGTCGACGGAGAGTCTGCGCTCGGAAACGGGCTCGCCCCAGTGCTTCAGCAGCTCGATGCAGGACATTCTCGTGATGCCCGGCAGGATGCTCCCCTGCAGCGCGGGGGTGACGTATTCGCCGTTTATCTTGAAGAAGACGTTCATCGCGCCGACCTCCTCGATGTACTTGCGCTCGACGCCGTCGAGCCAGAGCACCTGCGAGTAGCCGAACTCGTGCGCGTCCTCCTGCGCCTTCAGCGAAGCGGCGTAGTTTCCGCCCGTCTTCGCGAAGCCCATTCCGCCGCGGACGGCGCGGACGTATTTGTTCTCAACCCAGATCTTGACGGGGTTCAGCCCCTCCTTATAATAGGAGCCGACGGGCGAGAGAATGATCATAAAGAGGTATTCGTGACCGGCGCGGACTCCGAGGTGCGGATCGACCGCGATGATGAAGGGACGGATGTAAAGCGAGGTCCCGTCCGCCTCGGGGATCCATTCGGCGTCAAGCTTTATCAGCTCCTTGAGCGCCTTCATCACGAAATCGACGTCGATGGGCGGGATGCAGAGACGCTCGTTGGAGACGTTCATGCGCTCGAAGTTCTTGCGCGGACGGAAAAGCAGCGTTCTGCCGTCGGCGGCGTGGTAGGCCTTCATACCCTCGAAGACCTCCTGCCCGTAGTGCAGGCACATCGCCGCGGGGGAAACGGATATATCTCCGTAGGGGACTATCCTGGCGTCGTGCCAGCCCTGTCCGGCGGTGTAGTTCATGATGAACATATGGTCGGTGAAGTAATCGCCGAAGGTCAGATTGTTGTAATCCGGCTTCTGCTTTCTCTGCGCGGTTTTTTCTACTCTGATTTCCATTTTCTGATCTCCTTCTGCCGTATCGGTGCGGCTTTTTTGTTTTTTGGCAAACGCCGTCCGATAATTCGGCTTATTGCGTCGGAAAACGAGGCGTCGTTCGCGCGGTTTGCTTTTTAAATTATAAACCATCGTAATTATACACCCGAAGCGCCCGAATTTCAATAATTAGTTGCGTTTTGAATGCAAAAATCGCATTTTCGGCGCAAAAAAACTTGCATATCCGCGCCGGATATGATAAAATATCCGCAGGAACAGACAGCGGGTGTTCCGAAGAAGGGCGGCATGAACGCTGCGGGGACCGGCCGCGAATCATGTCAGGCGGGGAACCGAGCAGCATTAAACGGTACCCGTCTCGTGCAGCCGTAGGGCTGTCCTT
>JAFTEJ010000143.1 GCA_017453725.1 Clostridia bacterium | reverse complement strand
CTGTCAGCGCCGCTTGCGGCGATGACTGAGGGAGAGAAAAGACTTCGCGGGTTGCGAACTAAGGCCGCGCGGCAGGGGCGAGCATCGCTCGTCCGGGGTTTCCCTTACACAAGAGAGGCCGGCGGTGCCGCGCAACCGTAGGGGCGATTTTAATCGCCCGCGCATCGACGCTGAAGCGCAGCATATCTGTAATCCTGAGCGAAGCGGGCGAAGCCCGCGCAGTCGAAGGATCTTAAAGACGAGCTCTCCGTGACGGAAGAGTGCGCCGATATAAACAAAAGTGTGCATAAGAAAACGAAAGATCAACTCACGTTTTCGACTGCACACTTTTTCTGAATATAATGCCGTTACCTTCAGGACCCTTCGACCGCGCTCCCCGCGGTCGCTCCGCTCAGGATGACAACGCCGTCACTCCGCGGATTCGCGGAATGACGTCGCCGCAGCGCGATGGCTCATCATTCCTCCGGCCCTAACTGTCCCTTCGCCCAGTGCTTGCGGCAAAGACTGGTATAGCTCTCGTTGCCGCCGATGACGACCTGCTCGCCGGTCTTCGTGACCTTGCCGTTGAGAAGACGGGCGTTGCAGGTGGCCTTCCTGCCGCACCAGCAAATCGTCTTGACCTCCTCGATGGAATCCGCCCAGGCGAGCAGCCAGGTGCTGCCCTCGAAGAGGTTGCCCTTGAAGTCGGCGCGGAGGCCGTAAGCGACGACGGGAACGTTCTCCTCGTCCACGATGCGCACGAGCTCCTCGACCTGCGCCTTCGTCAGGAACTGCGCCTCGTCGACGATGACGGCGTCGTACTGCGTGACGTCAACGCCGCCGAGCTCCTCCATATAAACGCAGTCGGCGCGGAGCCCGGAGCGCGAAACGACGACGCGCTCGCCGTCGCGGTCGTCGACGCGGGGCTTGACCATAAGCGCGTTCTGTCCGCGCTCGGCGTAGTTATACTGCACCATGATCGCGTTCGCGGTCTTGCTCGAGCCCATCGCTCCGTAGCGGAAATAGAGTTTTGCCATAAACAATCCTCCGTTTTACTGTCGGATAAATCAAAACAAAGCGTGGCGCGTCAGAAGAGCTGCGTTCTATTGTTGATGCTGTTGACGAGCAGCATGAGCGGAATTCCGAGCACGTAGCAGACGGCGAGCTCGCCGAGTCCGACCGTCAGCGCGTAAAAAGCGAGCACGGCGGCGGTGCCGGTGTGCCCGAGGAACTCGGTGAAGCCGTAGCCGTAATAAAGCACGAATGGGATTATCAGCGCGTTGAAGACGACAGGCGGCAGCGGAACGAGCGCTATCGCGCCGACTGAAAGCCGCCCTTCTTTTCTGCCGACTTTTAACGCGCGCCCGATCAAATAGCTTGAGACGGCGGCGAGCAGGGTAGCGAGCGAGCCGAAGACGACGTCGATCCATGTGCCGCCGAGTATGTTAGCGACTGCGCAGCCTATGGCGAGTCCGGGTATCGCCGCCGGCGTGAATGCCGGAAGTATGCAGAGCGCTTCCGAAAGGCGGAACTGGATCTGGAGCGACGAAGTCGTCCAAAGCGCCATCGTCAGCGCGGCGTAGAGCGCGGCGATAACGGCGGCGGTCGCTATGAAACGTACGCTTTTGTTTTTCATATTCTTTTTTCTCCCGTAGTTTTGTTTTTTCGGCGTTTCAGCCTGGGTGAGGATGGTTTCGAACTCACCGAGGGCGATTATATCATATGGACGGAGCAATTGCAAGAAAAAGATTTGCGATATTTAATGCTAAATATATCTTGACAAAGGCGCTCCGGTATGTTATTATTCATCTGTTGCGTTACGGAGAGATGTCCGAGCGGTTTAAGGAGCCGGTCTTGAAAACCGGTGACCCGAAAGGGCCGAGGGTTCGAATCCCTCTCTCTCCGCCAATTTCTCTGATAACCGGAATGATACAGGCGTTTCACCGTCACCGTGGAGAAGTACTCAAGTGGTGAAGAGGCTCCCCTGCTAAGGGAGTAGGCTTGTAACAGGGCGCAAGGGTTCAAATCCCTTCTTCTCCGCCAGACAAATCACCCCGCATTGCGCGGGGTGATTTGTTTATGTAGGCTTCACCGGTAGGGCGAAGAGCCTTCCCCTTCAGGGTATTGTAGCGTAGGGCGGGCGTGAAAGCCTTCCCCTTGAGGGGAAGGTGTCTTGACGGCAAGGTCGTCAAGACGGATGAGGTGTCGCCGCGCAGCGGCGTCGCGGTAGGGACGAGCATCGCTCGTCCGTGGGCTCCCCTGTGGAAGGAGAGCTGTCGCCGCAG
>JAFTEJ010000142.1 GCA_017453725.1 Clostridia bacterium | reverse complement strand
GGTGCGGGCGATGGAGCCGTCCGCGCTCTCGATCTGAAGGATCGCGGTCAGCCCGAGCTCGTCGACCTTGCCGGCGAGGAACATTATGGTTTCAAAGCTCGCTTCGCTCTCCGCGGAGCAGCCGGCGAAGGCGGCGTAGTAATCAAGCCCGTAATCGTCGACAAGGTAGCGGAACGGGAAGCGGTCGGCGAAAAGCAGCGTTCTGACCGGCGCGGCGTTCACCGCCGCGGCGTATTCGCCGTCCAGGGCGGCGAGCTTCGCCGTGTAAGCGGCGGCGTTCGACGCGTAAACGGCGGCGTTCGACGGATCGAGCTGACCGAGCTTGCCGGCGATGTGCTCGCACAGGAACGCGGCGTGCTTCAGCGAAAGCCAGACGTGCTCGTCGTATTCCGGACCTTCTTCCCCGTGCTCTTCGCCTTCTTCGTGCTCTTCGCCTTCCTCGTGCTCTTCGCCCTCCTCGTGCTCGTGGTCGTGTTCAGCTTCCATACCCTCCTTGACTTCCTCCTCTTTGACCTTGTCGCCGAGGACTTCGAGCAGATCAACGGCGATCAGCTTTTTGTTATTCGCGGTTTTCAGCACGTCCTCTACCCATTCATCGGATTCGCCGCCGACGTAGACGAACATATCGCAGTTTGATATCTTCACGATGTCGTCCGCGGTGGGCATGTAGCTGTGAAGGTCGACGCCGTTATCCAGCAGAAGCGTCAGTTCGACGCTGTCGGCCTTGTCGCCGAGTATCTCTTTTATCCAGTCGTATTGCGGGAAGATCGTCGCCACGACGCTCAATTTTTCGTTCCCTTCATCGCTCGCGGGAGCGGGATCGCTTCCGCAGCCGGCGGCCGGTCCCGCAATCATAATCAGACATAATATTGCCGCAACCAGTTTTTTCATAGTTCAAAACCTCCGAATTATACAAAATATAAAATTGCGTATACGAAAAACAAGGGGCGGCGTACAGCGACGCCGCCTGCCGGAGGGCAGGCTTTCCCCTTGTTTCAGTTATCGTTTTCAGTTCAGAAGCTTGACTTTAAGACTCGTGGGCGTCTGAGCCGCCGCTGTGATCGCGTGCGGCGAAAGCGCAAAGCGCGCCGCGCATACGGCGGCGAGCGCGGCGAACGCGGCGAATACCGCGAACGCGAACACGCGCAGGACGTTGAGGCAGACTTCAAGCGCGGCGCAGACCGGACAGTCCTCGCCGGAGCAGTCGTGTCCCGCGGCGTGCGCTATAAAGACGAGCGAAAACGCGGCGGCAAACGCAAACAAAGCCGCGAGCAGAATTGCGCAGATACGTTTTTTGGTCACGTTATCACTCCTTTCTGATCGGTGCGAGCGCATACGCCCGCGTTATCAGGCAAACAGCGCGTACAGGAAGCCGGCAGCGACGGCGGACCTGCACTAACCGAAAAGCGAGAAGTTTTCGGATGATTTGCGGCGCGGAAAGCGCGAAGATTATGCTATTGCATATCGAGCGCGACAAGCCGCAAAGCGACGAAAAGACCCGCTTTGCTTCTTTTACGCGAACAGCGCGTATAAGAAGCCGGCAGCGACAGCAGACCCTATAACACCGGAGACGTTCGGGCCCATCGCGTGCATCAGCAGGAAGTTCGAGGGGTTCGCCTTCTGGCCCTCGACCTGCGAAACGCGCGCCGCCATAGGCACGGCGGAGACGCCGGCGGAGCCGATGAGCGGATTGATCTTGCCGCCGCTGATGACGTACATCAGCTTGCCGAGCAGGAGTCCGCCGACGGTCGAGAAGCAGAACGCGAACAGGCCGAGGCCGATGATCTTGAGCGTATCGAGCTTCAGGAAGTTCTCCGCGACGGCGGTCGCGCCGACGGAAACGCCGAGGAATATCGTGACGATGTTCATCAGCGAATTCTGCGCGGTATCGGAGAGGCGGTCGGTGACGCCGCACTCCTTGAGCAGGTTGCCGAGCATCAGGCAGCCG
>JAFTEJ010000141.1 GCA_017453725.1 Clostridia bacterium | reverse complement strand
GGCCTCGTCGGTGGCGTCCGGCGCGCGCTTGACGCCGGCACCCGCCGCCTTTAGGACGTAGGAGCCGCTGTTGAAGACGATGCTGCCGTCGCAGGCGACGGCGTTGTTCACCGCCGCGCCGGAGACCGTGCCGCCGTAATACTTTCCGCTGCCGGTAACGGTCACCGTGCCGGACTGGTTGAAGACGAGTGAGGATGTCGAGCCGCCCTTTATGCCGTTCTTGGCGTTGGCGACGATGTTCAGATCGCCGTCGCCGCAGAAGGTGACGGTCGAGCCGCTCTTGACCTTGACCGCCGCGCCCTCGAAGGCTTCCGCGACCGTCGCGTCGCCTGAGGTCTCGTTTGCGGGGTCTTCGTTGTCTGTGAGCGTCGAGACGCCCGTCAGGTGGACGCTCACGTCCGAGCCCTTCTTGACGGCGAGCGGCGCCGTGGAGGAGGATGTCAGCGTCAGATTGTCGAGGATGAGCGTGACGCCGCTCAGACTCTTGCCGACCGAAATCGAGCCTTCCGAGCAGTTTCCGGTGACGCGGTAGGTACCCGCCGCCGTTATCGTCAGCGCGGTGCCGACGATTTCGTAGCCGCTTCCGGCTGCGGTTTCGGTTATGCCCGAGTCGGTGAAGGTCAGGACCGCGCTCTCAGCGGTTGAGGCAAACACCTCGACCGCGCACACCGACATGAGCATTGCCAGAGCGATGACTATGCTTGTGAATCTCTTGGTTTTCATTCTGAATTCCTCCTTTTGAATATGTTTGTTCTTTGACTGTAATTGTACCTTCAAAGATTGAACGAATGTTGAAACAGAATAAATTTTCAAAAAAAAATCGGGCAGTCTCTGTTTTAATGACTGCCCGATAGTGAGTCGTGTGCGTTTGCGCGGTATAAAGGCTACGCCTTCTTTATCGGAAGTGTTACGGTGAAGACGGCTTTGCCGTCCCTGAAGTCGGCGCGGATGTCGCCGCCGTGCGCTTCCGTCACCGCCTTTGCGATCGAAAGCCCCAGCCCGTAATGCGGACCGGCGTCGCCGCGCGCCTCGTCGCCGCGATAGAAGCGGTCGAAGAGGTGGTTCAGCCCTTCGGCGGCGATTTCCTTCGCGGCGTTGGAGACCGTCAGTACCGCGGAGTGTTTTTCGTGCCGGAGTGATAAGACGATTTCATCTCCGCTGCCGTGAGAAACGGCGTTGTCGAGCAGGATGGAAACGAGTTGGCGGAGCTGGCCCGGATTGCCTTCGACCGTGAGTCCGTCCTCGACGTCCGAGGCTATCCTCACGCCCCTTTCGAACGCGAGGCTTTCGAAGGGGAGCACCTCTCCGCTGACGAGCTGCGAGAAGTCGAGCGTTTCTTTCGGCAGGTCGCCGTTCTCCGTGTGGGAAAGCAGGAGAAGCTGCTTGACGAGCTCGCTCATCCGCTCGTTTTCGTAGTCGATGTTGTCGAGCCATTCGCTGTCGCCGCCCTGCCTGCGAAGCAGCTCGCTGTTGGCGGAGATGACCGCGATCGGCGTTTTCAGCTCGTGCCCGGCGTCGGAAACGAAGCGCTTCTGCTGTCTGTCGTTCTCCTCAAGCGGGCGCACGATGCGGCGGGCTATGAATATCGAAATGACGAAGAGCACCGCCAGCGCGCCGGCGCCGATTATCAGCATAAGCTTAATAAGCGTTTTCTGGTTATTATCGTTTATCGTGCCGTCGAGCATAGCGACAAGCGTGTAGCCGTCGCGCTTTTCGACGATATAGGTCATATTGCCGACCGTGCCGCTGCGGTTGCCGCATTCAATGATCGAAGAGGCGGTTTCGAGCAGAGATTCCTCGCTTTGAAGCTCGTTGTTGCCGTTGTTTATCGCGAGCACCTCGCCGCTTTCGGAGTAGGCGACGGAATAGAAGGTTGAAAGACGGAACGCCGGCTCTATCCTCCTGAACATATCGTTGTCGCGCGGCTCCGGAGGGGCGAAATCGGGCTTGCCGTCGGGCTTTGAGCCTTCCTCCGGGAACGTCGGCTGCTCCTCGAGCGTGAAGCGTTCGACGTAGGCGTTCAGGATATCCTCGCTTTCGCGTCGGAGCGCGGCGCGGTTGGAAAAGTATATCGTTCCGAGGGTCACCGCCATCAGCGCCAGAAGTGAGAGCACGACTGTGAAAACTATCTTTCTTCGTGTCTTATTGAACATCACGGCACCTCAATTCGTAACCGATCCCGCGCAGCGCTTTTATCTCGCAGCGCGAGCCGACGAAGGCGAGCTTTTTCCGCGCGAAGGACATATAGACCTCGACGTTGTTATATTCCGAGTCGCTTTCGTAGCCCCAGACCTTGAGCGCGATCTGGTCGCGGGTGAGCACACGCCTCTGATTTGAGATGAGGTATTCGAGGATGCGCAGCTCCTTCTCGCCGAGGCGGACGCTCTTGCCGTTTTCGCAGCGGAGCTCCGCGCCTTTGACGTCGAGCGTAAGGTCTTCGAAAACCAGGCTGCCGTCGTCCGTCGGGAGGTTGCGCCTGCCGAGCGCGCGGAGCCTCGCGAGCAGCTCGCGCGTCAGGAAAGGCTTTGTCAGATAATCGTCCGCGCCGCTGTCGAGCCCTTCGACCTTGTCGTCGAGCTCGCCCTTGGCGGTGAGCATCAGTATCGGCGTGCGGATACCCGCCTTGCGTGCGTTTTTCGCCACGTCGAAGCCGTTCATTCCGGGCATCATGACGTCGAGCACGATGAGGTCGTAAAGGCCGCCCTCGATCTCATAAAGCGCGTCCTCGCCGTTCTCGACGGACGTGACTTCATATCCCTCCTGGCGGAGTATTTCGCATAGCGCGCGGTTCATTCTTTTTTCATCTTCTGCAAGCAGGAGCTTCATGCTTCGTCCCTCCGTTTCACCGCTCTAATACCGGTGAGGATTGAATAAAGATTGAAAACTGCGGTTATATAACGAAAGCGGCGCCGATTACGCCGCTTTGCGTCAATAGGTCATCTTCTTGCTGTCGCGGCGGCCTCTGCGGACGGCGCGGAGCATCTTTATCCTGCTGCGCTTGCGCGGGTAGAGCAGGAAGCGCAGGAGCATATCCCTGAAGTTCGCCCACCTGTTGACGGTAGGGGACTTCGCCCTGTACTTCTTCAAAAACCACCTGTAATTTCGCGCGATATAATAGAGTCGGAAGTCGGAGTGTACGGAATAGTATTTCGGCCCGTGGTACTTGTGATCGCCGATAAAGCGGTAAAACAGCTTATAGCATTTTACCGGAACGCGCTCGCCGATCTCCTGCACGATATAGGTATCGTTTGCGCGAAGAATGCGGTATCCGGCGGACATAAGGCGGTAGTTGAAATCGAAGTCGACCGCGTCGATGAAAAGCTCGTCGTTCCAGCCGCCGATCTCCCTCGCGGCCCTGACGTTCGTCAGCGCGGCGGAGGTTATGCATCTGCCGAAGTCGTCGACAATCTCCGTTTCCGGCAGATTCTCGTCTTTATAGTGCTCGGGTGAGGCATTGCCCCTGTGGATGATGAAAGGGGAAATAATGCCGGTATCCGGCTCGCCGGTATAACGCCTGTAAACGCTTATCATATTCACGTCGCAGACGGTATCCTGATCGAGCGTCAGCAGCCAGTCGAAGCCGCCTTCTTCCGCGGCGTCGAGCGCACGGTTGAGCGCAAAGGCTATGCCTTTATTCTCACCGTTTTTTATGAAACGCACCTTAGCGTTGCCGGCGAAGTGTGATTCGAGCGGGGAAAGGTCGTCCGAGCCGTTATCGACGATGAAGAAGGCGTCGACGGAGGGGAGGATATTCTCAACGTTGGCGGCGGCTTTTTCGTGGTCGCCGTTGAAAACGACCATTCCCGCGCATATGCGGCGCCCGGCCGGCTGTTTTCCGCTTGAATTATCCATACTAAACTACCTTCTCAGTTCTCGGCAGGTATTCGTTGCTGTCGAGTCGCAGGTTTTTATTGAAGAAAGGATCGCCCGCGGAAAGCTCGGCCGCCCATTTTGATTGGAACCTGTCGATCTCCGACTTGAAACGCCTGATTTTTTCCGGAGTATCGTCGTCGCGGCCGCGTGACTTGGATTCACAATGGTAGAGGCTCGCGTGCGGGGTGTAAATGATTCTGCCTCCGTTCGAGCGGAGCTTCATACAAAGATCGATGTCGTTGAAAGCGACGGCGAAGCTCTCGTCGAGTCCGCCGGCGGCGTCGAACGCGTCGCGGCGCACGAGCATACACGCCGCGGTGACCGCCCCGACTTCGCGTGCGCTTTTGCCGTAGCCGAAGTAGCCGCAATCGCCGTCGTCGAGCATCTTCTCTATGTGGCCCGCAACGCCGCCGAGTCCGATGATGACTCCGGAGTGCTGCACCGTATCGTCGGGATAGAGCAGACGGGCGCCGGCCGCGACGACTCCGTCCTGCATTATAACGGAAACCATTTCGGAAAGCCATTCAGTTCCGATCGCTTCTATGTCGTTGTTCATAAGGAGCAGCAGCTCGCCGCGCGCGAAGGATGCGCCGTAATTGTTAATCGCGGAGTAGTTGAATCCGCGGTTTTCGTAGCGGACGATTCTCACGCGCGGGTTTGCGGAGAGGGTTTCGTAAAGACGCCCGATTTCAGGAGTCACGCTGTTGTTTTCGATAATGATTATCTCCGTATTGCCGTAATCAGCGGAAAGCACAGAATCGACGCATTTTTTCAGTTCGTCGGCGGAGTCCTTGTTGGGGATGAGCACGGAAACGAGCGGCTTACTCGTGAGAGGATACTTCACGCGGTAGCGGAAGGGCATATCCGTGGTCAGTGCCTCGCCGTCTATACCGACGCGCTTCAGGTGCGCCTCAACGGCCTTTCGCCCCGCTTCTTCGGCGTAGCTCTTGCTGCCGGCGGCGGAGGCGGTGGAAGCGGGGTGCACGCGCCAGTGATACAGCGGCTTCGGTATGTGCTTTATCAGCGCCGCATTTTCGGAGGCGCGGAGGAAAAGGTCGTAGTCCTGCGCGCCGTCGTAGCCGGAGGCGAAGCCGCCGATACCGTCAAAGAGAGTCTTCTTCAGCGCGGTGAAATGGCATATATAGTTGAACGAGCGCAGTGTGAATATCGAGAAATCCGGCTTGAAATGCGGGTCGAAGCGTTCGCCGCCGATGTCGGTGAACTTGTCCTCGTCGGTATAAATGAAGTCCGCGTCCGGCTCGTCGTTCACCGCGGCGGCCATCTCGTAAAGCGCGTCCGGCGCGAGCGCGTCGTCGTGATCGAGCAAAGCGATATAGTCGCCGCTCGCGAGTTTCGCCGCGGCGTTCGTGTTGCCGGCGATGCCGAGGTTTTCTTTCAGGCGCGTATACTTGATTCGCGTGTCGCTTTCGGCGAAGGCGAGCGCCGTCCTGCCGACGTAGTCGTGTTTGGCGTCGCTCGCGTCGGCGAGGCAGAGCTCCCAGTGGGGATACGTTTGCGCCGTTACGGAGGCGATCATTTCCTCGAGCATCTTTTTGTCGGTGTTGTAAAGAGGGGTGAGTATGCTGAATACCGGCGCCGAAGGGAAGATGCGGCTTCTTTGCTTTTCGAGCGCGTTTTTGTCCGGCGTATTGTGCTTCAGCCAGAGCGAATACGCGGTTTCAGCTCTGTTCGCGGGCGAGGCGTTTTCGCGGCGCTGTCTGATTCTGCAGCGGATGTAATTGCAGGGCGCGAAGACGGTTTTGACGAATCTGTGAAGCGCCGGATGAGCGTGCATATAGTTTACGCACCTCCGGCGGAGTTTGCGGTTTTCGATTGCCTCAAGCCTGTCGCGCAGACCGGTAATGGTTTCTTTTGCGGCGTTTATGTCGCCGCGCAGCGACGCGTTGTTCTTTCGGAGCGTTTTTATGTTGCTTTCGGCGGCGTCCAGCTCGGCTCGGAGGGCGCTTGTGCGCTCGCGCGGCGTAACGCTGCGCACGGCGTACCATTTTTTGTAGAAATCGCTGTAGACCTCATCCGCGAAAGCGCCGTTCAGCTTTTCGAACAGCGGCAGGTACTCCGCGATGCCGAAAAGCTCGAAAAGGTCCTCGCTGACGGTTTCGGATATTACCTCGCTGTTGGTCAGAGCCTTGAATATGATATATTCAAGCGGCGTGTTTTCGAAGCGCCACTCCTGATCGTAAAAGACGTAGCGTCCGTCCTCGACAAAGCAGTTCTGGAAGATCATATCCATATAGCCGCGCTTGAGGAAACGCAGGCCCGCGCGCTGCACCTCTGTCAGTTCGACGGAGAAACGCTCGAAGATGGTGTCCGTGTCGCTCCCCTCGCCGCAGGCTTCGGATACCGCGGCGAAGAACTCGTCCGCCAGGGCCTTGAATGCGCTCACGCCACCGTTTTGATAAGCGTCGAGCAGCAGCATATCGAGTGTTTTGCCTCTGCATATGCGGCTGGTGATAATGCCGTCGGAGTACGAGTCGGGTGTGCTGAGTCCGTTTTCCTTCAGCTCGGCGATGTTGTTCCCGAAGGCCTCGATATGCGCGCGCGCCTTGTCGTTTGAGGGGTACTTGTGCGCGTATTCGTCGTCGACGACCGTGAAAACCCTGTATTCGGGCTTGCGGTAGAGCGAGAAGCAGATGAGCTTCGGCGCCTTCGACGCCTCGGAAAGCGACGCCTCCACGAGAAAAGCGTCGGAGACGAGGGGGAAGGAGTCCTTCTCCGTTTCGATAAAGCGGCGCAGATAAGCGTTCTCGTTGAAGGTCGCCGTCGGGTCGGAGGGGAAGTATACCAGGCGGCGCTTGATGCTTTCGCCGTCCGGAAGCTGTTTGTCGCTGAAAATGACGTTTGTGAATCGGTAGTCGGGCGCAGGATAAAGCATGGATGCATACTTAAGCCCGGAGCTTTCAAGGATTCTGCGGAATTCCGCGAGCGAATAGCCCTTGCGCGTATACGTTTCGGCGGCCCTGCCGGAGAGCTTTCCGATCGCGAGCGAGTTGTCGACCGCGATGAGCAGCCTGCCGTCCGGCTTCAGGAGGGCGGAAACGCGCTTCAGAAAGCCGACCTCGTCGCCGCCCGCGTATTCCTCGAGCGATCCGATCATAACCGCGCAGTCGAAGCCGCTTCCGGCGTCGCCAAGCGAAGCGACGACCTTTGCTTCCGGATATCTTTCGCGCAGCGCGGCGGCTTTTTCGGAGTCTGACTCGACCGAAACGACGCTGCCCTTTTTCAGGAGCGCGCCGGTGATCGCGCCGCGTTCGCCGCCTATCTCGAGGATACTTCCGCTTATATCACACCAAGCGACGATGTTTCCGCGCAAAGGAGAATAATTGTACGCGGTTCCATAGTCGCTCGTTCTGTGAAGCTCGGTGTTTTTTGTGTTTCCAATTTCATTCATAATAGCGAAACCTCATTGCCGAAGCAGACTAAAAGCCGGCTTCTACGAAAAATGAATTAGAGAAAAACGGAAAGACGCCGTTTCTGACGAGGGAGGGGATGAGGGCCTTCTCGTCGGGTATCAGCTCGGAATCGTATGGATGAGGGTCGATTATATTCGTGAGAGCGCCGGCGTCAGCGGGCAGATTTTCATCGCTGAAAACCGCGAGAGGCATCTTATAGTCAGGGTAGGGGTAGTAATACTTCAAACTGCGGAAGCCGCAGGAGTTGAGCAGTTCGGAAAGCTCCGCCTTGCCGAAGGTGCGCACGAAAGCTACGCCTTCATAGCCGTTTATGCCGTCAAACGGCTTGCCGGTGTGATCCTCCGGCGCGCCGCACCAGTATTTAAGGCCGTAGCGGTTTTCGATCGCAATCAACAACTTGCCGTCGGGTTTCAGCAGCGAGCGGATGCCTGTCAGAAAATCCTCGTACGGATGCTCGGAGACTGTGAATGAAAGAGCGTACTCCAACACGCCTATAAGCGTAATATAATCGAACTTTTCAGGGAAACTTATATCGTTGAGATTGCCCACTAATACGTCGAGATTTTTGCGCTTTTTATGGCGTTCATAAAGCCCCTCGGCGCGCCGTTTAGATAGCTCGACCGCCGTTACGTGTTTCGCCTTTTCGCAGAGGGCGCCGGTCACGGCGCCGAAACCCGCGCCGACCTCAAGCACGGAGGCTCCGGGTTTGAATTCGTAAAACTTCACGATGTTTTCGCGCAGCGGCGTAAGATGATAAAACGTCGCCCAGCGGTCGTCGTGCCTGAATACTTTTTCAAGATGCTTGCTTCCGTACTTTTTGAAATAGCCGAGGATATCGTTTTCGATGTCGCCGTCGCTGTATTCGTCCGTTCCGGAATACCATTTGTAATCTATGGTTGCCATAGCTTCCTCCGGTCTTTACTCGACACTGATGCTGCTTTCGAGATCGAACAGGCCGACGGAATTCGGGCGTGCGGCTATATCGATAAAGAAAGCATCATAGTGGCGGCAGTATATTTCGAGGACTCCGTCGTCGTTGTATCTCGTGCAGCCGAACGAGACCGAATATTTGTTTGTCGCCAGCGGTATTGCGAGCGTGAATTTAACGTCGGCGACCTGTCCTTTGTCGAAGTGCCCCGTGCTTACCTTGTGGCTGAACGTATTGACGCCGCAGAGCTCGAGCCCCTGCGCGTTTTTGAAGCCTACCGCAAAGATCGGCTCGTCCAGCGGCTCGTTGAATCTTACCTTCATCTTTATCGTGACAATCTCGTGACTCTTGATCGAGCCGGTCGGCTTGCCGTCCTCGCCGAAAAGGCAGTAATCTATGATCTCAGCCTTTTGGTTGCCGTAGATGAGGATATCGCTGTTGAGCTCGAGGCTTTTCTTCATCTCGCATTCAGCGGTTTCCAACGAAGCGACAGAGATTTCGGGAACTGCCGCCTGAGTGGATTCGCCGCCGCGGTTTTCGTCCATATCGATTCCGCTCATCAGCTTCTTATAGCGCTCGACGCCTTCCTACGCGTCGCCGTCGAAGATGCACTTTCCCTGCTGCAGTATCATTACGCGGGAGCAGTTGGTGAGGATGTCGTTGACGTTGTGCGAAACGAATAGTATTGTCTTTTTGCGCTCCTTGAACTGCTCAAACTTCTTGAAGCACTTCATCTGGAACGCCATATCGCCGACGGAAAGCACCTCATCGACGATGAGTATATCCGGATCGACGTTTATCGCGCAGGCGAAGGCGAGACGCGCGAACATACCGCTCGAATAGGTCTTGACCGGCTGATTGATGTGGTCGCCGATGTCCGCGAAGTCGATTATTTCCTGCTCGCGGGCCTTTATCTCGTCGTTTGTCAGTCCGAATATCTGCCCGTGCTGATAGATGTTTTCGATGCCGGTCAGCTCGGGGTTGAACGCCGTGCCGAGCTCCAGCAGGGAGCTGACGCGGCCGTTTATCTTTATGCTGCCTTCGGTGGGCGAGACGACGCCGGTTATCATTTTCAGCAGCGTGGATTTGCCCGCGCCGTTGCAGCCGATTATGCCCACGGATTCGCCCGGGAAAACGTCGAACGTCATATTGTCGACGGCGGTGAAGAGCGTGTGGCGGTTCGCCTTCGGGAACAACGCTTCCACGATGACGTCCTTCTTGCGGCCGAAGACCTTGTAACGCTTGCTGAGATTATTTACGCTGATGATAGGCTCCATATCCGCACCTCCTTAAAGCACGTCGGCAAAGTCTTTTTTGTTTTTATTGAAGACGTAGTTGCCGTAGAGGAAAACGAGCAGGGTTATAGCCCAGAAGCCCGCGGTGTAAAGCCCGTATTTTGCCGTAATAATAGGAAGGTAGTCCGCGGTGAACGCCTGGCGGAAGCCGTAGACGAGATAGGTGAAGGGCGAGAAGCGCAGTATCTGCCCGAGCGCCGGCGCCTTCGCGTCGAGGATCTTGATATCCCAGAGTATCGCGGAGAACCAGAAGATTATCTGAATGAAGATGTTGATGACCGCCATAACGTCGGCGACCTTTGTCGCGAGTGCGGCGGTAAGCCGCGTCAGCGCCGCCAGAAAGATGAACGCCGCGGGTATGATATAGAGCGCTAAGAGTACGTTCGGGAAGAGCGGTATGCCGATAACTATATCGTATACGGCGCAGACCGTGCCCGCGATACCGAAGACGACAAGCGAAACTATCCCGTTGGAAAGCAGCGCGAACACAGGGATTATATCGACGTTGAACACCGTCTTTTTAACGAGGTATGAATAGGTGCGCACCGAGGTCGTCGCGCTCGTCAGTCCGTCACTGATGAAAAGCCACATTGAGAAGCCGCTGAGGAACCACACAATAAATGGTATCTTCAGCTCGGAGGGCGTAATTATATCGCCGCTTTTCAGAACGTAGTTGAATATGACGTAGTAGATCGTCATAAAAACGAGCGGCACTGCGAAGCCCCACAACGTTCCCAGCGACATGCTGGAGAACTTGTTGCGGAAGTCGTTGCGGCTCATCTGCCATACGAGCCTGCGGTTTTTGAATACGTTTTTAATAAAATCCATTTTACGTTCCCGTTTTGCAATTTTCGGCGCTCTTGCGAGCGTCACGCCATTATATTACCTATGAAGGAAAAAGTCAAGCGAAAAAACCCGAACAAACGGACAGGGTGGAGCGCCTTGGCCGTTTGTATCGGCGTTATCAGAACCGGAGCTTTTCGGCGATGTAGCCGGCCGCCTCGCTCATCGGGATCCGGACCTGCTCCATGGTGTCGCGGTCGCGCGCGGTGACGCAGCCGTCGTTTTCGCTGTCGAAGTCGTATGTGAAGCAGACGGGGGTGCCGATCTCGTCTTCGCGGCGGTAGCGCTTGCCTATCGAGCCCGCGTCGTCGAAGTCGACGTTGAATTCTTTATTCAGCGTGCGGAAGAAGGCGAGAGCGCCTTCGTTCAGCTTCTTTGAAAGGGGCAGCACCGCCGCCTTGAAGGGCGCGATCGCCGGATGCAGGCGAAGCACCACTCGCACGTCGCCTTCGCCGACGGTCTCTTCGTCATAAGCCTCGATCATCAGCGCGAGCGTGACTCTGTCCGCGCCGAGCGAGGGCTCGATGACGTAGGGCATATACTTTTCGTTCGTCTCGGGGTCGAAGTATTCGAGCGGCTCGCCGGAGTGCTCGCTGTGCTGCCGCAGGTCGAAGTCGGTGCGGTCCGCGATGCCCCAGAGCTCGCCCCAGCCGAAGGGGAAGAGATATTCGAAGTCCGTGGTGGCCCTGCTGTAGAAGGAGAGTTCTTCCTGCGCGTGGTCTCTCAGGCGCAGGCGGTCTTCGTGCATGCCGAGGTCCAGCAGGAACTTGCGGCAGTAGTCTTTCCAGTAGGCG
>JAFTEJ010000140.1 GCA_017453725.1 Clostridia bacterium | reverse complement strand
GCCGGTGGCGGAATAAGGGAGGGCGAGGAAGCGCCGCGGTCGATAGGCGCGAGGGTGATTTAGCGCCCGATGCGCATATCGGGTGTACCACAAACGGGCAAAAGCCGGCAAACGCGACTGCAAGGAGCGTTTGACTGAGGGAGAGATATTCATTCAAATCGGCTTCGCCGATTTGCTCCATAATACCGCCGCAGGCGGTATATCATGCCGGCGGTACGCCGGTATATCATACGCGAAGCGTATATCATATCGCCGCAAGGCGATATATCATTGCGGGCGGTGATGACACCTCATCCGTCATCCTCGGCTTTGCCTCGGATGCCACCTTCCCCTCAAGGGGAAGGCTTCCGACGCCTCAGCGTTCGCCCGGGGAAGGCTGCCGACGCCCCGCTTTCTCCTCAGTCCGCGAGCCTGACGGGCATGATCAGATACATAAAGTTATTCCCCTCCGCCGAGGAGATCATCATCGGGGAAAGCGGCGAATTGAGCTGCAGCCGGACGTGCTCGCAGTCGGCGGCGCGGAGCGCGTCGAACAAAAACTTATTATTGTAACCCGCCTCGAAGCCGTCGCCGGTGATACGCGCGGGGATGTCCTGGCTGATCTTGCCGAGCTCGGTCGTGCAGGAGAGCCTGATGCGGTCGTCGCGGAACATGCAGCGCACCGGCGCCTTGAACCTGTCGGAAATCAGCAGGGAGGCGCGGTCAACCGCCTCGAAAACGGCTCCGCGCTCGGCGATTATCTCGAGCCTGTGCTCCGCGGGGAGCGACTTCTTGTAGTCGATGAAGCGGCCGGAGATGAGCTTCGTGACCATCTCGTAGCCGTCGATGACGAAGAGCGCCTCCTTCGCGGAGGAGTAGATGCAAAGCTCGGCGTCCTCGTCGTCGGAAAGGATCTTCGCGATTTCGGAAAGCGACTTTCCGGGCACGATGAAGCTCTTGTTGCCGGCGTACTTGCACTTCTCCTTGACGACGGCGAGCTTCGCGCTGTCGACGGAGACGACAGTCAGCGTGTCCTCGGAGCATTCGAGCAGCGATCCTGTGAGGATCGGGTTGATATCGGTCGTAGCGACGGCAAAGGAGCTCTTCTCGATCATATCGCGGAAGGCCTTCTGCGAGATGGTCAGCTCGTCGCGGTGGTCGACGTAGGGCAGCTCGGGGTACATCTCCGCGCTCGCGCCGACGATGTCGAAGACGGTGTCGCCGTTCGCGATCGTCACGAGGGACGCGCCCTCAACGTTGACGGAAAGATAGCCCTCCGGCATCTTGCGGACGATCTCCGCGAAGAGCTTGGCGTTCAGGACGATCTCGCCCTCGCGCTCGACGTCGGCCTCAACGGAGGTGTTGATGCCGAAGATCGAGTCGTAGCCCGTCAGCCGGACGTGCTTCTTGTCCGCGCGGAGCAGCACGCCCTCCAGGTTCTGATTCTGGGGCTTCACCGGCACGGCGCGCAGCACGTTGTTGACCGCCCTCGCGAACGAATCCTTCTCAACGGTAAATTTCATATTGACCCACCCTTTCTGTAAGTGTGATTTTATACTGTTTGTATATTATTGTATGTATATACTATAGGTAGTACCGCTTATCCGACACTGCAGGTATGTCATCCTGAGCGGAGCGTCGGCAACTTTGTCATCCTGAGCGGAGCGTCGGCAACTTTGTCATCCTGAGCGGAGCGGACGTAGTCCGCGCAGTCGAAGGATCTTAAAGACGAGCTGTCCTTTTCAGCGGAACGCCGCGAATAAAAGCAAAGCCTCTGTTCAAAAAAACCCGCACCCATCCACTTCAGCCTACACACTTTTCCTAAAACACACACGTTACCTTCAGGATACTTCGACTGCGCGGCGTTCCGCCGCTTCGCTCAGGATGACAACGTTGTGCGCGTTTGATGATAACGTTGCGCATTCATTTTCACAGCGCCGCTCTCAAAACCCCGCCTTCAACCGTCAGCCCGCACTCGCACACCGCGCTGCGGCGGCCGCCTTCGGGATAGGTGAAAAACACCAGCCGCGCCGTGCCTTCGGGCCCGCGTTCACAGAACACGTCCGCGTGGGAGGCGACGCCGGGCAGGATATTACCCTCCTGCCGCTTGAAGGAGACGAGGTCGTCCGAGCGGTAGACGGCGAGGCCGTCCCAGACGTCGGCGACGAGCCAGAAGTACCCGCCGAGCGCGAAAACGTTCGGACCCTCCTGCGGCGTATCGTCCGTCGCGAAGCCGCCGTAACGCCAGCTCACGAAGTCTTCCGTGTCGCAGTAACACGTGCGCGAGCCGCGCCTTTCGTCCTTGAACCACATGCGCCAGCCGCCCGACGGCAGCGGGTACAGACAGGGGTCGATGACGCGCGAGGACTCGATTTCCACACGCCCGACGCGCCGCCATTCCAGCAGGTCGGGCGAGATATACTGCTCTATCGACGCCTCCCCCGCCCATTCGGAGTAGACGCCGTCGATATACGTAACGAACATCCGGTAGTTTTCGCCGTCGAATATGACCTCCGGCGCCCAGAAGGTGTCCGAAGCCTTTCCCTTGAGGGGAAGGTGTCTTGACGGCAGAGCCGTCAAGACGGATGAGGTGTCGGCTCCTTTTGTTATTCCGAGCCCTTCGTGCGAGGAATCCCCTAACTCACGCAGCCGTCTGGCAGCCTCCCCTGTGTAAGGGGAGGTGGCATCCGAGGCGAAGCCGAGGATGACGGAAGGGTTGTTCTTTTCAACATCACAAAGTTTTATGCCCGATGCTGACAACCCCTCAGTCTCGAAGGGTGTTGCCCTTCTCGACAGCTCCCCTTGCACAGTGGAGCCTGTCAGCGCTCCGACGTATTGCCAGCTATTAAAGTCACTGCTTACCGCAACTCCTATTTTCGTCCCGTAGCACCACTCGACGCTGTCGGACGGACAGTCCAACGCCGCGCGGCGCTGGGTGTAAAACATAAACAGCTTCCCGTCGGAGGCTCTTCTTATGACCGTCGGATCGGCCGCGCCGTCGAAGACTGGATCGCGGAATATGATACGCGGTTTGAAATCATCCATAAGATTTTATCCTCGCTCGAAAACCATGTCAGTCACTCAAAAACCGTGATAAGCCTGAATACATTCTTCATCTTCGAAAATCTTTTTGAACAGACCCTGAATCCGGATCGGATACAAATCCGGCACTGCTTCGGCAGGCGTAACGCCATTAGCTCAAATCACATTCATTATATTATAAAATAATATAATATAAATAATATTAGTAGTATTCAGTAGGCCGGAAAATGTGGAAGCTTCGGAAATTTTTGCCGGATTTTCGCCTAATAAAGAGCTTTTCGCGCTGACGCCGTTTTCAATAATTTTCCACCGCGAAAATGAAAACTTTGAAATTTTTCAAAAACCCGGTTGAAACTGTGAAAAATAATTATCAACGGTTGAAGAAAAAGTTGAAAAAAGCTTGATTCCTCTGTCGGATACTTTTAGCTGTAACGCGACGTATCGAAGAGTCCGCAGGGGCGGTCTTGATTGTCCGCGTAATTACGTGCAAACGCTGCATATCTGTCATTCTGAGGAGCTTTAAGCTGAAGAATCCCCATCGATTTTCAGTCGGCTGTCTACGGTGTAGGATTCCTCGTCGGCGCTGCGAGGCTCCTCGGAATGACAAAAACAAGCAGTGCGTCGGCGTAGGGACGAGCGTCGCTCTTCCGCAAGAATGATTGATACAAATGTATGATTATATTCTCTAAATACCGCTCCATACTCATCAAACGCCGGTTGTTTTTCACTCAACCGACGGTTGTGTTCAACATTTTCAACAGGGTTTTTAACAATCGCGTTTGTGCGCCGTTTGATTGCGTATTATTACCCTCTCAACGGCGATGATTATATCGTCATTCGGCAAGCAGAGCTTCGCCGTATGGGCGATTATCAATCGCCCGTCAAAACGCAGCGTTACGAAGCCGTGCGGTAACTTGAAAGCGGGCTTCGCCCGCCGTCTGCGTGCCGGACGCGAAGCGGACGGCCTTGGCTCCCTCTGGGAGGGAGCTGTCATCGCCGCTTGCGGCGATGACTGAGGGAGAGATATTTATTCAAATCGGCAAAGCCGATTTGCTCCTTCATGCAAGCGAAGCTTGCAATTCATGACTGCGAAGCAGTCAATTCATGCGCCGCAGGCGCAATTCATGAACGCGTAGCGTTCATGAATTGCGGGCGGTGACGCGGCTTCGCCGCTACACCTCATCCGACGTGAATGCCGGCTATGCCGGCTCCCCTCAAGGGGAAGGCTTCCGACGCCCGCGCTCATCACTTTCCCTTGATATTCTTAATAATATCGTCCACCGTGTTGCGCATTTTGGCGTTGGTCTTCTTCTCCTTCTCGACGTTGCGGAGATAATAAACGATGGTGGAATGGTCCTTGCCGCCGAGGACGTCGCCGATCTTCTTGGTGGAATAATTCGTCGTCTCGTGCAGGACGTAGGCGGCGACCTTGCGGGCGAAGGAAACGTCCGCGGTCTGCTTCTTGCCGCAGATCTCGTCGACCGGCACGGAAAGCGTGCGCGAGATCTCCTCAAGTATCTTCTCCTCGTCGACGCCGGCCTCGGCGTCCTCGACGATGGTGTCCTTTATCGCGTTCTGCGCCATCGAGAGCGAAAGCGGATCGCCGGAAAGCTTATGGTACGCCGAAAGCTTCTTGACGGCGCTTTCGAGCTGGCGGGTGTGGCTCTTGAGACGGCTGGCGATGAACTCCGCGACCTCGTCCGGGATCTCAAGCCCGAGCAGCCCGGCCTTGCTCTTGACGATCGCGACGCGTGTTTCGTAGTCCGGCTGCTGGATGTCCGCGAGCAGTCCCTGCTCGAAGCGCGTGCGGAGTCGGTCGGCGAGCGTCTTCATCTCGTTCGGCTTGCGGTCGGCCGCCATGACTATCTGCTTGTGGCGGTCGTAGAGCGTATTGAAGGTGTTGAGGAACTCCTCCTCCGTCGACTGCTTGCCGGCGATGAACTGTATGTCGTCGATGAGCAGGACGTCGACGGGGCGGTAGCGGTTGCGGAACTCCGCGCCGCGCCCGGCGCGAAGCAGCTCCAGGAACTCGTTTGTGAAGTCCTCGCAGGTCACGAACGCGACCTTCAGCGCGGGGTTGCTGTTTTCGATCTCGTTTTTGATCGCCTTGAGCAGGTGGGTCTTGCCGAGGCCGCTGTCGCCGTAGATGAAGAGCGGGTTATAGGCGTAGCCGGGGTTGTTCGCGACCGCCAGCGACGCGGCGTGCGCGAACTTGTTGGAGTTGCCGACGATGAAGTTCTCGAAGGTGAAGGTGTCGTCCGGCTCCGGCGCGGACTGCGCGACCTGTTCGATAGGCGAGGTCGGACCGTCGGGCGCGCTGCCGGCGTCCATTTCGTCCTTTGTTATGATGCGCACCTCGCATTCGCGGCCGAGCACCGCCTCGAACGCGTCGTTTATCGCGTTCATGAAGCGGCCCTTGATGACGTCGCGCTGGTAGGACGAGCTGGTGTAAAGCACCGCCGCGCCCTCGCGGAAGCCGATGGCTTCGAGGTCGCGTATCCAGGTCTCGAAGGAGACCTCCGTGACGTTGAGCGCGATCTCGTCCTTGACGCGCTCCCAGATTTTATCGAAATTCTGCATATATTCTTCCTCCGTTCAGGGGTTGTAATTATAAAGAAGGGGGTCGGCGTAAAAGCCTTCCCCTTGAGGGGAAGGTGGCGCGAAGCGCCGGATGAGGTGTCGCCGCCGCAGGCGGCGCGGCGTTCGCCGAAGGCGAACTCATAACTCGCCCGAAGGGCGATCATAACTCTAAACTGTAAACTCATACCGCTTCTGCGTGAGTTCGCGGACGAGCAATGCTCGTCCCTGCGGAGAGTGCTGGCGATCAAGATCGCCCCTACGGTTTGCGCGCGCGGCAAGGCTTGTTGAGAAAGCGCTTTATTCTGCTGTCTGCTGTGTTCCTGCTCCGACGGTGCGTTTCGCATAGGTCGTAGGGGCGATTTTAATCGCCCGTGAAGTCTTCCCTTTGCTGTCACGCGGTAACTTGAAAGCGGGCTTTGCCCGCCGCCCGCCGAAGTTGCGTTTTGCCGCCGTCTGCGTAAGGTGCGGGATTCCTCGTCGGCGCTTCGCGGCTCCTCGGAATGACAGACGTGCTTCGCCCGCCGCTTGCGTGACGGACGCGAAGCGGACGGCACAATATATTCAAATCGGCAAAGCTGATTTACACCTTACCTCTTCGCCGCTTTCGTTTCCCGTTCGCCACGAGGGTAAAAAACGCCGCCGATTCGTTATAAGGCGCTTTTCGCGCGATATTAGCGCACAATATATAAATCTATTATATCACAGTTTTTCATATATGCAAGCGAAAACGCGAATTTTCCGCACGAAAAATGCAATTTTTTGAACAACTCTGAACAAATAACGCGTGCGCGTGCGCACGCGCGCGAGAAAACGCCGGATGTTCCACGTGGAACAATCGGCGTTATGTTTTGTCATCCAGAGCCCATAGGGCGAAGGAGTCCCCCAAGTAAAGCAGGACGTGCGGGCAGCTCCCTCAGACGGGTGACGAGCCCGACCGCCGCCGGTGGCGGAATAAGGGAGGGCGAGGAAGTGCCGCGGTCGATAGGCGCGAGGGTGATTTATCGCCCGATGCGCATATCGGGTACCGCAAACGGGCAAAGCTGTCGAGAAGGGCGGCGCCCTTCGAGACTGAGG
>JAFTEJ010000139.1 GCA_017453725.1 Clostridia bacterium | reverse complement strand
TGTTCCTTACCTCTTCACTATTCACTCTTCACTCTTCACTGCGAACGCGTCAGCGTTCGCCCGTGGGCTCCTTCGGCGCCCGCTTTACACCACCAACCGCAGATTGTTCAGCCCCAGCGTGTTGACGTAGTCGGCGTCCTTGACGGTCTTCATGACCATCCTGATGCCGATGTGGGCGAAGGGGTCGTCGCCGCTGTGGAGCTCCATATACTTGACCGGGTCGAAGTTGACGCAGTTATCGCGGATACGTATCACGCAGTCGCCGCCGCTGACCGTCAGGCGCACGTCGATACGGTGGTCGCGCCCGCCCTTCGTGAAGCCGTGGGCGACGATGTTCTCCGTCATCTCCTCGACGCAGAGCGCGATCATGCCGCTCTCCTTCGGGCTGCGCCCGTGGGCGCGGCAGAACTCCTCCGCTATACGCGAGACCTCCACCGCCTCCGCGTCGTTCGTGACCGTCGCCTCCATGCAGTCGCCCTCCTTCGCGCCGAAGTCGGCGGGGAGCAGCGAGAAGGCGTCCGCCGTGACCGCAGCCTTCTTATTTCTTATAAACACGACGGCGCAGACGACGAGCCATGTGAGCGTTTCGCCGCTGACGTAGCCGAGCCAGACGCCCGTCACGCCGAGGAAGCGGCTGAAAACGAACGCCGAAAGCGCGACGAGCGCGAAGTTCTGCATGACCGAGATCGCCTGCGTGAAGCCGCTGCGCCCGACGCCCTGATAGTAGTTCTTGAAGGCGGTGTTAAGCCCGCAGGGCAGCAGCGAAAGCACGAACAGCCGCAGTCCCGTCACCGCGAGCCCCTGCGCGGAGGCGTCCTCGATGAAGAGCGCGACCAGCGGCGAGGCCGCCGCCGCGACGGCTCCCGTCACCGCGAGGTCGAGCGCGACCGCCCAGAAGGTCATCGTCTTCACAAGCTCGCGCAGCGAGGTGCGGTCGGCGTCGCTGTAAAACAGCGCCGAAAGCATAAGCGCGACCGAGCCGCAGCCGCCGCCGAAGCAGTAGCATATGTTCGCCACCGACGATATGACCGAATACGCCGCGACCGCGCCGGGCGCTCCCGTTCCTATCAGCAGCTTGTTGAGCACGAAGACGAGCAGCACGAGCGAGATCTGGTTGACGACAGTCGGCACGCCGTATTTCAGCAGCTCGGCGCAGGTCTTCCCTTTTATCAGCTTCCGCCTGAAGCGGAAGAGGCAGTCCTTTTTGAAGAAGTAGCCGATCCCGATGGCGAGCGCCGCGTAGTAGCTGACGCTCGACGCGAGCCCCATTCCGAAGGTGTCCCACTTCACGGCGAAGACGTTCACCAGGTCGGCGGCGATATCCGCGACGGTCATCGCGATAACGGCGGCGACGAGCCGCGCGCGGCTGCCGGACATCTGCATATACGGCACGAGCATCTGCACCGCCATAAAGCCGGGCGCGCCGATGATGAAGCCGCGCATATAGCCCTTCGTCAGCTCGAAGACGCGTGTTCCCGGCTCCGCGCCGAGCAGCTCCGCGAGCGGTCCGGTGAAGACGAGCACGAGCGCCGTCCCGACCGCCGACACCGCGAGCGTCAGGAAGAGCGAGACCGAGAAGCAGGCGTCCGTTCCCTCGCGGTCGCCGCTTCCCATCGCCCTGCCGCACATCACCTGCACGCCGGCGGAGATCATGCTTCCGACCGCCGCGAAAACAAGCAGCAGCGGAGTCGCGAGGCCGTAAGCGGTCATCGCTTCGACGCCGAGGAAGCGCCCTATCATAATGCTGTCGACAAGCATGCACAGCGTCACCGTCATCGCGGACAGTATCTGCGTGAACAGCATCTGGCGGAAGATTTTTTTGATCATAGATAAAGACTCCTTGCAGAAATGGATTAGCGTGCTTCGCGCGCAATGACGTTTGCGCCCGAAGGCGCAAATGATGTGTTCGCTTCGCGAACGTTAAGGGCCAAACCGCCTACGGCGGTTTGAACGTATTGACTCGCTGTGCTCGTCGCGGGCGATCTTGATCGCCCGTGGGCTCCCCTGTGTAAGGGGAGCTGTCGCCGTAGGCGACTGAGGGGTTGTCGGCTTCCCTTCAGCCTGCACACTTTTTCTGTTACAACGCCGTTACCTTCAGGATCCTTCGACTTCGTGACGCTGACGCGTCACTCCGCTCAGGATGACAAACCGACCGCTGACGGTGGGGGATCCTTCGGCGCTTCGCGCCTCAGGATGACAGAAACGCAGCGCTTACGCGTGCCTTCGCGGACGAGCAATGCCCGTCCCTACCGGCTCGCTTCGCGAGCACAAC
>JAFTEJ010000015.1 GCA_017453725.1 Clostridia bacterium | reverse complement strand
TCCCTCCCTCAGTCATTTTTGCGCAGCAAAAATGACAGCTCCCTCGTCTGAGGGAGCTTCCCGAGCCTTCCCGCTTATCTTCTTCAAAAAAATAACCGCGCTTTTTTTGACAAAACTATTGACAAAAGTTCGAAAACCTACTATTTTAATATAGAAAACTTATCCGGTCGAGGATGCCCTTTTTCAAGGGGTACGTTCCGCGGAACTGGGGGTTGAGAAATGGCCAACTCGGAAATTGTCCGTTTGGAAAACATTCATAAGGAATTTGACGGCGAAACAGTACTCGATAACATCAACCTGTCAATAATGGCCAAGGAATTCGTCACGCTGCTGGGCCCTTCGGGATGCGGCAAGACGACCACCCTTCGCATTATCGCGGGATTTGAGACTCCGACATCGGGTAATGTTTTTTTCTTTGATAAAATAATCAACGACCTGCCGCCGCACAAGCGCGAGGTGAACACAGTGTTTCAGCGCTACGCGCTCTTCCCTCACCTCAACGTTTTTGAGAATATCGCCTTCGGCCTGCGCCTGAAGAAGACGCCCGAAAAGATAATCCGCGACAAGGTCTTTGAGATGCTCAATCTCATAAATCTCAACGGCTTCGCGAAGCGCAACGTCAACTCGCTTTCCGGCGGACAGCAGCAGCGCGTCGCTATCGCGCGCGCGCTGATCAACTCGCCGCGTATGCTTCTGCTCGACGAGCCGCTCGGCGCGCTTGACCTGAAGCTCCGCAAGGATATGCAGGTCGAGCTGAAAAACATCCAGCAGCAGATGGGAGTTACCTTCGTCTACGTCACGCACGACCAGGAGGAGGCGCTCTCGATGAGCGACACCGTCGTCGTTATGGACAACGGCGTCATACAGCAGATCGGCACGCCGCAGGATATTTACAACGAGCCGCAGAACGCCTTCGTCGCCGACTTCATCGGCGAAAGCAACATCATCGACGGCGTGATGCTCGACGACTACCTTGGTTCGATTTTCGGCTATAAATTCAAGTGCCTCGACTCCGGCTTCGAGAAGAAGGAGCCCGTCGACGTAGTCATACGCCCCGAGGACATCGACATCGTCCGCGCCGATTCCGGACATCTTTCCGGTGTCGTCACGAACGTGACCTTCAAGGGGGTGCACTACGAAATAATCGTCGACGTCAAGGGTTTCAAGTGGATGATCCAGACCACCGATTTCCACGCCCAGGGCGACACTATCGGGATCAAGCTCAATCCGGACGACATCCATATTATGAAGAAGTCCGCGTATTCGGGCAAGTTCGGCGACTACTCCTCCTATTCCGAGGAATACGACAAGCTCGACGACGCGACCATACTCAACGACGACTCCGACGCGGAGGTGATCGACTGATGCGCGCAAAGCTTGCCGCGGCGCCGTATCTCGTGTGGATGACGCTGTTTATAGTCGCGCCGCTGATCTTCGTCTTCGTCTACGCCTTCACCGACGCGAACGGGCATTTCACATTCGCCAACATCGCCGCGCTGAAGGATTATCTGCCGACGTTTCTCGATTCGATACTGCTCGGCGCGATCGCCGCGATAATCTGTCTGCTTATCGCCTACCCTTTCGCCTACTTCATCTCGCGCACAAAGCCGCGCGCGCAGCGTATCATCGTGCTGCTCGTGATGCTGCCGATGTGCATGAGCTTCCTGCTCCGCACGCTGGAGTGGGTCTCCCTCTTCGAGGATACCGGCATCATCAATAACCTCCTGACAGGCATAGGCATCGGGCCTTTCAAGCTTATAAGAACGCGTCCGGCTATAGTCTTCGGTATGGTTTATAACTACCTGCCGTATATGATTCTGCCGCTTTACACTGTGCTGATGAAGATCGACGGGCGGCTGCTGGAAGCCTCCTCCGACCTCGGCGCGAACAGAGTCAAGACCTTCCGCAAGGTCATTCTGCCGCTGAGCATTCCCGGCATTATCTCCGGGATAACGATGGTTTTCGTGCCCGCGGTCAGCACCTTCTACATCTCCGTGAAAATGGGCCCCGCGGATACCGCGATGATCGGCGATATTATCGAGAAGCAGTTCAAGAACGCCTACAACCCCAACCTCGGCGCCGCTATGAGCCTCGTGCTGATGGTGATGATCTTCGTCTGCATGGCGATAATGAACCGCTTTACGGATAACAACGGGGAGGACATCGTGCTATGAAAACGTTCGGCAAGATCTATACCGCGCTTGTGTTCTTTCTGCTCTATACGCCGATACTGCTGCTGATGCTCTTCTCATTCAACTCGACCAAGAACACGGTTCATTTCGAGGGCTTCACGCTGAAATGGTACGGCGAGCTTTTCAGCAACGGCACCCTGCTGCAGCTTCTGCTCAACACCATCATCATCGCGGTCATCGCTTCGATAGCCGCGACGGTGCTCGGCACGATGGCGGCGGTCGGCATACACAAGATGAAAAAGCGTATGCAGAGCCTCATACTCACCGTCACGAACGTGCCGATGACCAATCCCGACATCGTTACGGGCGTTTCGCTCGCCCTGCTCTTCGTCTTCATAGGCGGGCTGATGAAAAACAACAACGTGCTCGGCTTCTGGACGCTGCTCATCGCGCATATCACCTTCGGGCTGCCCTACGTCATCCTTTCGGTGCTGCCGAAGATACGCCAGATGGACCGCAACCTTATGGACGCCGCGCTCGACCTCGGCTGTACGCAGACAAAGGCGTTTTTCAAGGTGATGCTGCCGGAGATAATGCCCGGCGTTTTTACCGGTATGACGATGGTCTTCACGCTTTCGCTCGACGACTTCGTCATCAGCTACTTCGTCTACGGCTCCGGCTTCTCGACGCTGCCGATCGAGATCTACAACTACACCAAGAAGCCGATACCGCCGACGATATACGCGCTTTTCACAATGCTTTTCCTCGTCATACTCGCGCTTATGATCGTGATGAACATCTTCCAGGCGCGTGACGAACGCAAAAAAGCAAGCAAGCTCGCGGCGCTCGGCTGAGCCCGGCGAAACACTTTTACTCAACGGAGGTAAACACTATGAGAAAGATCCTGGCTTCGATCCTTACGCTGACGCTGATCGCGGCGCTCTTCACGGCGGTCCCCGCCCTCCCCGCGAAGGCGGAAACAGTCACCATCAACGTCTATAACTGGGGTCAGTATATAGGCGTCGGCGAGGACGGCACCATCGACGTCAACGCCGAGTTCACCAAGCGCACCGGCATCAAGGTCAACTACACGACCTACGATTCCAACGAAACGATGCTTACGAAGCTTGAGACCGGCGGCTCGAGCTATGACATCATCATCCCGTCCGACTATATGATCGAGCGCCTCATTAAGAAGGATATGCTCGAAAAGCTCGATTTCAGCAATATCCCCAACTACAAGTATATCGACGACCTCTACAAGAACACCTCCTACGACCCGAACAACGAGTATTCCGTCCCCTACACCTACGGCACTGTCGGAATAATCTACAACACGAAGTACGTCACCAAGCCGGTCGACAGCTGGAGCATTCTCTGGGACGCCGATTACAAGGATAAGATCCTGACCTTCGATAACCCGCGCGACCTTTTCGCGATAGCGGAGTTCCTGCTCGGCATCGACGTCAATACCACCGACGAAGCCGACTACGAGAGCTGCTACAACAAGCTGCTCGAACAGAAGCCGATCCTGCAGCAGTACGTTATGGACCAGATATTCGACGCGATGATAAACGAATCCGCCTGGATCGCCCCCTACTACGCCGGCGACTTCGTGACGATGCACGAGGATAATCCCGACCTCGCCTTCTGCTACCCGAAGGAGGGCTTCAACTTCTTCATCGACGCGATCTGTATCCCGAAGGGCTGCGAGCATAAGGCGGAGGCGGAGGCTTATATCAACTTCCTCTGCGACCCCGAGATCTCCGGCCGGAATATGGACGCCATCGGCTACGCCACGCCCATCCCGGAAGCGAAGGAGTACCTGAGCGAGGAGTTCGCCAACAGCGACGTCGTCTACTTCGACGAAGCGACCGCCGCTAATTCGAAGATGTTCGCGGACCTGCCCGACGCGACCTTCCAGCTTATGAACGACTACTGGTCGAAGCTCAAGGTCGGCGGCAGCGTCACCGTCGACGACGACGGGACCGTCAACGTCGAGGGCAGAAGCTATACGGTCTATATCATCATCGGCGCCGTCATCGCCGCGATAATTGCGGCAGTCGTCATAATCAGGATGCGCAAGAATAAGCTCTACGAATAGGAACGAAATACGCTCCGAATAACGGAATCGGGGACGAATCGATTGATTCGTCCCCGATTTTTATATGCTTTTTCGTTTTATATTGCAACATAATGAGCATTATGTTGTTATAATCCGCACAAGCAATGAGTTTCTTCTGAATTATTATTAAAAAACACTTGATTTTTCTTGAGATTTGATATATAATCAATGATACGTTAGTGAAGTGTTTGTATACTCGCTTCATAATCGGCGCTTATCCGTCACATAATGCTCATTATGTTGAGGGTGACTATTGAGGGAATTATGTCTTCCCCTTGAGGGTAGCGAAGCGGTCTGGGCGCCCTCTGGGAGGGAGGCAAGAACCCACCCCCATTGTATAAGAGGCTCGTCATAGGCCTTTTATATACTTTGCAAAGTTAATTAATAAAGGAGGAAAAAAGCTATGACAAAGAAAAAGTCAGCGAAGCGGGCGTTCATAAGTTCGTTTATGTCGTTCGTAATGTGCTTCGCAATGCTGGCGGGAACCACCTTCGCGTGGTACACCGACAGCGTCACGAGCTCCGGCAACAAGATTATCGCCGGTTCGCTCGACATCGAGCTCTGGAAGTATGAGCCCGACACCTCAGTCGAAGGCCGCGACGCCGAAGGCTACGTCAACATCAGCGAAAGCGGTGCGCCTATCTTCCAGAGCGCGAACCTCGCTCAGAACAGCACCGCCACCCTTTGGGAGCCCGGCAAGACTCAGGTCGCGTATCTGAAGATCAAGAACAACGGCGATCTCGCGCTCAAGTATTCCGTGGCCATCGACGTCAGGAATATCGCCAAGGACCTCTACAAGGTTATGAAGTACGCGATCGTTCCCGACGCGACTCAGGCGGTCGGCGTTTCGTCCTGGACCGGTATCCCCGCGGCATCCGTTACGTCCGTCGTCCCCGGCACGAATCCCACCGGCTTCAGCGACATCACTATGCCCAAGGAGGCCGTCCACGCCTTCGCGCTCGTTATCCATATGGATGAGGAAGCGGGCAACGAGTATATGGCCGGCGAGGTCGACTTCGACCTAAGAGTCCTTGCCACTCAGGAAGCCTATGAAGCGGACAGCTTCGGCACGGATTACGACGCGAACGCGGAATA
>JAFTEJ010000138.1 GCA_017453725.1 Clostridia bacterium | reverse complement strand
TTTTTGTTTTTGTGCCTTTGTCGGCGCAGTTTTCCGTCAAGGATAGCTCGTCTATAAGATCCTTCGACTTCGTCGGCTTCGCCCGCTCCGCTCAGGATGACAAACGCCCTGCTCTCGGCGGGGGGTCCTCGGGATGACAGTTTTGCGGCGTTTCCTCTCAATGCGCGGGCGATTAAAATCGCCCCTACGGTTTGCGCGGGAGTTCGCGGGCTACCTAATGTTAGGGTATTTATCTTTAATGAAGTTTGCTTTGATATAGGCGTTCATACCCACGATCTTCCCGACGGCGATTTCACTCGTGTCAAAAACCTCGTTGCCGACGAGGGTCGGCAGATCGCCGAGCGCGGAACGGAGAACGACAAGATAAGCCTTGTAACTGACAGAGTCAACGTCGAGCGTTATTTCGCGGAAGTTTTTGATTTCTCCCGCTACGAACGACCAGGGGGCATCGTCTTCGCCGTTTCTGAAAATCGTCGACGGACAGGTAAATGTGGTGCTGAGTCCGTGCACCTCGACGTCGGCGCCGCCCGCTTTAACCGGCTTCGCGAACCCGCAAAACCTGTTGTAAGCGTCTTCGTCGCGGAAAACGGTCAATTCGAACGGGAGCGCCGACGCGTACACCTCGCGCTTTGTTCCTTCGAGCTCGTCCGGCACTGCGTAGCGGTTCACGGTTTCAACGGCGAGGTGACGGCCGTCTTCCGTGATAACTTCGTAGTATTCGTTTGAGTCGGAGGAGTTGGGCAGCTTTTTGCAAAACTCAAGCAGCGACGGCGCGTCATTTGAAAGCACGATGTCAATATCGAGAATCTCATTACGCTGCTGTTCGATATTTGAGTAAACGGTGATGACATACTTCCCAATTTCGCCGCCTGTCGCGGCGTCGCGAATCGGTGATGAGCAAACGGCGTATGTTTTCCCGTCTTTCTCGGCGGCAAACGCGTCATTTGCCGCGTCCAGCTCTTTTCGGACAATCCGTACAAATGCTTCCTCTGTTACTTTTTCAGTTAAAGCGCATAAACGAACCGGCATTTTTATCAATCCTTTCTGTTTGATGCGTTAAGGATAACATATGACGTGTCCGATAAACAGGACATTAAAAAACAACGGCGCTTGTCAAGAACAAACGCCGTTATCTTTGTTCTGTTCCGCGGCTGTCGCCGCAACGTTCGCTTCGGGAGAACTCATAACTCGCGGCGACGCGCTTCGCGGACGAGCGATGCTCGTCCCTACGGCGCCGCGCGGAGCGCGGCAATACGTTCAAATCGGCTTTGCCGATTTGTTCCTTACCTCTTCACTCTTCACTCTTCACTGCGAACGCCCTGCGTTCGCCTGTGGGGTCCCTCGTCGGCTGCGCCTCCTCGGGATGACAAGCGTGAGCTACCGTGCGACTATCGCGGCCCAGCCGTTGAGTTCGTCGGTGCGCAGGACGGTCAGGCCGCGCGCCTCAAGCGCGGAACGTACCTCGCCCGCGCGTTCGGCGATTATGCCGGAGCAGAGGAAGACGCCGCCGGCGTTCATATGCGCCTTTATCTCCGGCGCCATGCGTATGATGATGTCCGCGACGATGTTCGCGCAGACGACGTCGAAGCGCCCTTCGACCGCCGAGAAAAGGTCGGAGCGGTAGACCTTTGCCTCGACTCCGTTCTTACCGCAGTTGCGCTTCGCGGTCTCTACGGAGATGCCGTCGACGTCGCACGCCTCGGCGCTTCCCGCGCCGAGCAGCATCGAAGCGATGGCGAGGATGCCGCTTCCGCAGCCGACGTCAAGCACGGAGCAGCCGGGCCTGACGAGCTTATCCAGCTCGCCGAGGCAGAGGCGCGTGCTCTCGTGCGTGCCTGATCCGAACGCCATTTCGGGGTCCATCTTCAGGATTATCTCGCCGTCTTCCGGCTCGTAGTCCTTCCACGAAGGCACGACGGTGATTCGCCCGTCGGTCCTGACCGGCTCGTAATACGCCTTCCAGGCGTTGGCGAAGTCCTCCTCCGCGACGGGGTTGAAGGAAAGCTCGTAGTCTATGCCGTCTTCGGCGAAGCGCTCCTTTATGAAGTCGGTCACGGCGGCCAGGTCCTCCGTTTCCGGCAGGTATAGGTGTATTATCGAGAAGCCCTTGTTGCGCTCGGAAAGCTCGCGGTCGACGTAGTCCATACGCATAACAGCGGCGGCTTCGGCGATGTCGGAGCAGTCCTCGACGCATATCCCGCCGTCGTAGGCCATCGTGAAGACGGCGGAGGCGGCTTCGGTATCGGCGGTCTTCACACGCGCCGCGACGTCTGTGTAGATCATTTGCCCCTCCTTCTGCGCAGCTCGGCGCGCGCGAGGCAGATGACCGTCTTCGCGTCGTTTATCGCGCCGGTCAGCGACTGGTAAAGCGCCTTGTCGAATGGGAGCGAAACGAGGTCGAGGATCTCGTCCTCGTCCGGCTTCGCCTCGCCGGGGACGGCGTTTTCGGCGAGGAACATGTATATCCCCTCGTTGGAGTAGCCGGGGGTGGGGTACATAACGCCGAGCGGGATGAACTTTTCGGCTGTCATACCGGTCTCCTCAAGCAGTTCGCGCCTGCCGCATTCCTCGGGGCTTTCGCCGGCGTCTATCTTTCCGGCGGGGAGTTCCAGCACCTCGCGCGCCATCGCGTAGCGGTACTGTCGCACGAAAGCGACGTTGTCTTCGGCGTCGACCGCGCAGACGCAGACGCCGCCGGGGTGCTTGACGTAGCAGCGGCCGGTCTCCCTGCCGCTCGGCAGGCGGGCGCGGTCGCTCATAACCTGAATGAAGCCCGCGTCGTAGACGCATTCGCTGGAAAGCGTCGTTTCGGTCTTGTCGAGCGGGGCTTCGGCGGGGGTGATTTTTGTGTTTTCGCCGTCCATTTGAGCAGCTCCTTTCGGCGCGGGCGCGGCGCTTTCAGCGTCTCCGCTCGCGTGAGATTACAGAACGTATATTCGCGTTTTTCGACCGTTTTCGTTGAAGTTTTCGGGCGAAAACCGTCGAAAACGCGCCGAATCGGGCTTTTACCTGTTGAAAACCCTGTTGAAAGTGTGAAAAATTATTTTTTGCCGGGATGGGCAATTCTACGGAGAGTAAAGGGACGACAGATCGTCTGCGGGGGGTGGGGGATCCTTCGCCCTGCGGGCTCAGGATGACAGATAAGGCGATGCGTTGGGGTGACGGGCGCGCCGCTACAGAAACAGCTTTTTTTCCAGATACGCCCTCCAGCCCGGTATCGTGCAGCAGAGGATCAGAACGAGCCCGACCAGCGAGAATGAGCAGACCGGATAGAGCGACCAGGCGAACATCCGCGTATCGAAGGTGATGCAGAGGAAGAACTCTATCAGCATATTCGACAGACCGATGACCGTAAGCAGTACGCCTATTTTCAGCAGCCTGCGGCGCTTGCCGAAGCGGAAAAGCAGAACGCTCGCCGTCGTCAGCAGTCCCGCGAGCATAGTTACCGGGAAGGCGAACGAAAGGAACCAGCTTCCGCCGGTATAAAGGCAGATATAGAGCAGATAGCCGCAGGTCAGTCCGAACCCGATCGGCACGAATATCAGCGGCTCGCGCTTCTCGAACCAGAAGGGGAACAGCAGGGCGAAATAGACGAGCGCACAGGCGAGCATAACGTAGCCCGACCAGCTCACCGCGTGCAGGTTCGTCAGGCAGTAGATCATCGCGGAAAGGCTCACCGCGAGCAGAAGCGCGGTGAGGAACGCGAGTATCGGATAGCGGCGGGTTTTCGGAGGAGCGGGATAGCGTTCGGGATAGGTCGGCGCGGCGGGCGCGGCTTCGGCGCCGTCGGGATCGCGTACCGGCGTCCGGCAGAGCGGGCAGGCCGCCGCTCCGTCGGTCAGTCTGACTCCGCATTTGACACAATACATAGCATACTCCTGAAATAATAATGATGCGGGCGCGTGAAAAGCGCCCGTTCAGTTCGAGTTCGTTTCCACGGCGACGGGCACGTTGAGCTCCACAAGGCGCGAAAAGAAGCGGCGCTCCAGCTCCGGCTCGCGTATGTTCCGTATCATATTGATATACGTTTCGTCCCCGAAGGTCGCCACGGAGCAGTTGTTCGGGTAGCTGCGCTGCGTGCCGATGATGAACTCCATACGGCGCACGAACGGCGCCATCGCCTCCGGCACGCGTATTACGCCGAGGTTGGATACGTTGATACAGCCCTTCGATTCGCCGCGGCGGTTGTATATCAGCCGCATTATGAAGCTTTTGACGGGCAGCGGCACGGCGCGTATCAGCGATATATTCTGCGGATTGACGTTGGCGGCGATGCGCCCCGCCATACGCTGCGGAGTCGCCTCCGCGTTAAGCTGCGCGGCGATAACGGAACAGAGCTCGCCGAGGTCGTAGTCGCCCATACGCGGGTCGACTCCGGGGTTGAGCGTCAGCGCGAAGTTGCGCAGAGTTTTGCTTCCGTAAATGCGGCGCAGGTTTATCGGCACCGTAATCCTGACGGGTTTGCGGCGGCGCCGCTCGGGACAGCGCTCCGTCTGGTATGCGAGTATGGATTCCGCCATAACGGCGGTGAGGAAAACGGTTACCGTTACCCCGTATCTGTGCGCGGCGGCCTTCAGCGCGCCGGCGGGCACGATTCCGGTCGTGAGATGCAGGAAATTCGGCTCGCGCGTGCCGCGCAGGCGCAGCGCGTCGGTCTCGCGGTCGTCGAGCGCGACGCCGTTTGAAAAGCGCGGGAAGCTGTCCTCCAGCTCCTCGGGGAGCGGCGCTTCGTTCAGGTCGAGCACGCCCTCTTCCGCGGGAACGTCCGCGCCGTATTTCAGATGAAGATAGCGCGCGGTCAGCGTTTTAAGATAGATTATCCCGCCGGTCCCGTCGGTCAGTGAGTGGAAGAACTCGACGGCGATGCGGTTTTTGAAGTATATGACGCGTATGCAGCAGGTCTTCAGCTCCTTCTTCTGCATCAGCGTCAGCGGGAACGCGAAGTCCTCGCGCACCTGCGGCGGCGCGGGCAGCGCCTCGAGGTAGTGCCAGAAGACGCCCGTCTTCAGCCGCACGTACATCGACGGAAAGCGCGGCATAAGGTCCGCCGCCGCCCGCTGCAGCAGCGCCGGGTCGACCGGCTCGGTCAGCGTTGCGGAAACGCGGAAGACGTTGCTCCAGCGCGTATGGCTTATAGCGGGGAAGATCAAAGCGGCGTTGTCCAACCGCATCCAGTTTTTACCCATATCGTTCGGTGTCGATTATCCTTTCCCGTTGTTGTTTGCGAGTTACAGCACGTCGATCATTTTTTCGATTGCCTTGCCGTCGGGCGTTATTTCGCTGTTGTAGTCGAAGGACTTGCAGAAGGCGCTGATGCGGTCGTACTCCTCCTTCAGCGTGCGCGCGAGCATAAGGTCGCAGTCGTCGGAGAGCTTCGCAAAGGAGCGCTTGTCCAGCTCCTTCTCGCCGACCGAAAGCAGGTCGGCGTAGTGCGGCAGGCAGAGCTGCGGCTGCAGCGTGAACGCCTTGCGGAAGTCGTCGTCGCCCTTATACATCCGCGTGAACTGCACGAGCAGATTGCGGAAGTTGAAGTCGACGCTGTCGCAGACGTAGCAGCCGGAATGGAACGCCCGCGCCTTTTCCGCCTTCTTTTTCGCGGAGGCGCCGCCGCCGAAGAGCGAGAAGCGTATCTCGTTGCAGTGCGACTGCAGCATCAGCGCGACCGGCAGCCGCTTTCCGACCGAAACGAGCCCCGCGTAGTGCTTTTCGCAGAAGCCCTTTTCGTTCGTCTTCACGCGGATGTCCGGCTCCATCATCGCCGCGCCGGAGATGTAGTCGAGGGCGCGGTCTTCAAGCTTTTTCCGCAGGCGGCAGAAGGGACAGCCGGCGCTTTCGTCGAATATTTCGTTTATCGGGATGGTGCAGATGTCTTCTTTCATATCGTCAGTCGCCGAACTTGCCTTCCTTGCGGAGCTTGGAGGCGAGCGTGCGGTAGTAGATGAACTCGCCCGCGTACGCGCCCTCGATCGACGGGTCGGTTATCCCGAGCAGCTCGTCGACGGTGACGAAGCGGTAGCCGCGTTCCTTGAGGGCGGGGATTATGCGCGTATACGCCTGGTAGGTGCTTTCGTAGAGATCGTGCGAGAGGACGATGTCGCCGCTCGTGACCTGATTCATAACCTCGTTGTAGACGTGGTCGGCGTCCTTGTATTTCCAGTCCTCCGGGTCGACGTCCCAGATGATCGCGGGTCTGGCGAGCGCCTGCAGGAGCTTGGTGTTCATAATTCCTCCGGGCGGTCTGAAGAGGTAGGGGCGCACGCCGCAGAGCTCGTAGATCATATCCTCCTCATCCTGGAGGTTCTGTATCGCGCCCTGCGTATCCTTGACCCAGCTATAGTCGTGGTGGAGGGTGTGAAGCCCGATGGTGTGCCCGCGCCGGACTTCATCCTGAAGCACCGTGGGGTTCGCCTCGATGAAGTCGCCGACGACGAAGAAGGTGGCCTTGACGTCGTATTCGTCGAGCAGGTCGAGCAGCTTGGTCGTGACCGTCTTGCTCGGGCCGTCGTCGAAGGTCAGCGCGACGACCTTTTCCTTCTTGGGATCGATCGGGTTCGGCTCCGGCGGCTTGTATTTGTCCGGCAGCTCGAAGTTCAGCCCGTAGTAGATGTATTTATACTCGATGGTGACCGCGTCGCCCGCCTTGATGCCCGCGCCGACGGGCTCGTCAAACTCGACGCGCAGTCCGTCGCCCGTCATAAAGACGTTGTCGGTGAAGGGCTCCTCGATATCGAGGATGGCGCCGAGGACGTCCTTGTCATCGACCTTGGCGGCGATCTTCGCGGCGAGGACGGTCTTGTAGTCGTAGTCCTCCTTGAAGAGGTCGGCGGCGACGTACTCCGCGCCGGTGGAGTCGACGACGGCGTAGCGGCGGCTGAAGGTGCCGTTGGCTTCGCTTCCCTCCGCGACGTGGACGTCGGCGGTGACGACGTAGGTCGTGAACTGCTGGAACGACTCGGCGTCGTAGCGCAGATCCAGCGTCGCCTTATCCTTGCGCGAAAGCTCCTTACGCGCGAGCAGGTCGTCGAGCTGAGCGCGGAAGTCGGCTTCGGTATCGTCGTAATACTTCTTCATAGCTTCGGGCAGCTTCTTTGCGTCGAAGTCCGGCTTGAACACGCGGAGGCTGTAGTAGCGCTGCTCCTCCGTGCGGGTTATCGAGGCGATATTGTTCTCTATGGAGAGTTCCTCCCTGATCTCCGCGCCCTCGAGCGTCTGGCGGTTCGCGACCAGCGAGATGAGCCCGATGACGACCGCGACCGCCGCGATCAGCGCGATAACGGCTGTCGCGATGCGCTTTTTGCGTACGCGCGCGCGCTTTTTGAAGTGTGTTCCTGCCATATCATTTCCTCCCGTTGGAAAAATCATAATTCTACAAATACTATTATAGCTGATTTTTTCGATAATGCAAGATGAAAAATGGTTGACATACGATTGCCGCGGGAATAAAATAGTATCGAATACGGTTTTCGCAAAAAAACAGCAGAGATTTAACACATCGTTAATATTATTATGGTATTATACCCACAAGCAAGGAGTGACATAAATGCTTGAACTGAAAAACATAGTGAAGACCTACGACGAGGGAAGCTCCGCGGTAGAGGCGCTGAAGGGTATCAGCGTCGGCTTCCGCGAAAGCGAATTCGTCGCGGTGCTCGGTCCGTCCGGCTGCGGCAAGACGACGATGCTGAACATCATCGGCGGACTGGATAAGTACACCGACGGCGACCTCTTCATCGACGGCGTCAGCACGAAGGAGTATACCGACCTCGACTGGGATTCCTACCGCAACCATTCCGTCGGCTTCGTCTTCCAGAGCTATAACCTCATCCCGCACCAGAGCGTGCTTTCGAACGTCGAGCTGGCGCTGACCCTTTCCGGCGTGCCGAAGGCGGAGCGCCGCGAACGCGCCCGCAGGATGCTCGAGAAGGTCGGGCTCGGCGATCAGGTCGGCAAGAAGCCGAACCAGCTTTCCGGCGGTCAGATGCAGCGCGTCGCGATCGCCCGCGCGCTCGTCAACGACCCGAAGATAATCCTCGCCGACGAGCCGACCGGCGCGCTGGACACCGAAACCGGCGTCCAGCTTATGGAGATACTCAAGGAAATCGCCCGCGACCGCCTCGTGATAATGGTCACCCACAACCCCGAACTCGCGGAGAAATACGCGACCCGCACCGTCCGCCTGCTCGACGGCCGCATAACCGACGACACCGTGCCTTTCGACGCCTCCGCGGCGCTGAAGGCGGAGGCGAAGGCTGAGGCGAAGGCTGACCGCAAGGCGCGCCGCGAGAAGAAAAAACGCGCGAAGGCGCATTCGATGTCCTTCGCCACGGCGCTTTCGCTTTCGCTTAAGAACCTGTTCACGAAGCGCGGGCGCACGGTGCTGACCTCCTTCGCCGGGAGCATCGGCATCATCGGCATTTCGCTCATCCTCGCGATGAGCCACGGCGCGACGAATTACATCCACCGCGTCGAGAAGGATACCCTTTCCGGCTACCCGATAACGATAGAGAAGCAGTCGGTTGACGTCGCTTCGCTGCTCGAAAGCCTGCGCGGCGCGCGCGGCGTGCCCGAGGAGCGCCCGCTCGACCGCGTTTATTCCTCAAACATGATGAGCGATATGCTCAAAACGATGCTCAGCGAGGTGCAGACGAACGACCTGAAATCCTTCAAGACGTTCATCGACGGCGGCGAAAGCGGCCTCGACGCGCTGACGACCGATATACAGTACGCCTACGATATTGACCTGAATCTTTACAACGTCGACGGCGCCGGCGGAGTCACGCGCGTCAACCCCTCCGCCGTCTTCGACTTCATGGGCATGAACACGATGGCGCAGACGAATCCCTTAGCCTCGTCCGGGCTTTCGAACTCGAACATCTGGCGCGAGATGATGGGCAACCGCGAGTTTATGAATGAGCAGTTCGACGTGCTCGCCGGCAGGATGCCGGAGGGCTACGACGAAGCCGTCATCGTCGTCGACGAGTATAACCGCGTCAGCGACTATACGCTTTACGCCCTCGGACTGAAGGACGCCGCCGAGCTTGAGCAGATGTTCAAGGCGCTTATGAACGGCGGCGAGATGCCGCAGACGGAGGAAGCGGAATACAGCTACGAAGAGCTGCTCGGACTGCGCTTCAGGCTGATGCTCAACTGTGACTACTATACGCGGCTCGGCGAACGCTGGGTCGATATGTCCGCCGACGGCGACTACGTCGCGAAGAAGCTTGAAAACGCCGAGGAGATAAAGATAGTCGGCGTCATCCGTCCCGCCGAGAACGCGCTCGTCACGATGCTCCGCGGCGGCATGGTCGGCTACACACACGAGCTGACGGAGCATCTGATCAACCGCGTCAACGAGAGCGAGATAGTCAAGGCGCAGCGCGCCGATCCCGAAACCGACGTGCTGACCGGAATGGCGTTCACCGGCGGCAGGTTCGACGTCTCCGCGCTTCCCGAGGAGCAGCAGGCTTACCTCGCGGGGCTTTCCGAGGAGGAACGCGCCGCGGCGATCGCCGCGCTTTCGGCGGCTTCGGGCGATACCTACGAGAGCGTTATGCGCAAGATCGGCGGCGTCGATCTCGATACGCCCTCCGTTATAAGCATATACCCGAAGGATTTCGAGTCGAAGGACTCGATAGAGGAGGTCATCGCCGGCTATAACGAGCGTATGGGAGAGGGCTACGAGATACGCTACACCGACTATATCGGGCTGCTGCTTACATCGGTCACGACGATAATCAACGCCATCAGTTATATACTCATCGCGTTCGTATCCGTCTCGCTGGTCGTTTCTTCTATAATGATAGGGGTCATTACCTATATCTCCGTGCTGGAACGCACGAAGGAGATAGGCATACTGCGTTCCATCGGCGCCTCGAAGAAGGATATTTCGCGCGTCTTCAACGCGGAGACGCTCATCATCGGGCTTACCGCCGGCGTTATGGGCATATTGATAACGCTGATACTGCTCATCCCGGCGAATATCGTGCTCAAATCGCTGACGGATATCTCCGGGCTCGCGGCGCTGCCGACCGTCGGAGCCGTCGCGCTCATCGCGGTCAGTATGCTGCTGACGCTCGTAGCGGGGCTTATCCCGTCGCGCCTTGCGGCGAAGAAAGACCCCGTGGAGGCATTACGCACAGAGTAAAAGCGGGCGGCGGAAAGCCTTCCCCGGGCGAACGCTGGGGCGTTCGCAATGATATATCGCCTTACGGCGATATGATATACGCTTCGCGTATGATATACCGGCGTACCGCCGGCATGATATACCGCCTGCGGCGGTATTAAGGAGCAAATCGGCTTTGCCGATTTGAATAATTCAAAACGGCTCCCGACGGGAGCCGTTTTGTTCTTTAATTTGAGCGAAGAGAGCATATCGCGCTGCGTTCGCGGCGGCTGTCAACCCAGGAATCTGTCCGTCAGCGCCGCGCCGGAGGGGACGAACAGTCCCGTCTTCGCGGCGGAGTCTTCGTCGTAGCGCTCCGCGCCGTTGCCGCAGTCGCGGCCGCTTCTGTATATCATGAACGGCACGGGGTCGGAGCAGTGCGTGCGTATGCTTATCGGAGTCGGGTGGTCGGGCATGACGAGCATCGAGAACTCGCCGCAGACCTCCGGCAGCTCGCGCAGCAGCCTTCCGACGACCTTTTCGTCTATCAGCTCTATCGAACGCACCTTGCCCGCGACGTCCGCCTGATGGCCGCATTCGTCCGGCGCCTCCATATGGATAAAGACGTAGTCCGCGCCGCGCCTGAACGCTTCTATCGCCGCCTCGGCCTTGCCGTCGAAGTTCGTGTCGACCGTGCCGGTCGCGCCCTCGACGTCGATGCTCTCCATGCCGGCGCTGATGCCGATGCCCTTGAGCAGGTCGACGGCGGAGATGACCGCGCCCTTCAGCCCGCGCAGTTCGCGGAAGCTTTGTATCGCGGGCTTCGTGCCCTCGCCCCACGCCCAGAGGGAGTCGGCGGTGTTCTTGCCGGCGGCGCGGCGGGCGGCGTTGACCGGGTGGTCTTTGAGCAGCTCCGCGCTGTCGCGCATAAGCTTGAGCAGGCGCTCCGCGCCCTCGCCCTTCGGCAGGTAGCCGGCGGTGCTTTTGCCGAGTATGTCGTGCGGCGGCGTGAGCGTGACGTCGGTCGAGCCGCCGTCCCAGACGAGGCAGTGGCGGTAGCTGACGCCGGGGTAGAGGCGGAAGCCTTCCTCGCTCAGCTTTTCGGAGAGGAAGCTGACGAGCTCGCGGCTTTCGGCGGTGGTTATTTCGCCGGCGGAGTAGTCCGCCATAACGCCTTCGCCGGGCCCGCCCCCGCCGAGCGTGACGAGGTTGCAGCGGTAGGTGACGTCGGTATCCTTCAGCTTTATGCCCATGCTGACCGCCTCCAGCGGCGAACGCCCCGTGTAGCAAGCGGCGGGGTTGTAGCCCATCGCGGCGAGGTTGGCGACGTCGCTGCCGGGCTTCATCCCGTCGGGCACGGTTTTGACGAGTCCCATCTCGCTGAAGCGGGCGAGGGAGTCGATGTTGGGCTTTTTCGCCGCCTGCAGCGGCGTTCTGTTTGCAAGCTCGGCGAGAGGGCGGTCGGCCATCCCGTCTCCGAGCACGACGACGTATTTCATAGGTATCGCTCCTTTGGCGAACGCAAGGCGTTCGCAGTGAATAAGTAAAAGTGAATAGTGAATAGGTAAGGAACAAATCGGCGGAGCCGATTTGAACGATAGCGTTCGCTTCCGGCGAACGCCGTCTCTCCCTCCGTCATCCCCGGCTTCGCCCCGGATGCCGCCTCCCTCCCGGAGGGAGGCAGGGCCGCGCTCCGCGCGGCGCCGTAGGGGAGATTTTAATCGCCCGCGCATTGACGGCGAGCGTTGCGTTTCTGTCATCCCGAGGTGGCGCCGAGGGATCCCCCGCCGTATGCGGCCGTCTGCGAAAGGCGTGGGGTTCCTCGCTTACGCTCGGAATGACAGGCGTTTAAGGTGTGGGATTCCTCGCTTACGCTCGGAATGACAGATGTTTAAGGCGTGGGGTTCCTCGCTTACGCGCGGAATGACAGGCGTTTGCCGTATGACGAATTATCAAATCACAGCTCCGCGGTGGCTTCGGCGTTGAGCGACATATCGGCGCGGACGCCGTCGGCGTATTCGAACGCCGCCTGCACGCCTATCATAGCGGCGTTGTCTCCGCAAAGCTCAAGCGCGGGCGCGAGAAGGCGCACGCCGCGCCGCTCCGTCATAGCCGCGAGGGAGCCCCGCAGGTGGGAGTTCGCGGCGACGCCGCCGGCGAGGCAGAGCGTGTCAAAGCCGTATTGCTCCAGCGCCGCCTCCGCGTGTGCAGTCAGCACGCCGACCAGCGTCTTCGTGAAGGAAGCGGCGACGTCGGGGACGCAGAGCGTTTCGCCCGTCTGCTCCGCGTGGTGCGCGAGGTTGACCACGGCGGTCTTGACGCCGGAGAAGGAGAAGTCGAGCGGACTGCCGTGTACCACCGGCGCGGTGAATTTATAGGCGTCGGGATTCCCGAGCGAAGCGAGCTTATCCATCTCCGCGCCGCCGGGGTAGGGCAGACCGAGCACGCGCGCCGCCTTGTCGAACGCCTCACCCGCCGCGTCGTCGCGGGTGCGCGCGAGGGTTTCGAAGTCGGTGTATCCGCGGACGGCGACGAGGTTGGTGTGTCCGCCGGAAACGGTCAGACAGAGGAACGGCGGCTCGAGGTCGGGGTGGGTTATGTAGTTGGCGGCGATGTGGCCGCGCATATGGTGGACGGGGATGAGCGGTCTGCCGAGCGCGGCGGCGAGCCCCTTCGCGAAGTTGACTCCGACCAGCAGGGCGCCGATGAGCCCGGGGCGGTTCGTGACCGCGACGGCGTCGACGTCGGCGTAGGTCATCCCGGCTTCGCGCAGCGCCTGCTCCGTGACCGGCACTATCGATTCGATGTGCAGCCGCGAGGCGATTTCCGGCACTACTCCGCCGTAGACGCGGTGTACGCTTATCTGAGTCGAAACGACGTTTGAAAGCACACGTCTGCCGTCGGTGACGGCGGCGGAGGTCTCGTCGCAGGAGGTTTCTATCGCGAGGATTCTCATTCGCCCAGCTCCTTTTTCATGATTATCGCGTCCTCGACGGGGGAGTCGTAGTAGCCGCGGCGCACCGCGATCTCGGCGAAGCCGAAGCTTTCGTAAAGCTTGCGCGCCGCGCCGTTGGATTCGCGCACCTCGAGGAAGCAGACCGCCGCGCCGTCTTCGCGGCAGGAGTCGAGGGAGGCGGTGAGCAGCGCCTTCGCGATCCCGCGCCGGCGGTATTCCGGCAGGACGGCGACGTTCGCGACCGTCGCCTCGTCCGCGAGCACCATAACGACCGCGTAGGCGGCGAGCTTTCCGTCTTCGCGCGCGACGAAGCCGCGGTAGCCCCGGACGGAGAGCGCGGCCTCGAAGTCGTCCCGCGTCCACGGGTGCGCGAAGCAGACGCGCTCGGCTTCGAGCACGGCGTCGAGGTCGGCAGGGGTGAAGGGGTATATGGTGATGTCGGGTGAGTTTGACATTGTATCTCCTTTGCTGACGCCCGGGCAGCTCCCTCAGATGAGGGAGCTGTCGAGAAGGCAGCGCCCTTCGAGACTGAGGGAGGGAAAACGTCATCTGAAACACAGAAGTTGCGACAGAGGCAGGGCTTTTCACTCCCTCCGTCTTGCCGTCGCTTCGCTCCGTCAATCCACCTCCCTCGTCTGAGGGAGGTCTCCGCGCTTGCGCGGCAGTCATTTCGCTTCGTACCACGTTTTCCCTACGCCGACCTCGGCGATAAGCGGGACGGCGCAGGAATAGGCGTTTTCCATTTCCTCTTTAAGCAGACTGCCGACGGCTTCGGCCTCGGCTTCCGGAGCCTCGACGATGAGCTCGTCGTGCACCTGGAGTATCAGCCGCGCCCCGAAGCCCTCGCGGCGCAGGCGTGCCGCGGTGTTGACCATCGCGAGCTTGATGACGTCGGCGGCGGTGCCCTGAACGGGCATATTCATCGCCACGCGCTCCTCGAAGCTGCGCATGACGGCGTTGCCGCCGTTGATTCCCTCCAGCCGTCTGCGGCGGCCGAGCGCGGTGCGGGCGTAGCCGGTCTCCTTCGCGGAGGCGACGCTCGCGTCCAGCCACTGCCTGACCTTCGGGTAGGTGCGGAAGTAGTTCTCAATATAGTTTTTCGCGTCATAGACGCTGATTTTCAGGTCCTTCGAAAGGGTGAACGCGCCCATCCCGTAGACGATGCCGAAGTTGATAGCCTTCGCACGGCCGCGTATTTCGGGCGTGACCATATCGGCGGGGATGCCGAAGACGCGGGCGGCGGTCTCGCGGTGGAAGTCGTTGCCGGAAAGGAAGGCGGCGATCATATTCTCATCGCCGGAAAGCGCGGCGAGCAGGCGCAGTTCGATCTGGGAGTAGTCGGCGTCAACCAGCACGCAGCCTTCGGCGGCGCGGAAGAAGCGGCGCATGTTGCTGCCAAGCTCGGTGCGGACGGGGATGTTCTGCAGGTTCGGCTCGCGCGAGGAGATGCGCCCGGTGCGCGTCTCCGTCTGCAGGAAGGTCGTGTGCACGCGGCCGTCGTCGCCGGCGGCTTCGGAAAGACCGTTGACGTAGGTGGAAACGAGCTTCGTCAGCGTGCGGTATTCGAGCACGAGGTCGACTATTTCGCTTTCGCCGCGCAGCTTGCCGAGCGTTTCGGCGTCGGTCGACCAGCCGGTCTTAGTCTTCTTCCCGCCGCGCAGTCCGAGGCGGTTGAAGAGCACGTCGCCGAGCTGCTTCGGGGAGTTGAGGTTGAATTCGCAGCCGGCGAGGCGGTATATTTCGGTCTGCGTCGCCTCGGCGCGTTCGGAAAGCTCGGCGCCGAACGCCTTCAGCCCGTCGACGTCGACGGTGAAGCCGGCGCGTTCCATATCGGTCAGAACGCCCGCGAGCGGGAGCTCCATATCGCGCATCAGCACGGTCATCCCGTCGCTTTCGAGCTCGGCGGCGACGGCGTCGCAGACGGCCGGCAGCAGCGAAGCGGCGGCCGCGGAGTCCTCCTTCGCGGGGCGGGGAAGCCCGAGCAGCCGCGCGAGCGCGAATACGGAGTAGTCGCTGCGGTCGGGATAGAGCAGGTAGCCGCCTATCGAGGCGCAGAAGACGACCTTCGGCGCGGGAAGCGAAAGCTCCGCGCAGACGCGGCAGAGCCGCTTATGGTCGTTGACGCGCAGCGTACCGCCGTAGGCGGAAAGCGCACTCACCGCGCCTTCAAGGTCGCGGCAGAGCAGCGGCGAAACGCCGCAGAGCGCGGCTTCGCCGGCGTTGAAGTCGAGGTGAACGTCCGCGCTTTCGAGCTTGCCGAGCGCGGAAGCGAAGGCGGCGGCGTCCGCTTCGCTCGCCTCCGGAGCCGGCGCGGCGGGCGCGGCTTCGGCAGGCGCGGCGTTCCGGAGTCCGAGCTTTTCGATGAATTTCTCAAGCTCGTATTTTTTGAAAGCGGCGGCGAGCGCCGCGGGGTCGTAGGGCTTTATCAGATAGGCGTCGGGATCGGTCTCCACCGGCGCTTCGAGGCATATCGTGCCGAGCTCGCGGCTGAGGAAGGCGACCTCGCGGTCGCGCTCGAGCTTCTCGCGGAGCGCTCCCTTCTGCTCGTCGATGTTCGCGTAGACGCCCTCGAGGTCGGAGTAGCGGCGTATCAGCTCGCAGGCGGTCTTTTCGCCGACTCCCTTGACGCCGGGGATGTTGTCGGAGCTGTCGCCCATCAGTCCCTTGACGTCGCGGAGCTGCGCGGGCGCGACTCCGTAAAGCTCGTTTATCTTCGCGGGGTCGCAGCGCATCGTCTCGCCTCCGGCGACCTTCGAGCCGGCGAGCAGGACGGTCACGCGGTCGCTCACGAGCTGGAAGGCGTCGCGGTCGCCCGTGGCGATGAAGACCTCGCCGCCGAGCTTTTCGGAGAGCGTGCCGATTATGTCGTCCGCCTCGTAGCCGGGGACTTCGCGGCGCGGAACGCCGTAGGCGTCGAGCAGCTCTTTCAGCACCGGGAACTGCGCGAGCAGCTCGTCCGGGGTCGGGTGCCGCCCCGCCTTGTATTCGGCGTACATCTTATGCCGGAAGGTCGGCTGCTTTAAGTCGAAGGCGACGCAGGCGCAGTCGGGCGCGACGTCGGCGAGCAGCCTGAAAAGTATGTTCATAAAGCCGAATACGCCGTTCGTCGGCACGCCCTCCTTCGTGGAAAGCGGGCGCACGCCGTAGAACGCGCGGTTGAGCAGGCTGTTGCCGTCTATGAGCAGCGTTTTCACCGCCGTCACCTCCGATGTTTTTCTCGCATTTTTATAATTATAACACCGAATCGGCTTCCTCACAACATCAAAAGACATTTTTTTCTTGAAAAACTCCCGACATAGTGGTAGAATATCCGTTGAAAGAAAGAAGGTACGGTTATGGAAATCAAAAAACTCTATGAACAGTGGAAGTCCCTTTGCGGCGGAGCGCTGAAAGCGGAGCTGCTCGACGTCGCGGAGGACGAAAAAGCCATAGAAGACAGATTCTACAAGCACCTGGAGTTCGGCACGGGCGGCCTGCGCGGCAAGCTCGGCGCCGGCACGAACAGGATGAACGTATACACCGTCCGCAGGGCGACCGCGGGACTCGCGGACTACCTGCTCGCGGAGTTCGGCGCGGACGCTTCCGCGGCGATAGCGCACGATTCGCGCAACGGCTCGTCGGAGTTCGCGCGCGAAGCGGCGGCGGTCTTCGCCGCGAAGGGCGTGCGCGTTTATATGTATCCCGAACTGATGCCTACCCCGATGCTTTCCTTCGCGGTGCGCGAGCTGAAGTGCAGCGGAGGCGTGGTCGTCACCGCGTCGCACAACCCCGCGGCGTATAACGGCTACAAGGTCTACGGCGCGGACGGCTGCCAGATAACCAACGCCGCCGCGGACGCCATCTACGCCCGCATCAGCGAATACGACGACCCCTTCGCGGTCGAAGCGGCTGACTTCGACTCCGCCGTCGCGGACGGGCGCGTGACCTTCATCGGCGGCGACGTGATAAAGGCTTACGACGACGCCGTCTTCGCCTGCTCGACGGGAGTCAGCGGCGACCTTAAGATAGTCTATACCCCCCTCAACGGCGCGGGCAACAAGCCCGTCCGCCGCGTGCTCGCGACGGCGGGCTTCAGGACCGTCTCCGTCGTGCCGGAGCAGGAGCTGCCGGACGGCGATTTCCCGACCTGCACCTACCCCAACCCCGAGGAAGCGGCGGCGCTTTCGCTCGCGGTCGAAAAGGCGAAGCGCGTGGGCGCGGACCTCGTGCTCGCCACCGATCCCGACAGCGACCGCGTCGGCTCCGCGGTGCCGGACGGCAGGGGCGGCTTCACGCTTATAAACGGCAACCAGATGGGCATCCTGCTCATCGACTATATCCTCGGCAGACGCGAGGCGGCGGGCACTATGCCGGCGCGTCCGGAGATAGTCACCACGATAGTTTCAACGCCTATGGCGCAGCCGGTCGCCGCCGACCACGGCGCGACCGTCAAGGAGCTGCTGACCGGCTTCAAGTATATCGGCGAGGAGATAGGCAGGCTCGAGGCGGCGGGCGAGGGCGAACGCTACGTCTTCGGCTTCGAGGAGAGCTACGGCTACCTCCCCGGCGGATACGTCCGCGACAAGGACGCCGTCGTCGCTTCGCTGCTCATATGCGAGATGACCGCGTTTTATCACAAGCAGGGCAAGTCGCTGCTCGACAGGCTCGCCGAGCTCTATGAGAAATACGGCTATTACAGAGAAACGCTCAAGACCTTCGTCTTCGAGGGCATCAGCGGCAAGGCGCAGATGGACGCGATAATCGCGCGCCTCGCGAAGGAGGGCATTACCCTCCGCGAGGGCGAAACCCCGGTCGCGAAGGACTATTCCGCCGGCATCGAGGGGCTCCCGCCGTCGAAGGTGCTTTCCTTCACCGATTCGAAGGCGCGTCTGACCGTCCGCCCCTCCGGCACCGAGCCGAAGCTGAAGGTCTACGTCAGCGCGAAGGCGGATTCCGCCGCGGCCGCCGACGCAGAGGCGCAGGCGGTTTTGGCGAGAATGCAGAGGTTTATCGAGGCGTAGGCGGGACGCCTGTCACGAGCGGGCGTCGGAAGCCTTCCCCGGGCGAACGCTGAGGCGTTCGCAATGATATATCGCCTTTGGCGATATGATATACGCTTTGCGTATGATATACCGCCTGCGGCGGTATTAAGGAACAAACCGCGCCCGAACGGGCGCGGTTTGAACGTATTGCCGCGCTTCGCGCGGTCTCGGCTCCCTCTGGGAGGGAGCTGTCGAGAAGGGCGGAGCCCTTTGAGACTGAGGGAGAGATAACGTAGTTTCTCGTTTGGAAGTTGCTTTTTACAAATGGCAAACTGTTGTTATCTCTCCCTCCGTCATCCTCGGCTTCGCCTCAGATGCCACCTCCCTCCCAGAGGGAGGCAAGGGCGTCCGCTGCGTTCAGGATGACAGAGGCGCGCCTTCGGGCGGGCTGCAAATATTTCTTGCTAATTTTCGCCGGACGTGGTAAAATATACGATGTATACTATGCAGTTTTGCGCCGCCGCGCAAAACGGACCGGAGAAAAAACCTATGATAAACCGATCTCTTGTGAGAAGAAAAGCGATAATGAGGCTTATGGGGCGCTTCTGGGCGGCCGCGGTGCTGGCGCTGATCGCGGAGCTGATCAGCCTTGCGGTCACATTTCTGCAGAGCGCGGTCTATAACGCCGTGGGCGTCAAGCTCATTTCCGCGGAGAATCTGCTTTCGACCGAGGCCATAGACGCCTATATCAAGGAGCTGCTCAGCGACCGCTGGGCGGTCGTTAAGCTGATGTGCGTCTTCGCCGGCGGACTGCTCGTGACATTCCTGCTCTCCGTACCGCTGCGCTTCGGAACGCTGAAATGGCACTACGCCGTCGTCAAGGGCACGCCGCAGACGATCGGCTACGCCCTCAACGAATACGGCTCGCCGAAAAGCGTCGGGCGTTCGCTCTGGATATATATTTACACGGGGCTGCACTATCTGAAGTGGGGGCTGCTCTGCTTCGCCGCGCCGCTCGGCATGAGCGTCGTCGGCTCGATGATATACAGCGACGGACACGCCGGCGCCGCGGGTGTGCTTATGAGCTTCAGCGTTGTGGCGGCGGTCGCCTGCGCGGTGCTGTTCGTATACGTTACAAACCGCCTGTTCCTCGCGCCGTATATTTATTCGGAAGGCGATATAAGCGCGGTCCGCGCGACCCGCGAGAGCAAGGAGCGAATGCGCGGGCAGTCCGGGGGACTGCTTGTGTTTCAGCTTTCGCTGATACCGCTGATGCTGATAGCGTACTTTGTCTGCTACGGCGCCGGCACGATAATCGTCGCGCCGTTTGTTTCGATGTGCTACGCCACTTACGCCGATGAGATTCTTACCGGCGGTTCTTCTGAAGATGAAAACATCGAATACACGGTTGAATAAAAAATAAAAACCAAAAAGAGGTATTGAATATGAACGAAAAATACTACATCACCACAGCCATCGCCTATACGTCGCGCAAGCCGCATATAGGCAACACCTACGAAGCGGTCTTCACCGACTGCATCGCCCGCTACAACCGTCTGCGCGGCAAGGACGTCTTCTTCCTCACCGGCACCGACGAGCACGGCGTCAAGATCCAGGAGGCCGCCGAGGCCGCCGGAGTCGCGCCGAAGGAGTACGTCGACCGCGTCGCGGGCGAGGTAAAAGAGGTCTGGGACCTGATGAACACCAGCTACGACAAGTTCATCCGCACGACCGACCCCGACCACGAGCGCGCCGTCGCGAAGATATTCACGAAGCTCTATGAGCAGGGCGATATATACAAGGGCGAATACTCCGGCAAATACTGCGTGGCCTGCGAGACCTACTACACCGAGAGCCAGCTCGTCGACGGAAAATGTCCCGACTGCGGCGGCGAGGTCGTCGAGGCGAAGGAGGAAGCCTACTTCTTCCGTATGAGCAAATACGCCGACCGTCTGCTCAAACACATCGAGGAGCATCCGGAGTTCATTATGCCCGAAAGCCGCCGCAAGGAGATGGTCAACAACTTCCTGCTGCCGGGACTCAGCGACCTCTGCGTTTCGCGCACCTCCTTCACGTGGGGCGTGCCGGTCGAGTTCGACCCGAAGCACGTTGTCTACGTCTGGATCGACGCGCTTTCCAACTACATCACCGCCCTCGGCTACGACGTCGACAAGGATAAGCAGGGCGAAGCGTATAAGAAATACTGGCCCGCGGACGTCCATATCATCGGCAAGGACATCCTGCGCTTCCATACCATTTACTGGCCGATAATCCTGATGGCGCTCGGCGAGCCGCTTCCGAAGCAGATATTCGGTCACCCGTGGCTGCTCAACGGCACCGACAAGATGAGCAAGTCGAAGGGCAACACCATCTACGCCGACGAGCTCTGCAAATACTTCACCGTCGACGGGGTCCGCCTCTACCTGCTCAGCGAGATGCCCTACGGAGCCGACGGCACGATAACCTACGAAGCGGTCATCCGCAAGTATAACACCGAGCTGGCGAACAACCTCGGCAACCTCGTCAGCCGCACCGTCGCGATGACGAAGAAGTATTTCGACGGCGAAACGCCCACCCCGATTCTCGAGGGCGAGCCGGTCGACGACGAGCTTATCGCCGCCTGCCGCGAAGCGGCGCACACAGTCTGCGCGAAGATGGACGAGCTGCGCGTCGCGGACGCCGTCGGCGCCGTCTTCGACCTGCTCGGCAGGGCGAACAAGTATATCGACGAGACCGCCCCCTGGGTGCTCGCGAAGACCGACGAGGGGCGCGAACGCCTCGGCGTCGTCATCTATAACCTGCTCGAAACGATACGTCACGCCGCCGTTCTGCTCGCGCCGTTCATGCCCGCGACCTCGGAGAAGATTCTTTCCATATTCGACTGCAAAGCGGACTGGAACAGGCTCGAAAGCTTCGGCCAGCTCCAGACCGGCACCGAGCTGGAGGACTGCGGAATACTCTTCGCCCGCATCGACGAGGAGAAGCTGCTTGCCGAGATCTTCGCCGGAAAAGAATGATACGGAGCGTCAGAGAAAAAGAGTGACCTGATATGAGGCTTTTTGATACCCACGTACATATGGACGACCCGCGCTACGACGCGGACCGCGAGGAGCTCCTGCACGGCCTCGCCGAGTCGGAGGTGGAGCTGATACTCAACCCCTCCGCGAATATGGAGGAGGCGCGCGCGGCGGTCGCTTTGAGCGAGAAGTACCCCTTCGTTTACGCCGCCGTCGGCGTGCATCCGTCGGAGACGGCGGGCTTTTCCGAAGCCGACTGCGCCGAGCTGCTCGAGCTCGCGGCGAAGCCGAAGACGGTCGCGATAGGTGAGATCGGGCTCGATTACCACTACGACGACACCGACGAGGAAACGCAGAAACGCGCCTTCGCCCGCCAGCTTGAGCTCGCGAAGGAGGCCGACCTGCCCGTGATAATCCACTCCCGCGACGCCTGCGCCGATACGCTGGAGCTCGTCAAAGCGAGCGGAGTCCGCCGCGGCGTGGTGCACTGCTTCGGCGGCAGCGCCGAGACCGCGCGGGAATACGTCGCGATGGGCTTTCACGTTTCCTTCACCGGCGTCATAACCTTCAAGAACGCACACCGCGTCCGCGAGGCTTGCGCCGCCGTGCCGCTCGAGCGGCTGATGATAGAAACGGACGGTCCGTATATGTCGCCGGAGCCGCACCGCGGCGAGCGCAACGAGCCGGCGTTCGTCCGCTTCGTCGCCGAGAAGATGGCGGAGATCAAGGGCGTCACGCCCGACGAGCTCGCGGAGATCACGTTTGAGAACGCGCTGAGGTTTTTCGGGATAGAAGAACGTCAATAAAGAAACGATAGCAACTCTCCTGTCATTCCGAGCCGGCGAAGCCGGAGAGGAATCCCGCACCTTTTGCAGACGGCTGCTGCGGGAGGGGGATCCTTCGCTTCGCTCAGGATGACAAACCCGCGTCATAATGACAAACGCGTCATAATGACAAATCCGCATCATAAGGAGAACCCTATGCTGCTGAAAAAACGCTTTTTCGGAAAACACGACGGACTGACCGTCTTCCTGCTTGCCGCGGGACTGGCGCTGTCGGTCTTTCTGCCCGTGATGATAATGACGGGCGGCTACCAGCTCTTTTTCGGCGATTTCCAGCTCCAGCAGATACCCTTTTACAGCGAGATAAACCGCGCGATACACAGCGGCGAATTCTTCTGGAACTGGAACACGGATATGGGCGTCAATACCGTTTCGTCGTATTCGTTCTACCTGCTCGGCAGCCCGTTCTTCCTGATAACGCTGCTGTTCCCGCACACATGGACGGTATACCTCATCGCGCCGCTCTACTGCCTGAAGATAGGCCTCGCGGCTATGGGCGCGTTCTTCGTCATCCGCAAGCGGGTTAGCAACAAGTATTTCGCCTATACCGGCGGCATACTCTACGCCTTTTCCGGCTTCCAGATGTTCAACCTCGTCTTCAACCACTTCCACGACGTCGTGGCGATCTTCCCCTTCGTCATCCTCGCCTTCGACGCCTGCGTGGAGGAGGGGAAGCGCGGGTGGTTCGGGATAACGGTCTTCCTGACCGCGCTTTACAGCTACTTCTTCCTGCCCGGCGTGGCGGCCTTCGTGATAATCTACTATATCCTGCGCCTGATCGGGAAGGATCTGAAATTCTCGCTCAAAAACTTCGGCCGCGTCGCGCTCGAGTCGGTGCTCGGAGTCGCGGCGGCGGCGGTGATACTCGTGCCGACGCTCGTGGCGCTGGCGGACTTCCCGCGCGCGAACGAGGCGTTCAGCAACAGCTACTATATGTGGTTCTTCTCCGCGACAAAGCGGTATTTCGAGATCGCGCGCGGAATGATATTCCCGCCGGAGATCCCCGGCGACCTCAACTTCTTCCACCGCGGGAGCGACTCCTGGATACCGAACTGGACATCCACCTCCGCGCGACTGCCGCTCTTCTCGGTGACGGGCGTGTGGGCGTACCTGCGCACGAAAAAAGAGAAGAAGCGCGACTGGCTTTCGATGCTGCTCGTGCTCTGCTGCGTGTGTTCGTTCGTGCCGCTGTTCAACGCGGTGTTCCTGCTCTTTAAGTCGAATTACTATACCCGCTGGTGGTATATGGCGATACTGTTCATGGCGATGGCGACCGCGATCGCGCTCGACCGCCGCGATACAAATTGGAAGGCGGGAATCAAGGGAACGATAATCGCCTCCGCGGCGCTCGCGCTCCCGGTCGGACTTTCCGGCGTCGTCTGGGTGCTCATCAACCCGGCGAATCTCGAAAAGGTCGACGGCATAGGCGACGTGTTCAAGGGGCTGGAGCAGTATCCAGACCGCTTCTGGCTTTACGTTTTCTTCCTCGCGCTCTGCATAGCGATGGTGATTCTGGTCACGCGCGTAATGCGCCCGATGTATTTCCGCGACCTCGACTCGGACGCCGCGGGCACCTCCGCCGCCTTTGAGATAGGCGCGAAAAAGACGGAGAAAGCGGAGGCGGAAGGTAAGAACGCCGCCGCGCTTGCCGCCGAAGGCGGAGCTCCCTCAGACGAGGGAGCTGTCGAGGACGGCTTGCCGTCCGAGACTGAGGGAGGGAAAATCCCCGCGGCTTCGCTTGACCTCCGTCTCCGGAACGACGCTTTGACAGAAGGAGAGCCGTCGTTATCTCTCCCTCCGTCATCTTCGGCTTCGCCTCAGACGCCGCCTCCGTCCTCAGAGGGAGGCAAGACCGACGCCCTGCAAATCGAGGGGGGTACCTCGGAGGCTGCGCCTCCTCGGGATGACAGCGCCGATTCGGAAGCTTCCGGCAGGCGCCGCTTCTTCAGGCGCGGGGGCAAGGGGCAGGGCTTCATCGTCAGGTGGTCATCGAAGAAGCGCTACGGCATAGCGGTGCTGGCGCTTACCTGCCTGTTCGCGTTCCTGGCGTGGACCTTCTACGAACAGATGGGCTACTCAAAGGCGTTCAGCCCCGATTTTTACGAGAAAAACTACCTTTACTCATATGAAAACATCAAGCTCGAGGGGATGGAAAACTCCCGCCTCGAGAACTACGACGGCGTGCGCAATCTGTCTATATTCATGCACACACCCGGACTTTCGAGCTTCCACAGCGTCGTGCCGACGTCCACGATCGATTTTTACGACTCGCTCGGAATAAAACGCGACGTCGCGACCGCCGTGCCGATAGAACACGGGGCGCTGCGCTCGCTGCTTTCCGTCCGTTACCTGCTGGACGACGATAAGCAGCGCAGCCTTTTCGAGGACCGCGGCTGGCTGACCTACGTCGGCGAGATCGGCGCCTTCGACGTGTGGGAAAACAACCAGTTCATCCCTATGGGCTTCTGCTACGACAACGCGATCCCGCGCTCCGATTACGACGCGCTGAACAACGAGTCGAAATCGCATATAATGCTCGCCGCGATGGTCGTGGACGACGACCGCATCGACTATTTCTCCCGCTTTATGAACACCGCGCCCTTCTATACGCTCCAGTACAGCGAGCTTTCGCACGCCGCCAACGCGGAAAAGCGCCGCGCCACGGCGTCGAAGAGCTGGGAGTTCGGCAAAAACAGCTTCACCTCCGTGATAGATATGGAGCGCGAGAACTACGTATTCTATTCGATCCCATACGACGCGGGCTGGACGGCCTACGTCGACGGAGTCGAAGCCGAGATAGAGCGCGTGAACGTCAGCTTTATGGCGGTGCTCGTCGGCGAAGGGGAGCACACCGTGGAGTTTAAGTACGTCAGCCCCGGCGTCGTCACGGGCGCGAAGGTCTCGGCGGCCGCCGCCGGAGTCTTCATCGTCTACCTCGCCGCCGACGCGCTGCTTTCGCGCCGCAGAAGGCGCAGGAACGGAAGGGAGGATGCGCGAGTCCGCGTGACCGCGCTATAAACGTATGGTACTGAAAAAACGCAGGATTGTATGGTTGGCCGTGCTGCTGTGTCTGGTGCTTGTCGAAGCGGCGGTCTGGTACGCTTCGCTCGACGTCATCGGATACGAGCTTTCCGAAAGCGCGGCAGTTGAGTCTGTATATCCGGGCGGTTTGAAGAACGTCGAGGGTTACTCAGTAGACGGCGATTCCTATACGCCCGAAAACGCCGATCCGCAGCTCCTCTTTTCAACGCTCGGCAAGGAGACTTCCGCGCTTGCAGTGGATTTTGCCGAACCGCTTGAAGCAGGTACCTTTATCGAGTTTTACTACGCGCCTGCAGGCGGGCAGTTCTCCGAAGCGATGAAGGAGACGCACGTCGCTAAAGCGGGTGAGAGCCGAGTCGTTTTTCCGGTCGGCGCCGAGGGATGCGAAGGTCTGCGTCTCGACGTCAACGGCGCGTTCAGACTCAAGAGCGTCGGCGTCACCGCTTCCTCCGCGAGTTCCGTGCGCGACTTGAGCGGCAGGAACTTCGGCAGGCTGGCGGTCACGATCCTTTTGACCGCCGCAGTTGTGTTCTGCGCATATGCCGCCGACGAAAAACGCCGTGCGGATGCCGACCCGGTTCCCGGAAAGATAAGAAACGGGCTGTCGACCTGGCTGCCGCATGAAAAGCTTTCCGTAAACGAAAAGGTTTTCCTTTTAGTATGCTTCGCTTCGTATTTTGTCTGGTCGCTCGTGTTCTTGCACGCTCAGTACGCGCCGGACGAAATAATGCGTTATGACGTGCCGAAATACATATACGTAAACGGTTCTCTGCCTTACGGGTACGAGGAATCCATCCGCAATCCTATATGGGGGATATCCTACGGTTTTTCAATGTCGCTGCCGTATCTGCTTCAGGCGCTGTTTATGAAGGTGACGTCCTTCTTCACGATCTCGTCTTCGGCGCTGTGGATTGCCGCGCGCCTGGTGAGCGTGCTTTCGATGACCGGCGTCGCATATTTCGCGATCTGCGTTTCAAAGCGGCTGACTAAGCAGCCGACGCGATGGATATTCATTTCGCTGACTGCGCTGACTCCGCAGATAGTATTTCTCGGCAGCTACGTCAATCTCGACGCTTTCTCGCTCTTCACCGTTATGTTCATGATATACGTTTGGGTGTACGGTATGCAGAACGAGTGGAGTATCCGCAGCTGTGTCTGGCTCGGCGTCGGGACGGGGCTCTGCCTGCTCTCATATGAATTCGCTTACCCGTTCGCGCTCGGCAGCGTGATACTTTACTTTGCGTGGCATATAGTCAACCGCAAGCGGGTGACCTTCAAGCGCTTCCTGCTCCGGGGACTGCTGATAGCGGGGATTGTCCTGCTTGTTTCCGGCTGGTACTTCATCCGCAACGCCGTGCTTTATAACGGAGATATATTCGCGTTGAATGCCTCGCGGCCGTACGCGGAAATGTACGCCCGCGCCGACCTGAAGCCTTCTATGCGCATGACGATGCAGAAGCAGGGCTATTCGATTCTCGGAATGCTTCACGGCACAGACTGGATCGAGCGCACGTTCAAGAGCACGTTCTATACGTTCGGATATATGTCGGTGTTTGCCGATGAATACGTTTACACTTATATTTGGATATTACTCTGCGTTGCGGCCGCCGCGTCGCTTTTCGCCCTTTTCCGCGACCGTAAGAAGCGCGATTCCGCACGCGTCACGGGAGCGGTTGTCGCTCTTTTCTGCGCGGCGCTGACCGTGGCGATCTCGGTATACTATTCCTGGGCGAGCGACTATCAGCCGCAGGGGCGGTATGTAATAACCGCCGCGCCGCTGCTCTTCGCGATCATCGCATACGGGATCAACGGTCTGCTCGGCGCGATTCCGCACGTGGGGGACAAGCTCAAAAGATACGCTGCGTACCTTGCGGTGGCGGGAGTGCTGGTCTTTGATATTTACGCCTTCGTCAACTGCCTTCGTGCGTTCGTTTACGTCTGATAAGGTTGTAAAAATATAAAGGGAGATTTTGGAGGGGAAAAAGATGGTATCTTTCAATTATCCGCCATATATAGAAACCGCATTTGATTATATGAAGCAGGCGGTCGATTCACACAAGATCTGCGGCGACGGCGACTTCACCAAGCGCTGCAACCGCTGGATGGAGGAGCGTTTCGGCGCGCAGAAGGTGCTGCTGACGACCAGCGGCACGACGGCGCTGGATATGTCCGCGCTGCTCTGCGGCATTAAGCCGGGAGACGAGGTTATACTGCCGAGTTATACCTTCTCGAGTACCGCAACGTCCTTCGTGCTCGCGGGCGCGACGCTGGTTTTTGTCGATATACGCCCGGATACGATGAATATTGACGAGAAGAAAATCGAAGAAGCGATAACCGACAGGACGCGTGCGATCGCGGTCGTCCACTACGCCGGAATGGCGTGTGATATGGACGCCGTTATGGATATCGCGCAAAGGCACGGACTTTTCGTCGTGGAGGATGCCGCGCAGGGGGTCATGAGCACCTACAAGGGCAGAGCGCTCGGCACGATAGGCGATTTCGGCTGCTATTCCTTCCACGAGACGAAGAACTATTCGATGGGCGAGGGCGGCGCGATCGTCATAAACCGTCCGGAATTCAACGAACGCGCCGAGATCCTGCGCGAGAAGGGCACCAACCGCTCGAAGTTCTTCCGCGGTCAGGTGGATAAGTACACCTGGGTGGACTTCGGCGACAGCTGCCTGCCGAGCGATCTTAACGCGGCCTACCTCTGGGCTCAGCTCGAGGTCGCGGACGAGATAAACAAGGACCGTCTGCGCACATGGAACGCGTACTATGAAGCGTTCAAACCGCTGGCGGACGCCGGACGCATAGACATCCCGACGATACCGGAGGGCTGCACTCACAATGCGCATATGTTTTACATAAAATGCCGCGACCTTGAAGAGCGCACACGCTTTATCGCTCATCTGCGTGAATACGGGATAACCAGCGTTTTCCATTATATCCCGCTGCACAGTGCGCCGGCAGGGCTGAAGTTCGGACGTTTCCACGGCGAGGACGTCTACACGACAAAGGAGAGCGAACGCCTTGCGCGTCTGCCTATGTATTACGGTCTCAGCGAAAGCGACTGCGAATATGTTATAGAAAAGGTACTTGGCTTTTTCAACGGCGTTGCCGAATAATTAACGTTGGAGGGGATCATATGAAAATATCGGTTGTAGTGCCGGTTTACGGTTGTCCGGGAGCTGTTGTGCCGCTTTGCGAGCGCGTTGCAAAAACCGTGTCGCAGCTTGCGGACGATTATGAGATTGTACTCGTCAACGATTGTTGTCCGAAGGGCTCATGGAAAGAGGTGCAGAAAGCCTGTGCCGCCAATCCCCACGTGGTCGGGGTGGAGCTTTCGAGGAACTTCGGTCAAATCCGCGCGATAACCGCAGGGCTCGATTACTGCGACGGAGACTGGGTGGTGGTTATGGACTGCGACCTTCAAGATCGCCCTGAAGGGATCGCCGATCTTTACGCAAAGGCGGCAGAGGGTTACGATGTCGTCTTCGCTAAGCGCAAGGGACGCAAGGATAAAGGGATTGTCAAGTTTTTCTCGCAATTCTTTTATAAGGTGTATAACCGCCTTACCGACGGAAGATTCGACAGTTCTATATGCAATTTCAGCATATCCCGCCGCGAAGTTATAGATGCATACTGCGGTATGCGCGAGCAGAACAGAGCGTATACGCTCTTTATCAAGTGGCTCGGATTCAGGCAGGCCGCAATAGATATTGACGCCGACAAGCGTTACGAGGGCAAGTCTTCGTACAACTTCAAGCGTAAAATCAATATGGCGACCGAGTTCATCACGTCTCAGTCGAACAAACCGCTGAGATTCGCCTCGAAGCTTGGCTTTTTGATTGCGTTCGTAGCGTTCGTTGTAGCAATAGTGAAGGTGATACAGTTCTTTGTGACCGGCAACGTGCCGTCGGGATGGACGAGCCTTTTCGTGTCGATATTCCTTATCGGCGGTCTGATACTGATGGCGCTTGGTATCATAGGTATCTATATAGGATATGTTTTTGACGAAGTCAAGCGGCGTCCGCTTTATGTTGTCAGAAGCGTTGTCAACGGCAAAAAAAACGCGAACGAATCAAAGGAGGAACAGGAATGATTCTCGTTATCGGAGCAACAGGATATGTCGGCAGATATTTTTGCACAGAAATGGTTTCGCGGGGCGAAGACATCCTCGCGCTCGGAAGATCCGAAAAGGTTGCACGGTTTTTTGAGGAGAACAACGTGCCGTTCCGCTATTTTGACATCGGCGACGAAGCCTCTTTTGACAGTCTTCCGACCGAGGGAGTGGATGCGGTGATTGACCTCGCCGCATGCCTCGCCGAACTTGAAACACCGGTCGAGCGCTTCTTTGAGGTTAACACGATCGGCGTCTACAGAACACTTGAATATGCAAGAAAGAACAACATAAAAAAGGTTGTTGTCACATCTTCGCATAAGGTGTATAACGACGTTGACAAGACGGTTATTTCAGAGATGGACCCAATCAGCTTCAAGGGCGACCACTCGCCTTATATCATCTCCAAGATTGCCGCGGAGAACTTTGTGGAGTACTACAACAAGGACTTCGGCCTGAACGCAGTGGCGCTCAGACTCACCGGAGTCCACGGCTATGGTGAGATACTCGGCCATCTCAACGCAGATCACACTTACAAAAAGAGCACGTTCGAGATTTTCTTCGAGAAGGCGCTGCGCGGCGACGATATAGAGGTTTGGGGAGACCAGACGATAAAGCGTGACCATATCTATATAAAGGACGTTGTTTCCGCGCTTGCCGCTGCAGCAAAGATTCCGGAAGCGAGAGGGATATACAATATAGCCGCCGGAGTCGGATACTCCCAATACGAGGAGGCGCTCGCGGTAGCGGAAATCTTCGAAACGGAGAGCGGCAAGAGCCGCGTTATCATGTGTCCGGAAAAGCCCGGACTCACACGCGGCTATATTTACGATATTTCGAAGGCGGAGAGAGAGCTCGGTTGGAAGCCCGAATACAGTGACATCTACGCTATGTACCGCGACTACAAGAAGGAGTGGGAGTCGAAGCGCTACCATAATTACCACTATATCGTTGAGGGACAGCGTCCCGCAACGCTGTGATAGAAGCAATGGAGAAAAAAACGGACAACCGCCTCTTTGTAGGTAGGGCAGCAGTCGGCATCTATCTGATTCTGAAGCATGCCGTGGAAAAAACAGGAACGGTAATCGTCCCCGCGAATATCTGCTATGCCGGAGTATACCCCGTGCTTTACGCGGGCATGCGCGTTCGCTTCTGCGATGTTGATCCCGTGAGCGGCAACGCCACTGCGGAAACGTTTTCATCTGCGGCCGGGCATGATACCGTCGCGGCAGTCGTGCCGCATATGTACGGCAACCCCGTCGGCGATCTAGCGGAAATTGCCTCGTTCTGCTCAGAGCGCGGGATTCTGCTGATAGAGGACTGCGCGTCGGCAATGGGCGCGGAGACAAATCGTTATGCGCTTGGTGAGCAGGGCGATTACGCGGTTTACAGCACCGGGTATTCCAAGACCGTGGATCTCGGCTTCGGCGGATATGTCGTCGGTAAAAACGACATCCTCGGGCTCGAAACGGCAGAAAAGTTGCTTCCGCGTAGGTCGGGAGGCAGGGAGTTGGCGCTGTTCTCGAAGCTTTACCGCGTGCTCCGCAATGAGGGGCGCGGCACGAAGCTCGAACGCGTAATATATGACGAACTTCAAAACGCCTGCAGAGACGAATTCATTTTTTCAATATCTGATACCGAGCGTGCATTCCTGCGGAAAGGCCTTGAAAATGCCGACGCTGTAATACGTTTGCGCAGAGAGGCGCTGAAATACTATGAGAAAGTTCTCGTGCAGCACAGCGCGGCGTTTTATCCTTTTTCGGAAGGCGCTGTGCCGTGGAGATTCTGTATGCTGATATCCGATTCGGAAAAGAAAAGCGCGATCATCCGCCGCTGTCTGGCTGAAGGATTGCCGGTAAGCGACTGGTATCCGAATGTTACATGTCTTTTCGGCGACGAGGGCGATTATCCCGGAGCAGATCTGCACGAGACACAGATTATTAATTTCCCGTTGCTTTTAAGCGACGGCGAAAAAGACAGGATTTGCAGCGTGATAAACGAGGTGTTGAATGAAAACAATGCGTAAGCTCGCGATAATCGGCGCTTCGGAGCTTCAGGAGCCGCTGATACTGAAGGCGAAGAGCATGGGCGTTGAGACCCACGTTTTCGCATGGGCGGCGGGAGACGTCGGCGAAAAGAGCGCCGACGTGTTCTACCCGATAAGCATAGTTGAAAAAGAGAAAATACTCGAGGTTTGCCGCGAGGTCGGCGTCGACGGTATATGCAGCATTGCCTCCGATCTGGCGATGATAACCGTAGGCTACGTCGCGGACGCGCTTGGGCTTATCGGCAACACGCCCGACGCGGTCGAACGCAGCACAAACAAGCACCTTATGCGAGCTGCGTTTGAGAGAGGCGGAGATCCGAGCCCGAGAAGCATCCTCGCGGACGCGGATACCGATCTTGATGCGCTCGATTTGACGTATCCGGTGATCGTTAAGCCGACCGACCGCAGCGGCAGCCGCGGCATATTCAAGCTTGAAGGGCCGGAGCTTTTATCTTCCGCAGTCGAGGCGGCGCTCGGGCAGAGCTTTGAGAAAAAGGTTTTGATTGAGGAGTTCGCCGGCGGACGGGAATACAGCGTTGAATTCATTTCATACCGGGGCGACCACCGCTTCCTTGCGTTGACGCAGAAGTTTACAACCGGTGCTCCGCATTTCATAGAGACCGGCCATCTCGAGCCTGCGCAGGTCAACGCGGAAACGCTCGAGCGTGTTAAAGCCGTGGTCGTTCACGCGCTGGACACGCTCGGGCTGAAAAACGGCGCTTCCCACAGCGAACTGAAGATCGATGAAGACGGCAGGATACGCATTATCGAGATCGGCGGCCGCATGGGCGGCGATTTCATAGGCAGCGATCTGGTGGAGCTTTCCACAGGCTACGACTTCGTGCGCGCAGTCGCAGAGGTCGCGCTCGGCGAAAAGCCCGCGCTGCCGGAATCGATCGCGCCGAAAGCGGCTTCTGCTGTGCGGTTTATCTTTTCGGCCGTGGACGCGGAGGCGTTCGCGCGGCTTCAGCGCGAGCACCCGGAATTCATAGTAGACTCTGACATACGTCCTTGCGGCGGAGAGGTTACCGATAGCTCCAACCGCTTCGGGCACTTCCTGATGCGCGCAGGAACGGCGGCTGAGCTTCTGCCGTACCTTCCCGCGGAATGAGGTGTGAAGCATGAAAAAAGGCAATCTGAAATACCTGCTCATACTGCACGTCATGCTGATGCTGTATTCGCTCAGCGGCATTGCGAGCAAGCTTGCGGCGAAGCAGCCGTTCATGAGCTTCAAGTTCTGCCTGTGCTACGCGTGCATAATCCTGCTGCTCGGCGTCTACGCGATCGGCTGGCAGCAGGTCATAAAGAGGCTTCCGCTGACGACGGCGTTCGCCAACAAAGCGGTTACTGTCGTCTGGGGAATAATCTGGGGCGCGCTGATATTCAGCGAGCCGGTGACGGTCGGCAAGCTCGCCGGCGCCGCGATGGTGATCGCCGGCGTCGTGATCTTCGCCCGCGAACCGGAGCAGCCTCAGGAGAAGCCGGGAGAAGCTCCCGCCGGGGAGTCTCATGGATCCGCGCCGGATCCAGACGGAAAGGCGGGCGATGCGGAATGACGGACGGAAAGACTCTGCTTTACGCATGTATCTTGCTCGCCGGCGTTTTCATCAGCGCGATCTCGCAGGTCATGCTGAAAAAGGCGGCGCTGAAGACCTATCCGTCGCGCATAAAGGAATACCTCAACCCGCTCGTTATATTCGCCTACGTGCTTTTTGTCGGCACGACCTTTCTGTCTATCTTCGCGTACCGCGTGATCCCGCTTTCCATGGGGCCGGTGCTCGAGGCGACGAGCTATATCTACGTAACGATCTTCGGTTTGACGATATTCAAAGAGAAGCTGAACGTTAAAAAAGTTCTTGCGCTCGCGCTGATAATCGGCGGCATCGCCGTGTATTCGCTTCTGGGGTGAGCATATGAAACGTCTGATTGCCGCGCTTCTCTCGATAACGCTCGCGCTCGCCGCGTTCTCCGGCTGCGCGGAGGAGGTAAAGGAATTGAAGTTCAACGATAACGGTGAATTCAGAATACTCGTCCTCGCGGACTGCCAGGACGGCGAGAATCCGAACGAACGCATGATGAAGTTCATATCCGCGATGCTCGATCTGAACAGGCCCGACCTCGTCGTGCTGCTCGGCGACAACGTCATCGAAGGCGAGGAAAAGAAGTTCCGCAAGGGCGCCGAGGCGCTGCTCGCGCCGCTCGTCGAGCGCGGTACGCCGTACGCCTACGTCTTCGGCAACCACGACGACGAATACGGTATGACCAAGGAAGTTATGCACGGGGTCTACCGGAGCGTCGGCGACTGCCTTACCGTCGACTCCGCGCCGGAGCTCAGCGGGCTCGGAAACTGCGTTATCCCGGTCATGTCGTCCGACGGGAGCCGCGCCGCGTTTTATCTCTGGATGATCGATTCCGGCGGCTACGACTCCGTCAACGGCGGCTACGACCACGTTCACGCCGACCAGCTCGAATGGATGAAGGCGGCCGCCGCGGAGTATAACGCGAACGGCGTCGTGCCGTCGATGGTGTTCCAGCATATTATCCCGCCGGAGGGGTTCGACCTTCTGCGCGAGAGCGAACTGCCCGAAGGCACCGCCGGTACGAAGGCTTACGGCGGAAAGAACTACGCCCTGCGGCTGAACGACAACGCCGAAGGCTACCTCGGCGAGTTCCCCTGTCCGCCGACGGTGAACAGCGGCGAGACGGACGTCCTCGCCTCGCTCGGCGGGGTAGTCGGCGTCGCGGTCGGGCACGACCACGCCAACGCCTTCATCGGCTCCGTCAATGGGATCGATATCATCCAATGCCCGGGCGCGTCCTTCGCGTCGTACGGGGACGATATGATCCGCGGCTGCCGCCTGATAACCCTCAGGCAGGACGCGCCGCGCGAGTATTATACGAAGGTCTTCACCGTCGCCGCCTATGAGGACGGCGCTTACGGCGCGGAATAGATTTGATGAAATACGCCCCGCAGGGCGTGCGGCTGCGCGTCTGCACGGGGCGTTCTTTGCGGAAGGAGGCGGAAGCGATGCCGGATATGAACGAATTGAATGAAACGGAAGAAAAGCGCGTTCCCGCCGAAGCCGGCGTTCCCGCGCCCGATTCTGTCATCCTGAGCGAAGCGAAGGACCCCACACCTCAAGATGAAGCCCCCGCCGAAGGCGGAGCTCACTCAGACGAGGGAGCTGTCGAGGACGGCTTGCCGTCCGAGACTGAGGGAGGGAACGCCCCTACCGACGCGTCTGATTCTCGTCTCCGGCACAACGTGGATGCAGAAGGAGAACCGTCGTTATCTCTCCCTCCGTCATCTTCGGCTTCGCCTCAGATGCCACCTCCCACCTCAGAGGGAGGCAATACCGACGCCCTGCGAGAGGAGGGGGGTGCCAACGAGGCGCGGCCGCCACGGGCTGTC
>JAFTEJ010000137.1 GCA_017453725.1 Clostridia bacterium | reverse complement strand
GTCCTCCATATAGATCGCGCCGCCGTAATCCAGAGCGCGGCAGTTGCGGATGACGCAGTTTTTCAGCGTCAACTGCGCGTTGTCGCTCATATAGATCGCGCCGCCTTCGTTCTGATATGTGACCGCCTTATCCGACCAGCAGTTAGAAATGAGCACGCCGGAAAGGTCCGCGAGTGCCCGCCCGGTCATCTTGATGGCGCCGCCCTTGTCGGTTGTGCCGCCGTTATAAAGCGTGCCGCCCGTCATATTAAGCGTTCCCTTGCATTCGATCAGTCCGCCGGTGTCGTTGCTTCGTCCGCCCTGGATACTGCCGCCCTTGAAGTTGCCGCAGCTTTGACGTGTGGGCGTGGAGTCGATGAAGGTGAGGGTCGCGCCTTCGGAAATATAGAACAGCTCGCCTTCGTCCTGCGTCTTTTTGACGGTGCGGATGATCGGATAACCGTTAAGGTCAACCGTGACGCTCTGACTGAATTCCAGTCTCAGAGGACTGTCCAAAAGCCACGCGCTGGTCAGGACTACCGTGGCGTTGGAGCTTTCTCTCGCCTTGTTCCACGCGTCGGAGCATTTGGTGAAGCTTTCGCCGCCCACCGTGGAATTGCCGTAGTTCTCAAAGGAGATATGCATATAGTTGTCGCCGTTGACCGACGAAGCGAACGGATAGGAATTGATCGTGTTCTCCGGGCTCTCCATCGCATTATCGCTGCCGTTCACCCATATGCGCGCCTTCAATCCGTAGTCGTGGAAGGTAAAGCCGCCGCCGAAGTTGGGGTTGACGTGGATCGCAATGGGCGAAGCCGTCCCGAGATCGAACGTATGGGAGACCTTCGCGCCTTCGGTGTTGAGGTCGTTTTTGTTCGTGTTCCAGTGATGCTCGACTCCCGCGGAGTCGACGAGGGCGACGGGGATGGAATCGTTGTTCCAGCCGTCGACTTCGTTCGTGCATTCGAGCTCGAGCCTGACCGTGACCTTCATATCCTCCGGGGTCTCGTCAAAGACCTTGAACACCGCGCGGACGGTGTAGCTCCTGTCCATCGTAAGGTCTATCGTTTCTTCTTTGTAGGTCGTGACCTTAACGTTAGGATAATCGACTTGCGATCCGTTCCAGGCGTTCATACTACCGGTCTCGGCAGTCTTGACCTCGAAACGGTCGAAGACGCAGCCCGCGGCGGGCTTTGCCGTCAGCGTGACCTTTTCTCCGGGCTTAAAAGAACCCGCGCCCTCGACGCTGCCGTAGCCGCGATCGACTTCCGCCGTTATGCAGAATTCGCCGTTGGAATACGTGCTGCCGTTTTGGGTGACCGCGGAAGAACCGAAAGTAGGCATCGGATCGGATCCGATATTCTGCGTCAGGGGTGACGTGATACCGTAGTATTCGTTTGTCACGGGGTCACAGTTCAATAGATAGCAGACCTCTCCGGAGAGGAGCTGAGTCGTGACGATCCATTCCGCGCGGCTGCCGGAGGCTCCGTTGAGTTTTTCGGAGGACCATGCCAGCGCGTAGCACCAGGGTGTGTCCGATTTCGCGTTGCCGCTGATCGCGCCGACCTGATCGTCGCCGGTAACGACGCCGGTGTTCAGACACTTTATGGGTCTGCCTTCGCCGCAGATGCCGCCGATATAGTCGTCGCCGTAAACTCTGCCGTCGTTGATACAGCAGATCACGTTCCAGTCGCCGACTTTTCTGCCGGCGATCCCGCCGACGTAGTCGTTGTTACTTGTGCGTACCGTGCCGTCGTTGTAGCAGCCGAAGATGATGCCGCCGTTCATATCACCGACGATGCCGCCGATATACTCGGAGCTCGTTCCGCCGCTTACCGTGCCGTGGTTGGCGCAGTATTCGAAGATGCCGGAGCCGCTGCCACCGGCGATGCCGCCGCCGCAGTCCCAGCTGTGGTTGACGTTGGCGTTGTTGACCGAGTAACGGATCATGCCGTCGCTGTAGCCCGCGATCCCGCCTCTGTACTTATCTGCGTCGGTGGAATTTACGGTAGCGTTCTGCGTGCAGTGATCAACGAGTCCGCCGTAGGCGACGGCGCCGCAGATACCGCCCTGACGTATGTCAGTGCAGTTGGGAACGTTTACCTCACTGTAGATATTGCAAAGGTGTCCGTATTGAAGGATGCCGACGATGCCGCCGGTATGCTCGTCGCCCGCGATCGTGCCTTTGACCGCGAGATTGCAGATCGTACCTCCGGCGACCATACCGAAAAGGCCGGTATAATCTGATCCTTCCGAAGTATCTACGCGGTTGAGACCGATGATCGCGTGGTTGTGACCGTTGAAGCTGCCGCGGAACCAATGTCCGTAGAAGCCGATGGGAGTCCATTGAATCCCCGCAAGGTTGATGTTACGCGTCAGGTGGATCGTCTTGCCCAGCATTTCATATCCGTTTGCAACGAAGGAAGCAAGACCGAAGAATTCCGCCGCGGAGTTTATATATAAGTCTGTTTCGTTCCGGTGGTTATAGTACCAGTCGTAGTTGCAGGAGCCGTCCCAGACGGACCAGTCCGAGCCGTTGCAGTCCTGGCGGGAGGACCCCCACTCGGACATCGGCTCGACGGTGGAGGTGTGGATGAGACGGAAACGCTGGTTTTGTCTCCCGTGCTTGGTAGAGAGCGCAATAGCCGAACCGTTGTCCCACGAATCGCCCCACACGTCCCAGACAAAAGAATCATTGAGCTTCGAGTGGATGCAATAGGTGCCGTCGCCCATACTCTCGAGTCTCCAGAGCTGGTTGTTGCCACCGTGGTAATCGTAAGTCTGGAGCTGCCGGCCGCTTTCGGCTTTGTTGTTGGGGACGTCGACAACCCTGCCGTTCGCTTTGCTCTTGATATAATAGTAGTCGCCGACCTTGCCGAGCGTCCAGATCTGATTTGACCTGCGGTGAGTTTTCCAAAGTTGTATTCCCGTGCCGCCGTCGTCCACGCAGGAGCTTCCCGCGTTGCACGGGACGATGGCGTATTCCTCATCGGTGCCGTAAAGCGCGAAGTCGTCCGCCTCGTACGTGTCGGCGTAGGAGGTCGCGGACGCGTCGCCCGCCGTCTCCTCCGCGATTCCGGTGAACGGCAGACAGCAAAGTGAGAAGATCAGCGCAAGGAAAAGCGCGATAATTCGTTTATTCATGCCGTCACCTCGCTTTCTTCGTTTTTTCCGTCGCCTCGGGAGCTTTCTTCCCGGAGCGCTTTTTGAAGATCACAAACGCCGCCGCGGCGAGGATCACGGCGCCGCCGGCGATCAGCGCGATACCTGTTTTGCCGCTGAAAACCGACGCCTGGAATTTATTGGTGCGGTCGCTGCGCTGGGTGCGCTCGACGAAGTTGATGTTCGCAGGATCGCGCATACCGATGATGCGTCCGACGGACGAGGGGAGTCCGTCGCGGGGCGTGAGCACGGTGAGATTTATGTATTTCGCCTCCCCGTCGTCAGGGTCCGCCTCCGGTTTGTCGGGCGCGGTCGTTTCGGTCTCGTCCGGCTCTTCGGTCGCCTGCTCGGATATCATATCCGTTTCTTCGTCTTCGACTCCCACGGTCTCGTCAGGCTCTTCGCCGACCGGTGCGGCGGTCGTCTCCGGATCCGCGATCACGGGATCGGGATCGGCTGAAGGTTCCGTCGCCTGCTCGGTCACCTGCCCCTGATCATCCGCCGAAGCGTCTGAGGTCAGGGCGACTTCCTGATCCGGCGCGGGGGACGCCGGCAGAACGTCGGTCTCGCTCTGTGCGTCTTCGCTTGCTGCGGTACCGGCGGAGATGTTGGCAGACCTGTAGCTGTCAAGATACTGCACGGGGATCTTCGCGCAGACGGTCTGGTCGTTCCAGAGCGACGCGTACAGATCCTCGTTCATCCCGTACGAATAAGCGCTCGTTTCGCCGGGGGTGAAGAAGTAGGAGTTCGCCCACATACCGAAAAACAGATTTTCCGTTTGCTCGGACGATCCCACGTAGATCATTGATATGGGATTGCCCGCGGCGCGGTTTTTCGTCATATAAAGGTAATATGGCTCTTCGGCGCTGACGGGCGTGCTCGATACTCTTACGTAACGCGCGCGCGAAATAGTGATCGACGCCGCGGTGACTCCATCTTCGCTTTTCGACGACGGGTCGACGACGTGCTCCTCTTCAAGGGAACGGACGGTCTCTTCGGACACGGCGGTGATGTTGGTGATCGCCTTCTTCCGGTCAGCCGTGCGCTCGTAAGCGATGATCGTGTAGGTGCTATCGGAGTTGTCGATATCGCCTTCGACGTAATAGTTGTATCCGCGTTCGCACGCGGTATATACGGCGTTCCACTTGTCCGTGTCGGTGACGACGCCGATCTCGCTGATATAGGGGCGCACGATGCCGTCGCGGATCTGGGCGAGGTAGACTACGCCG
>JAFTEJ010000136.1 GCA_017453725.1 Clostridia bacterium | reverse complement strand
TGCGGATTTAGCTCATCCGGTAGAGCGCCACCTTGCCAAGGTGGAGGTAGCGAGTTCGAGTCTCGTAATCCGCTCCAAGGACGCTTAAATATTTCGGTATTTAAGCGTTTTGTTTCGGGGGACGTCCCCGGAACACGGCACCATAGCCAGGTGGTAAGGCAGAGGCCTGCAAAGCCTTTACCCCCAGTTCGAGTCTGGGTGGTGCCTCCAGAAAATAGCACTTGCTATCGCAAGTGCTTTTTTCAATGATATCCGTTCCTGTCGGAGCGTGTGATATATGCCATCGACATATGATATACCCTTCGGGTATGATATACGCCTGCGGCGTATGAAGTAACGGATATTATATCACATTTGCATCAGCAAATATATCATACGGCGTCAGCCGTATATCATATCGCGTCAGCGATATATCATTGTTGTGGAATTATTCATTTACTATCGTAAATAATTCTTGACAAATCCCTCTGTTTCTGCTATGATAATCGCAGGGGGTGAGGGCAATGTATATCAACTATTCAAAGCTGTGGCGGCTGCTTGCCGAAAAAGACTTGTCGAAGTCCGACCTTATGGAGCTTACGGGTCTTAGCTCACGCGTTATAGCGAAGCTTGCCAAAAACGAGATCGTGACGACGGATACAATCGCCAAGATATGCGCGGCGCTTTCCTGCAACGTTTCCGACGTTATGGAGTGCGTCAGCGAAAACGACGTTTCGCTTTATCAGTATTGCCGTTCCTTCGGCAAGGTCGTCGAAGAGAACGAAAACGTAAAGAAGCTCGCTTTTACCTTCCGCGATCAGAAATACGCCGTTTATATCACGAAGGAGACCGCCGCGAAAGCAACGCAGATCAAGTGCGCGGATAACGGGGCTGTCTATTGGCGTCAGTATCATATTTCGTTTGCGCATATGTCCTCTTTCGGAACAAGCGCCGCAGGACCGTTGAGCGATAACAAGGTTCTGGTAAAACCGGCCCGTGCCGCGGACGAGGTCACAATCGTGGTTATCAAAGGAAAGCCCTCGCTCATTTCCGGTCTCGACGAGGGGATGTGGGTTTCGGCAGCATACGGCAAGTTGAAAAGCAAAAACGACGTATTCGTTATGACCGAAGCGCAATTCAAACTTTTTTCGCCGAAACGATAACGATAAGCCGCAATAAATCCCGCTGTGAAAGGGCGTGCAAATTAGGGATAAGTCGGGTTTTGAACGGCTATTTCCCGCCCAAGCTTCACAAAAAACAGCGGCCATACACCAAGTATGACCGCTGTTTTGTTGTTTTGCCTGAACGACAAATATCTCGTTCAAAACTGCTGCGCATCTTAAAAAGAGAGATTTTTGTGTCGGTCAAGGCGAAAGCGTGACGGAATACTGGTGGCTGATTGCCGGTGAGGACAATACGCCGTTTCCGAGCGCTTTCAACGCAGACCGGCGCGAAAAGATCCTTTTTAAGACCGGCATATCCCTAATTTGCGCGCCCTAAAGCAGCGGGATTTTTCTTTTTCCTGGGCCGGCGGCGTGGTATTTACGGAGCGTTTCGCATAAAATGCCATTGGAGGTGCGTTTATGGATATGAAGGATTACGCGGATTCGATCAGCGGCGGCGGCAAAAAGGCGGCGGAGGAAAAGGCGAAGGCGCTCGCCTCCTCCCTCTCCGAAGCCGAGATCGAGGCTATAAAGAAATGCGCCGCGAAGGCGGGCAGCGTCAGGGAGCTTTTCTCCGACCCGGAGTTCCTCCGTATAATCGAACGCAGGGACGGCGACGGCAGATGAGCGAATTCGACGACAAGCTCGGCCGCATACTGAACGATCCGCAGGCAATGCGCGAGATAATGGATATGGCGGCGGCGTTCCGCGCCCGCGACGCCGAAGGCTCCGGCGAAGGCTCCGCGCCGACCGAAGACGAAACGGGAGGGCGGTCCGGGATCGATCCGGAAAAGCTCTCCCGCATTATGCGTATCGCCGCCGAGCCGGGCGGCGACGACGGCGCTTCCCTGCTCCGCGCGATACGCCCCTATCTCAACCCTCGCCGGCAGGCGAAGTTCGGCGACGCGCTTTCCGTTATGCGTATGGCGCGTCTCATCCCCCGCATAAAGAAGGAGGGACTGCTTTGAACGGGCTTTCCGCGCTGCTCGGAGGCGGCGACAACCTCGATACCTACCTGCTGCTGATACTCATTTTCATACTGCTCCGCGCCGGAGACGAAAGCGGCACTGTCTTCGCGCTCGGCTACCTGCTCTTCGCGGACGAAGGCTGCCGCGCCTTCGGTTTTATACCGTCAGCACGCCGTTATCCTCGCGCAGCAGTATCAGAATGTCCTCCTCCAGGAGACTGTCGGCGTTGAAATACTCGATGACCTCGGTGCCGTCCGCGGCTTTGCAGAGCAGCTCGCGGCAGAACTTTTCGCCGCCGCCGTCGGTCGGGATGACCGCGAGGCGTTCCTTCTGCACGGACAGGCCCTCGCGCAGCTTCGCCTTCGCCTCCGCCGCGGTCGTTTTCGGCTCCGGCAGGTCGCGCGCGACGTGGTTCGTGATATAGCCTCGCGCGTCGAGGGTGACGACGCCGCCGTCCGCCATCGAAACGCCGACCTTTATCAGGTCGGGATAGCATATCACGCCGCCGCTTTCGTAGGCGAAGTTCACGGTGCAGACGCCGTATTCGACGACGTAGTAGGTGCCGGACATATCGCTGTAGCCGAACTTCTCCAGAAACGCGGACGCCGCCGCGGTCGCGCGTTCGACGGAAATCCGCTCCTCCCGCGGCTCCGCGCCGTCGGTCATCGCGAGCAGGTGTCCGCCCGCCTTGGTGATCTCCGCGGACTTTTCGCCGCTGTAGAAGTAGTAAGCCGGCAGCCTGCCGGTGTTTTCGCCTCCCGCCGTCACGGCGGAAACGTCGACTCCCATCGCCGCCGCGGCAAGCTTTTTCGCGCGGTCGGGCGTCACCTCGGTCTCGCGCTTCAGTATCGCGCTCTCTTTGTTCAGCGAGAAGTCGGAATACGGCCCGTCGTAGATGAGCGTCGGGTAATTCTCGAAGCCGTTTTCGACGTCCGCGAAGCCGCCGGAGATGGCGACGCCGTCGTTGTTTATTCCCGCGAGGAAGCCGTTGGCCTTTTCGCTGACCTCGGTCAGCATCACGGTCTTATCCGAAACGGCGGCGATAAGCTCGTTCAGCCCGCCGTTCACCCTGCCCGCGAGCTCCGAAAGGCCCGCCAGCGCCTCCGCTTCGTCGGCGGCCATCTCCTCGCCGGAGGCGACGCGTTCGGAAACCCAGAGAGCGTATTCCCCCGCCTGCGAAAGGAATTTGTTGACGTTATCGAGCGAGGCCTCCGTGACCGGGAGCAAAGCGAGGTTAGCCTTCGCCGCGCCCGCGTCGCGCCAAATGCCGGAGGCGATCGTGCCGAGCATCAGCGGCGTGGAGGCGTATTTGCTCTTTTTCAGCAGCGTATCCATACTGCTGACGTTGGAGGAAAGGTCGGTCAGCGCGCGCCTGTAGCCGTTTTCGAGCTGCTCGCGGTAGTCGCACGCGAGCGAGTAGCCCGATACCGCGAACCCCACCGCGACCAGCAGCGCCGCCGCGGAGTAGCTTATCAGCCGGACGAGCGTCCGGCGCTTCATTTTTTTCATAGTCTCATCCCCGTTTCGCTTTTTTGAATATTTTGCCTCGAAAACGGGGTTTTATGAATTATTGTTTGACATCCGCGCCGGCGTTTGTTAAAATATCGGTATGAATATACTTGTTGCCATGAGCGGCGGCGTTGACAGCACCGCGGCTGCGCTCCTGCTGAAGCGGCAGGGGCACGAGGTCGCCGGCGCTACGCTCGACCTGCTCGACGAAAACGGAAATTCGCGCGATATAAAGGACGCGGCCGACGCCGCGGCCGCCATCGGCATACCGCATTACGTCTTCGACTTCAAGGACCTCTTCGCGGAAAAGGTCGTCGGCAACTTCTGCGGCGAATACCTCTGCGGCAGGACGCCCAACCCATGCGTGCAGTGCAATATGTTCATCAAGTTCGGCGCGATGGCGCGGAAGGCGGCGGAGCTCGGCTTCGACACGCTCGCCACCGGACATTACGCGCGTATTTGCCGCGAAAACGGCAGGTATTTCATCCGCAGGGCGTCCGACGCGAGGAAGGACCAGAGCTACGTGCTCTACGGGCTTTCGCAGGAGCAGCTTTCGCGCGTCGTCTTCCCGCTCGCGGATATGACGAAGGACGGGATACGCGCTCTCGCCGCCGAGGCGGGGCTGAACGCCGCTTCACGCCGCGACAGCCAGGATATATGCTTCATCAAGGACGGCGACTACGCGCGTTATCTGCGCGAAAAGCGTGGCGTCGCGCCCCTGCCCGGCGACTTCGTCGACGCCGACGGAAACGTCCTCGGCAGGCACGACGGGGTGATTTACTACACCGTCGGACAGCGCAAGGGACTCGGCGTTACCTTCGGCGAGCCGCGCTACGTCACCGCGAAGAACGCGGTCGACAACACCGTTACGCTCGGCAGGAACGAAGACCTGTTCGTCAACGTCGTGCGCGTGCGCGAGTTGAAGCTTCAGAAGCTCGCGGCGCTCGACTCCACCGTCCGCGTGACCGCGAAAACGCGGTACAGCCAGAGCGAAACTCCCGCTCTGCTCTCCCCCGAAGGCGACGGCGCGAGGCTCGATTTCGACTCCCCCGTCCGCGCTCCCGCGCCGGGACAGTCCGCCGTCTTCTACGACGGGGACGACGTGGTCGGAGGCGGGATCATTATCTGAACTCACGAACGCATATTATAAGACCGCAGTCAGCGCGACTGCGGTCTTTGATTTTATTATCGTGTTATCGCCAATCTGCCTTGTTCCGTCCGCTTACTCGGCGGCTTTCTCCTTCTCATCGGCGAACGCCGCGACGGCGGCTTCTATCTG
>JAFTEJ010000135.1 GCA_017453725.1 Clostridia bacterium | reverse complement strand
GTTTTACGATAACGAAAACGTCCGTTCGCACCGCAACCGCATACGTTTCAACAAGAAAACGGCCGCCGCGCTTATAGGAAAGGGCTGCGAGACGCTCGCGGGCATAAAAGTTATGCACGATAAGCTCGAGTCGTATTACACGCGTACTATGGATTTTGCCAAGCTCGAGGGGCTCACGCGCTCGGTGATCGACCGCCTTGACGCTTTTGTGGGAGAATAGGAAAAAATTTGTATATCTTTTGCATTATCTATTGAAAGAAACCGAAGTAGTATGATATAATAACAAGCAGAGTAGTATGCGCGTAATTAAGACTGCGCCGGAAGTGAAATAATGTCCGTAAAGGTTGCAAAAGTTAATAAGTATGCACCGGCGTATAATGCGGGAATCCGCGCCGGTGCGCTTTTGCATAGGATAAACGGTCAGGAAATTAACGACCGCCTCGACTACGATTTCTATTCCTCGGAAGAGAACCCGGTTTTCGAGTTCGAACAGGACGGTGTCATCCGAGAGGCGACGCTTGAAATGGATGAATACGACGACGCGGGGCTTGAGTTCGACACATATCTTATCGACTGCCAGCAGCATTGCAGAAACAAGTGCGTTTTCTGCTTCATAGAGCAGAACCCCGCCGGTATGAGGGACGCGATCTATTTCAAGGATGACGATTCCCGTATGTCCTTCCTTGCCGGCAACTACATAACGATGACCGCCGTTGACGACGCAGAGCTTGACCGTATGATACGCTACAAGCTGAACGTCAATATATCCGTCCACACGACCGAGCCGGAGCTCCGCGTGGAGATGATGAAAAACCCCGCCGCCGCCAAGATAAACGGGCAGCTTAAAAAACTCGCGGACGGCGGCGTGAAGATGAACTGCCAGATAGTCCTCTGCCCGGAGATAAACGACGGCGTGCATCTCGAGCGCAGCGTGCGCGACCTTGCGGCGCTTTATCCCGCCGTGCAGAGCGTCGCCGTAGTACCGGTCGGGCTGACCGAGCACCGCGCAGGTCTGACTCCGCTGCGCTTGAACACTCCCGAAGAGAGCGCCGCGGTAATCGACTTCGTCGAAGGCTTCGGCAGGGAGTTCAAGGCGAAGCACGGCACGAGCTTTGTTTTCGCCGCGGACGAGTTCTATATCAACGCCGGAAGAGCGATCCCGCCGGCGGAGTATTACGAGGACTATCCGCAGTACGAAAACGGCGTCGGGATGCTTGCTTCGCTGCTGGACGAGTCGGAAGCACTTATCGCCTCGCTCGGCGAGGGCAGGAAGAAAGCGACCGTCAACGTAATAACCGGCGTCGCCGCGGCGCCTTATATCAAGCGCGTCGTCGAGGAGCTGTGCGTGAAATGCCCGCGCCTCGAATGCACCGTACACGCGGTCAACAATGATTTTTTCGGCAGGAGCGTGACCGTCGCCGGACTTGTGACCGGCACTGATATATGCGCTCAACTCGCGAAGCTGAAGCTGAAGGGATACGTTTTTATCCCCGACACTATGCTTCGTTACGAAAACGATATGTTCCTCGACAGTATGACGCTGAAAGAGGTTTCAAAACGCCTCGGCGTGAAGCTCCGCCCGGTTCCCGCGGCGGGCGCGGCGCTGGCGCGTGAAATTGCGGAGGTATGCGGATGCGGAAATACACGGTAGCCGTCGTAGGCAGACCGAACGTGGGGAAGTCCACGCTCTTCAATAAGCTTACGGGCAAGCGGATTTCAATAGTGGAGGACACTCCCGGCGTTACACGCGACCGTATTTACGGCGAATGCGAGTGGCGCGGAGTCGTCTTCGACCTGATCGACACCGGCGGCATCGAGCCGTCTGCGGAGGACGTCATACTCGCGAATATGCGCGCGCAGGCGCTTATCGCCATAGAATCCGCCGACGTGATAATCTTTATGACGGACGTGCGGACGGGCGTTACCGCCGCGGACTCGGAAATCGCTTCGATGATAAAGAAGGCCGGCAAAAACGTCGTCCTCTGTGTCAACAAGGTGGATTCCGTAGGAACTGTTCCGCCGGAGGTATACGAGTTCTATTCGCTCGGGCTGGGCGATCCGTACCCGGTTTCGTCCGTCCACGGCTCCGGCACCGGAGATATGCTCGACGCGGTGTTTGAATATTTCCCGACGCTTGAGGGCGAGTCCGACGAGGACGATATGATAAAGGTCGCCCTTATCGGCAAGCCGAACGTCGGCAAGTCATCGCTGCTCAACCGTCTCGCGGGCGAGGAACGCGCGATCGTCTCCGATATAGCGGGAACGACGCGCGACGCCATCGACTCCCGCGTTGAGAACGAATACGGCAAGTACCTCTTTGTCGACACCGCCGGGCTCCGCCGCAAATCCAAAGTCGACGCGGATATCGAGAAATACAGCGTGATGCGCACCGAGCTTGCCGTTGAACGCGCCGACGTCTGCGTGATAATGATAGACGCAGAGACCGGATTTACGGAGCAGGACGCGAAGGTCGCGGGCATAGCGGTTGAAGCGGGCAGGGGACTTATAGTCGCCGTAAACAAGTGGGACGCCGTCGAAAAGCAGACCGGCACGATGAAAGAATACGACAAAAAGCTCGCCGAGGGTCTCTCGTTTATGCCGTACGCTCCGTATATCTACATATCGGCGAAGACGGGGCAGCGCTGCGACTCGCTTTTCACGCTTATCAACGAGGTCGCCGCTGAAAGCGCCCGCCGCATAACGACCGGGCGCCTCAACGAAGTGCTCGCGGACGCGACGACGCGCGTTCAGCCGCCGACCGACAAGGGCAAGCGTCTGAAGGTTATGTATATGACGCAGTCGGGCACGAAGCCGCCGACCTTCGTCATATTCGTCAATTCAAAAGATCTATTCCATTTTTCGTATCAGAGATATATAGAGAACCGGCTCCGTGAAGTCTTCGGCTTCAGGGGCACTCCGATAAGATTTATAATACGAGAACGTGAAAAGGAGCAGTTCTGATGTTTTATCTGAAGCTTGCCGGAATAGCGGTGCTCGCTTATCTCCTGGGAAGTCTGTCATTCTCGATAATAGCGTCCGACGTGCTCGGCGAAGAGGATATTCGCAAAAAGGGCAGCGGCAACGCCGGACTGACAAACGCCATCCGCTCCGGCGGCACCTGGGTTGCGATAATGACGTTTATCGGCGACTCGCTGAAGGGCGTCGGCGCGATATACGCCGCAAAGTGGATAATGAGCTCCGACCCGACGCCTTGCGCGGTGAAGTGGGGAATGTACGTCGCCGCCGTCGCGGTGGTGTTCGGACATATATATCCGGTGTTTTTCCGCTTCCGCGGCGGCAAGGGAGTGCTCACCTCCGCCGCGGTCATAGGAGTGCTTGACTGGCGTGCGCTTCTGGCGCTGCTCGGGGTATTTCTGATAGTGTTCATAATCAGCGGGATAGTCTCGCTTTCCTCGCTCGTCGCGGCTGTGCTCATCCCCGGAGTAACGGTGATCTTCAATTCCGACGGCTTTTACTATTCCGTCGTTTTTATGACCGTTATCGCCGTCACGATAATAGCCGGACATCAGAAGAACATAGACCGTATCATCAACGGTACGGAGAAAAAACTGTTTTACAAAAAGGAGAAGTGAGATGGCTGCCATAACCGTTCTCGGCGCCGGAGGCTGGGGAATAGCGTTCGGCATAATGTGCTTCAGAAGCGGCAACGCCGTTACTCTATGGACGCCGTTTGATAACGAGCGCGAGCTGCTGCTGCGCGAACGCGAGCACACCGCGTTGCTCGAAGGCGTGAAAATACCGGAGGGGATAGAGATCACCTCCGGGCTTTCCTCAGTTAAAGATGCGGATATGGTCGTTATAGCCGTACCATCCTCCGCGGTCAGCGAGACAGCGGGAAGGATACGAGGAATGATTAAAGAAAACGCTGTCGTCATCTGCCTTTCAAAGGGTCTTGACGGCACGCGCTTTATGCTTATGCACGAGGTCATAAGGGAGCAGCTCCCGGAATGCAGGCTTTGCGTGGTTTCCGGACCTTCCCACGCGGAGGAGGTCGCGCGCAATCTTCCTACGGCGGTCGTGGCGGCTTCCGAGGACGAGGAGGTCGCCAAGTACGTTCAGCGTCAGGTCTCCTGCGATACCTTCCGTATTTATACGACCACGGACGTCGTCGGCGTAGAAACCGCGGGCGCGATAAAGAACGTGGTCGCGCTCGTTGCCGGCGTTCTCGACGGTATGGGCTACGAGGATAACACAAAGGCCGCGCTTATGACTCGCGGAATGAAGGAGATCTCCGACCTCGGCGTAGCGATGGGCGGCAGAAAAACTACCTTCCTCGGCCTTGCCGGCTTCGGCGACCTTATCGTTACATGCACTAGTATGCACAGCCGCAACAGACGCGCCGGCATACTTATCGGTAAGGGGTATTCGGCGGAAGAAACGCTTGAGAAAATCGGTATGACCGTCGAGGGCTACGCCACTACGAAGGCGGCGTATAACTTCGCCCGCGAAAAGAACATCGAGATGCCGATAGTCACTGAGATGTACCGCGTGCTTTACGAGGGTAAGGATCCGCGCGACGCTCTGACGGAGCTGCTGAACCGTCCCATGAAGGCCGAGTAGGGCAGCTGCCGGTCGGAACGGGTAAAATAAAAAATCCAACCGCTTACGCGATCGGATTTTTATCTTGTTTTCGGAGCGAGCGTCAGACTCTCTCGACCTTTCCGGAACGCAGGCAGCGAGTGCAGGCGTAAACGTGAGTCGGAGTTCCGTTCACCATAGCCTTGACACGTCTGATGTTGGGCTTCCAGGTTCTGTTGGATCTGCGGTGAGAGTGAGAAACCTTTATTCCGAACGTGACGCCCTTATCGCAAAAATCGCATTTAGCCACCAAAAACACCTCCTAATGAATTCGCAACTTTGCTATTATAACAAAGGTGTTCCGAAAATGCAAGAGTTTTTTTAAAAAAAATATTGATTGTGATTCAATGGCGGAATCGCGTCTCAAAAACCGAGCCGCTGAAACAGAGCGGGGAACGGAGGATTATATGTCGCCAAACAAAATAGTGCCGCTTAAGCACGTTATCGATGAGCTGGGATTGCGCGTTTTGTACGCGCCTGACAGCTACGATAATACGGAGATCGTCACATCGGAGATAAACCGCCCCGCGCTTCAGCTCGCGGGCTTCTTCGACGCCTACGACAGCACGCGGATACAGATCGTCGGAATGGTCGAAACGATATACCTGCGCGGTCTGGATCACGAGGAGCGTTCGAGAAGCATCGACAGGCTGTTTGCCGCCGGGCTTCCGCTGCTCGTCGTCACGCGCTCGATAGAGCCGTTCCCGGAGATGGTCGAGGCGGCGCGTAAATACGGCGTTACGCTCGCGCAGTCGTCGGCGACGACCTCGGAGTTCACCGCCGCGCTCATCAGCTATCTGAACGTCGAGATGGCGCCGTATATCAATCAGCACGGTGTGCTCGTCGAGGTTTACGGCGAAGGCGTTCTGCTGCTGGGGAACAGCGGCGTCGGCAAGAGCGAGACCGCGATAGAGCTCGTCAAGCGCGGACACAGGCTCATCGCCGACGACTCCGTCGAGATAAAGCGCGTTTCATCAAAAACGCTCGTCGGAACCGCGCCGGAGATTATACGCCACTACATAGAGCTGCGCGGTATCGGCATCGTTGACGTCCGCCGCCTGTTCGGCATGGGATCGGTCAAGCTGACCGAAAAGATCGACCTTGTCGTCCACCTTGAGCCGTGGAGCGAGGACGTCGTTTACGACCGTATGGGTATGGAAACGGAATACACGAGCATACTCGGCATAAACGTCCCCTCCGTAACGATACCCGTCAAGCCCGGACGCAACCTTGCGATAATCGTCGAGGTCGCGGCGATGAACAACAGACAGAAAAAGCTCGGCTACAACGCCGCCGCGGAGCTTGATGCGAAGATAACCAGCGGCAGCCGCGAAGCACAAATGTTATCGGAGATGAACGAAGTATGAAGAGGATAGGAATAGACCTCGGCGGAACATTTATAAAAGCCGGAATAACAGACGAAAACAACGACATAATCTTCAAGGGGGAAGCTCCCACGGGACTGCCTTGTCCGCCCGAAACGGTCGCTGATAACATTGCCGGGCTCATCAAAAATCTCGTTGCGGACGCGGGGCTCACGATCGACGACATCGAGAGTATAGGTATGGGAAGCCCCGGTACCGTTGACAGCGACCGCGGCGTAGTCGAATACGCCAACAACCTCGGTTTCCGCGACGTTCACTTCTCGGATATGCTCCGCGAGCGTATCGGCAGACCGATTTATATCGGCAACGACGCGAACGTCGCCGCCTACGGCGAATACATCAAGTGCGGCGAAAAATACGACTCCTTTGTTTTCGTGACGCTCGGCACCGGCGTCGGCAGCGGAATAATAATCGACGGCAAAATTTACACAGGATTCAATTTCGCCGGCGCGGAGCTCGGTCACGTTGTTATTCAAAAGGACGGATACCCCTGCACCTGCGGCAGAAAGGGTTGCTGGGAAAGCTATTCCTCGACCAACGCCCTTATCAGAATGTGCCGCGACGAGATGCGGAAGGACAAATCATCCGCGCTCCGGCGGCTTTGCGAAGGTGACGAAAGCAGACTTACCGGCAAAATCGTCTTCGCGGCGGTCGCGGAAGGAGACAACGCCGCCAAAGCCGCGTTGAAGACCTTCATCGATTACCTCGCATGCGGTATAGCGAACGTTATAAACATCTTCCAGCCGGAGGCGCTCTGTATAGGCGGCGGCATTTCCGCGGAGCGTGATCTGCTGATAGAGCCGCTCAAAAAAGCGGTCGAAGCCGAGACCTACGGTAACTGCGCCAGACGCACCGAAATACGCGCCGCGAAACTGCTCAACAACGCCGGAATCGTGGGAGCCGCAGCGCTCGGCGGCATCTATAAATAATCGGAGGAACACATTGGAGCTCATAAAGCGCGTCCCGAAAGGGATCAAATATGTAACCGACGAGCCGATGAGTCGGCACACGACCTTCCGTACGGGAGGTCCCGCCGACCTTATGCTCCTGCCTTCTTCGGTCGCGGAGCTGCGCGGAGCGCTCGCTTTCCTGCGCGATGAGGGCGTAACGCCGTTTATCCTCGGCAACGGCTCGAATCTGCTCGTTTCCGACAGGGGGATAAGGGGAGTAGTTATTAAAATCGGAGAGGGTATGGACGGAATGATCGCCGACGGCGAAAACGTGATTTGCGGTGCCGGAGCGTATCTGACCCGCTTGTGCGCGTTCGCGGCGGAAAACTCGCTTTCCGGCGCGGAGGCGCTTTACGGGATTCCCGGCTCTGTCGGAGGCGCTATCTATATGAACGCCGGCGCTTACGGCTCGGAGATAAAGGACGTCCTCGTCAGCGTCGACTATATCAAACCGGACGGCGCGTCCGGAACGCTTCGCGGAGTTGACGGGTACGGGTACCGCTGCAGCCCGTTTACCGACGGCGACCGAATAATAACATCCGCGGTATTCGCTTTTAAGAAAGGCGACCGCGCCGCGATCGAGTCTAAAATGGCGGAGATCAAGACGCGCAGAGCCGATAAGCAGCCGCTTAACTACCCGAGCGCCGGCAGCGTTTTCAAACGCCCGGACGGCTACTACGCTTCCGCTCTTATCGACCAAGCCGGATTGAAGGGAAGGACCGTCGGTGGCGCGTGCGTGAGCGAAAAACACGCCGGTTTTATTGTCAACAAAGGCGGCGCGACAACGGGTGACATTTTGCGTCTTATCGATATTGTAAGAGAAAAGGTTATGTCGGATTCCGGCGTCATGCTGGAAACGGAAGTCAGGTTCGTAGGGGAGGATCAAAATGGGTAACACTGTCTTTATTACCGGTATGTCCGGCTCGGGGAAATCCCGTGCGATAAACGCACTCGAGGATATGGAGTACTACTGCGTGGATAATCTTCCCGCGAGTCTGGCGACCACTTTCGCCGACCTCGTTTCTCAGTCGCGGGACAAGCTATCGAACGTCGCGATCGTTATCGATACGCGCGACGGCGAAAACGTAGGAGTCGAGCTTTCCGCAGCGCTTCGCGAGCTGACCGCGCGCGGTATCGGCTATAAAGTGCTGTTTCTCGAAGCCTCTACGCCCGTTATTGTCAGACGTTACCGCGAAACGCGCCGCAGGCATCCGCTGGCGCACTCTACCGGCGGGGACGTCGCCGCCGCGACGGAACGCGAACGCAAGCTCCTGACGCCGCTTCGCTCGATGGCGGATTACATCATAGACACGAGTAATTCCACTCCGGCTCAGCTCCGCGAGCGCATCGTTTCATTATTTTCGACGGAGAAAAGCTCCGGTATGGCTGTTTCCTGCGTCTCCTTCGGCTTCAAATTCGGCGTTCCGACCGACGCGGATCTTGTTTTCGACGTCCGCTGTCTGCCGAACCCGTTTTATATAGACGAGCTTAAACACAGTACCGGACTCGAAGAGCCCGTCAAAAAGTTCATCTTTTCGCATCAGTCGTCAAACGACTTTCTCGCGAAGATAACCGAATTCGTTGATTTCGCTCTCCCGCTTTACGCCGAGGAGGGGAAAAGCCAACTCGTCATTGCTATAGGCTGCACCGGCGGCAGGCATCGTTCCGTCGCTTTTGCGCAGGCGCTTGCAGACCACATCGGCGCAGAGGCGATACACAGAGATATTACCAAATAGCGGAGCGAATATGTCTTTTTCATCAGAAACAAAAACGGAATTATCCGAACTGCCGCTCGGCGAGACCTGCTGTATAACGGCGGAATGCTACGGTATGCTGCTTTTCTGCCGTGAATTCGGCGAACGCCGTATCCGCATCGTGACGGAAAGCGAAGCGGTCGCCAGGCGCTTCCGCGAGCTCTGTAAAGCGCTTTTTTCTCTTTCTCCGAAGGCGGCGCAGAGCATATCATCCGAAAAGCTTGAGATAATCATTTCCGGCGATGACGCCGAGCGTATCTTCAGCTTTTTCGGTCACGACGAAACCCAGGTTTCTACCCGCGTTAACAGTGATATTGTTTTTTCGCAATGCTGCCGCAAGTCGTTTCTTCGCGGCGCGTATATTACCGGCGGCAGCGTCACCGATCCCAACAGCGGCTATCATCTTGAAATCTCCACTCCGCTTTTCAACCTATCGAACGACGCGGCGGATATTATGACGAGCCTGGGGCTTTCGCCGAAGCGTATCAAGCGCGGCGGCAAAAACATAGTCTATTTCAAGTCGAGCGAGGAGATAGAGGATTTCCTGAATAACACGGGCGCTGTTTCAAGCGCGTTCCGGCTTATGGAGGTCAAGGTTATGAAGGATGTCCGCAACCGCATAAACCGCCTCAATAACTGCGACAGCTTCAATATTTCGCGCAGCATAAACGCCGGCGTCGAGCAGTCGGAAATAATACGCAGAACGCTCGAAACAAAGGGGAAATCTCATTTCCCGCAGGAGCTGCGCGAGCTTGCGTTGTTGAGGGCGGAAAACCCCGAGGTCTCGCTGCGCGAGCTCGGAGAAATGCTCGAAAAACCGCTTTCCAAGTCGGGCGTCAGCCACAAAATGAGAAGGATAATGGAGTATACCGAATGACCGATTTCGTCCACCTTCACGTTCACAGCGAATACAGTCTCCTTGACGGCGCGTGCCGCATCAGGGAGCTTGTTTCGCGTGCGAAGGAAATGGGACAGACGGCGGTCGCCATAACCGATCACGGCGTAATGTACGGCGCGATCGATTTTTATAAGGAGTGCAGGGAGCAGGGGATAAAGCCGATAATCGGCTGTGAGGTCTACGTCGCTCCGCGCACCCGCTTTGACAAGGAACACGCTTTCGACTCTAACTATAACCACCTTATACTGCTTTGTGAAAACAACGAAGGCTACCGCAATCTTATGAAGCTCGTTTCCGTCGGCTTCACCGAGGGCTTCTATGTAAAGCCGCGAGTGGATGAAGAAACGCTTCGCAAGTACAGCGGCGGACTCATCTGCCTTTCCGGATGTATCGCCGGAGAAGTGCCGCAGAAGCTGCTTTACGGCGACTACGACGGCGCGAAGCAAGCAGCGCTGAAGCACCTTGATATTTTCGGAAAAGGCAACTACTTCCTCGAGGTGCAGGATCACGATATGGAGGAGGAACACCGCGTTCTGCCGCTGATAAAGCAGCTTTCGGAAGAAACCGGCATACCGATGGCGGCGACAAACGACGCGCACTATATCGTCAAGGACGACGCGCTGCTCCAGCGCGTGCTTATGTGCGTTCAGATGAACCGCACGCTCGACGACCCGGAGAAGTATGGATTCCCGACCGAGGAGTTCTATCTCAAGTCCGGCGACGAAATGGCCGAACGGTTAGGCGGCTTTGCGGACGCAATAGAGAACACCGTCAGGATTGCCGAACGCTGCGACGTCGAGATCGAGTTCGGCGTAACGAAGCTGCCTTACTTTGTGCCGGATAACGGAGAAACGCCTTACGACTGCCTCTGCCGCCTCAGCTATGAGGGTATGATGAGGCGCTACGGCGATAATCCGCCGAAAGAGATCACCGACCGCATTGATTACGAAATAAAGACCATCGCCGATATGGGCTATGTCGAATACATTCTTATCGTCCACGACTTCATACACTATGCGAAAACACACGACATCCCCGTCGGGCCGGGGAGGGGAAGCGGCGCGGGAAGCCTCGTTGCTTACTGCATCGGCATAACCGGCATCGATCCGATAAAATACGGACTTCTTTTCGAGCGCTTTTTGAACCCGGAGCGCGTTTCGATGCCGGACTTCGACGTCGATTTCTGCGTCGAAAAGCGCGGGCGTGTAATAAACTACATCTCCGAGAAATACGGCGAAAGCCATGTCGCGCAGATAATCACCTTCGGAACCATGGCGGCGCGCGCGGCGATACGCGACGTCGGCAGGGTGCTCGGAATGCCCTATTCGGACGTCGACCGCATTTCGAAGATGATTCCGTTCATGACCGATCTAAAGACCGCGCTCGCGCGCAGCAGGGAACTGCGCGAGAAGTACGAAGAGGGCGGGGAAACGAAGCGGCTTATCGACCTTGCCATGCGCGCCGAAGGAATGCCGCGTCACGCTTCCACGCACGCTGCCGGCGTCGTCATAACACGCGGCGAGGTAACGGAATACGTGCCGCTGATGAAAAACTCCGATTCCGTTGTCACGCAGTACCCGATGGGCACGCTCGAGAAGCTCGGACTGCTCAAAATCGACTGCCTCGGACTGCGCAACCTTACGGTTATAGACAACGCCGTCAAGGCGATACGCCGCAAGAAGCCCGGATTTGACATCAACGAAATATCCCACGAGGAAAAGCGCGTTTACGATATGCTTTCAAAGGGGCACACCGAGGGAGTTTTCCAGCTTGAGTCCGCCGGAATGCGCAACCTGCTTTCATCGCTGAAGCCGGAGCATCTTGAGGACATCATAGCCGCTATTTCGCTTTACCGACCCGGGCCTATGGAGTCGATCCCGAAGTACCTCGAATACCGCGCGCACCCTGAAAGGATAAAGTACGACCATCCGCTGCTCGAGAGTATCCTGAAGGTAACGAGCGGCTGCGTTATATACCAGGAGCAGGTTATGCAGATCGTCCGCGAGCTCGCCGGCTACTCGCTCGGCAGAGCGGACGTCGTCCGCCGCGCGATGGGCAAAAAGAAAGCGGACGTGATGAAAAAGGAGCGCCGTTACTTTATTTACGGAAAGCCCGCGGATGATGACGGTCCTGCTATCGACGGCTGTCTTAAGCGCGGCGTCGACGAAGCGACCGCGAACCGCATATTCGACGATATGATGTCCTTCGCGTCGTATGCCTTCAACAAATCCCACGCCGCCGCATACGCAATCGTCGCGTACCAGACCGCCTACCTGAAAGCGCTTTATCCGAGCGAATATATGGCGGCGCTTCTGACCAGCGTTATGGGCAGCGCGGACAAGATCGCCGAATACATCAACGAGTGCAGGCGCGTGAATATAAAGATACTGCCGCCGAGCATAAACGAAAGCAGCGAAAGCTTCGTTGCGGGAGACGGCGGGATACGCGTCGGGCTGCTTACCATAAAGGGAGTAGGTCTAAAGTATCTCAACGACTGCGTGCGCGAAAGAGAAGCGAACGGGAAATACAAGTCGGTGTTCGATTTCATCAGGCGCACGTCGAAGTTCGACTCCAACAAGCGCGCCGTCGAAAGCCTGATAAAGTCCGGTGCGTTCGACGGGCTCGGAGTGACCCGCAGGCAGATGCTGATGAGCTACGAGGCGTATATGTCGCAGGTATCCTCGTCGAAAAACCGTAATCTCGAGGGGCAGACCTCGCTTTTCGGCTATATCGAGCGCCGGGACGATCTTTCCGACCCGCGTCTTGAAAACGTCGGCGAATATCCGGTTTCCGACCTTTTGCGTATGGAAAAAGAAACTCTCGGGCTGTACGTTTCCGGTCACCCGATGAGCGGATACGAGGCGGACGTCAAACGCCGCGACTGCATAGATATAGCCCGCGTCCTCGCCGAAGCCTCCGAGGAATACGGTGGCATAAACGACGGCGACGTGATTTCGGTCGCGGGGATCGCGGCGGAAATAAAGAAAAAAGCCACCAGAAACGGGCAGCTTATGGCGTTCGTAACGCTTGAGGATATGAGCGGACAAATCGAGTGTCTGCTTTTCCCGAACGTATACGAAAAGATATCGAATCGCCTGTCGGATGAAACGCCGCTTTTCATTCGCGGCAGGGTGAGCGTCCACGAAGAGGAGGCGGCGAAGCTTGTCGCGAACGAGGCGTCGCTGTTGACCGATAAGGCCGCGGTTTCGCGCGTCCGGTATAATGAGCCCGAAAAGGAGGAGACGCCGCGCGGAAATGTGCGGAGCGGACTCTACCTGAAGGTGCCTTCGAAGTCGTCGCGGGAATTCGAACGGGCAATGAAGCTCCTCGCCGTATTTGAGGGCGAAACGCCCGTTTACTTCTATTTCGAAGACGAGAAGGCGCTGAAATGCGCTCCCCGCAGCGTCTTTGTGCAGTTCAACAGCGTGCTGTTCGAGGAGCTGAAAAAACAGCTCGGCGGGGGAGCGGTCAAGCTCGTCAACTGACGCCGTTGCTTTCGAGCAGCAAACGCAGCTTTTGAAGCGCCCGCTTTTCAATGCGGGAAACGTATGAGCGCGATATATTCAGCAGACCGGCGACCTCGCGCTGCGTCCGCGGACGACGGTTGTCGAGTCCGTACCGCATGACGACGATACGGCGCTCGCGGCTGTTCAATCCTTCCGAAACACATCGCCGCAGCTTTTCGTTTTCCATCATCCGCGATATGTTTTCGAAGGTATCCTCCTCGCTGCAAATCACGTCGAGCAGACGGATCGCGTTTCCGTCCTTGTCGGTGTCTATCGGATCGTCTATGAAAACCTCGGAGTTCTTTTTCTGACCGCGGAAAAACATAAGTATCTCGTTTTCGATGCATCTCGCGGCGTATGTAGAAAGATTGATGCCCTTGTCCGTTTTGAAGGTGCCGATAGCTTTGATAAGGCCGATTGTCCCGATGGAGATAAGATCGTCCTGGTCCTTTGTATCGGAATGGTATTTCTTGACAATGTGCGCAACAAGTCTGAGGTTGTGTTCGATAAGTTCGTCTCTGGCGGAAACGTCTCCGTTTTTCATTCGCTCAAGCGCATCCTTTTCCTGCTTTTGCGAGAGCGGCTTTGGGAATAAGCCGGTCACTCCCACCTCGAGTGCGAAAAAGGCGGCGTTTATCACCAAAAGCAATATGCCGTATAACATATAACCATCACTCCCGTGAGAATTATATGCGGGCATTCCTTTTTCTGTGCAAGTCCGCGCTAAGATGAGAAATCTTCTATGCGCCGACTGAGTTCGTCGTCGTCCGCGGCGTAGATGCCGCTAATAAGCGCGGCTCTGTCTTTTTCCGGCAGCGTGCGCGTGTCGACGTCTATAACGGTTATCGGCTCGCTGACGCCGGCTTTGAAGACGCCTATCGCGCCGTCGTATTCGCGCAGGACGTACCCCGCGGCGGAGGAGTGATCCGATGCAGACGTTTCCGGAAGCGGTGTCGTCCGCGCCGCGAGTTGAGGTATTGTAATCGTCAAAACCGACGAAATCGCGAGGATCGAAGCTGCTATCAGCCGTCTTTTCACAGCGGCACCTCCGGTTTACAAATCCAAGTCATATGGTTTACAATCTGCCTAAAAAATAATTTTGACCCGAAGATGTGGTCTGTGCTTATTTTGCTCAGAATACCGCAAAATAGTCATAGTGAAAAAAATTCTTTCAATTGCGGCCGTGTCGTGTTATAATATTAACAGTAAAAGGGGGTCTTGTCCCGAATGAAGCAAGTCTTAAATAACATCTGGAATAAGATCAAGGCCTTTTTCAAGGTAATTGACAGGCCGTTCTCAAAGCTGCGCAAATGGTGGCGTTCCTTCCGTGAAACAAAGCCCGGTAAGGTCGTCAAATGGATAGGCAGGACTGTTGGTACGTTTATTTTGGTGTGCTTTTTCACCGGTGTCTTCACCGCGCTTACCGTTCTGATTTACATTACGCAGTTCATAAATCCCGATATAGGCATAGACCTCAATAATCTCAGCCTTTCGTATACCTCGACGATTTACTACACGGATAACGAAACCGGCGAGGCAGTCGTTGAAGAAAAGCTTTATCTCAACGAAAACTGCATATGGGTCGACCTTGAAAACATACCGGATAACCTTATCAACGCCTTTATCGCAATCGAAGACCAGCGCTTCTGGGAGCACGGCGGCGTTGACTGGAAGCGCACCTTCGGCGCGATACTCAATACATTTACGGGCACAGACAGCCGTTACGGCGGTTCGACTATAGACCAACAGCTTATAAAAAACCTGACGGGAGACAACGAAGTTTCCATAAAGCGTAAAATAATGGAGATCGTCAGGGCTACGTATCTTGAGAAGAAGTATTCAAAAGAGACAATCTTGGAGGTTTATCTTAACAGAATCAACCTCGGCAGCACCTATACAGGAGTTCAGGTCGCCGCAAATTCCTATTTTGACAAGGATGTTTCGGAGCTCACGCTTGCCGAATGCGCGAGCATAGCCGGCATAACGCGTGCTCCTACAAAGTATAACCCGCAGCTCAACATTCAGAATAACCGCGATCGCGCCGTCGTCGTCCTCGACCAGATGCTCCAGCAGGGTTATATAACTGCGCAGCAGCACGCGGAAGCGAAGGCGGAGCTTGCCGAGCTCGAGGTCCTTCCGCGCAAGAACATCGATCAGCCGGAGTTTATACAGAGCTATTTCACCGATCAGGTCATAGAGGAAGTCGCGAAGGATCTGATGGAGCAGTACGGCTACGAAAAGAGCCACGCGCAGAATATCGTTTACACCGGCGGACTGAGTATCTACTGCACGATGGATAAGGATATTCAGGATATAATGGAACAGAAGTACGCCGAGACCGAATTCAACAACGCGACGAATAAATACGGCGAAAACATCGAATCCGCGATGGTGGTCATGGACTATACCGGCGCGGTTCGGGGAATAATAGGGGGCAGGGAGAAGACCGGCAACCGCGTTCTCAACCGCGCTACGCAGTCACTGCGTCCGCCGGGCTCGTCAATAAAGCCTCTGAGTGTTTACGGACCCGCATTTGAGTATTCAAAGGATATTGTCTGGAATCTTGAAATCGAGGATTCTCCGGTTGACGGCAAGTGGCCGAAAAACCAGAGCGGAACGCCATCCGGCGAGATGGTAACGGTGCAGCGCGGACTTGCGCTTTCGCTGAACACTATCGCGGTCAGGGTGATGCAGGATTACGTCACGACCTCGGTTTCCTACGAGTTTCTGAAAACAAAGCTTCACATATCGAGCATCATTGATTCGGAGAAGCGGGACGGCAAAACTCTTTCCGACATCGCGCTTGCGCCGCTTGCGCTCGGGCAGCTTACGAACGGCATCTCCGTCCTCGAGCTCTGCGCGGGATACACGATTTTCGGCAGCGGCGGAATGCACGCGGATCCTTATTTCTACGAAAAGGTTGTCGACTCGTCCGGAAACGTGATTCTCGAGAAGCGTCCCAATATCACTCAGGCGTTGAGCGAAGATACCGCGTTTATTATGAATAAGCTCTTGCAGACGGTCGTTTCGACCGGCACGGGTACGCCGGCGCGATTCAAGGGGTTTGAAATCGGAGGCAAGACCGGAACGTCAAACGACGACTGCGACCGTTGGTTTGTCGGTTATACGCCTTACTATGTCGCCGCGGCGTGGACCGGATTCGATTCGCCCACGACCGTCAAGGGGTTCAAGACGAACCCGTCGGTAACGATATGGAAGAAGGTTATGGAAGCGATCCACGAGGGGCTTCCCGCCAAGAGCTTCCCGAAGGCGCCGTCCGGCGTGTACGCGTCCGGCGGCGGCTGGTACAAGAAGGGCACCAAGCCTTATGAGGCTCCCGAGCCGGAGGAGGAAACCGATCCTGAAGCGAGTTCATCCGAGGAAGCTACCGGCGGTGAAGGCTCTGTTCCGGAGGAATCGGTGTCCGGAGAAGTTGTCATAGAGAGCAGTTCCTCCGGAGGCGACGGGTCGAGCTCGTCCGCAACATCTGAGAGCAGCTCGAAGACGGGTTAAAAGGAGTTTTATAAACCTAAACAGCGACGAATGGTTTGCCGGGCGTTTTGCGGTCGATATACGACGCAATTTTGTGTCGATATACGACAAAAAATGCTTGACAAACCGTTCGTCTGTTGCTATACTATCGTGGTGTGAGTTTTGACCCATTAGCTCAGTTGGCAGAGCACTTGACTTTTAATCAAGGTGTCCGGAGTTCGAATCTCCGATGGGTCACCACTGAAAAAGCCTACAAACTTGATTAAAAAAGTTTGTAGGCTTTTTGTGATTATTGATTACAGCAGTATCCCCGCGGCGACGACAGCGAAGGCGCCGGGGGCGCCGAGCAAAAACGACGCCGAAAGGCTTACGGCGTTCAGCCCGACGGAAATGCCCGTCAGCCCGGCGGTGAGATTAAACGCGCAGAGCAGGGAAAGCCCTCCCAGCCCGCCGGCGAAAAACCGCCGCTTTTTCGAACCGTCCGCCGCTGTGAGGAAAAACGACAGCGTAAAAAGCGCCGCCGCGCCTGCTATCGTCCAGATTGTGTTCATATTATGTCCTTTCCGGTTCAGCTCGCCTTGCGGCGTGCTTTGTCCATCAACGCGCTGTATTTGCTTTCCGCTGCGCAGAGCAGGAAGATGATCTCGTCCATCCTGTCCGGATCGTTTTCGTAGTCGAAACGGCAATAAAGCCGCGCCAGCTCGCTTTTTGCTTCCTCGATCTCTTCGTAGAGCTTCAGCTCGTTTTCCGGCACATTGATCAGCATAATTATCACCTTTTTGGTAAATGATATTTCGCGGGAGCGGGTAATATGACCGCGCAAAGATATTTTTGCCTTATTTTGCGAAACTTATGCCGACGCGGTTGACATATCGGCTGCGATTTGTTAAAATAACGGTGGTGATAATTATGAGAGTGGAACCCGGCGGATTAAGCAATATCAATGACGTGAAAATATTGATTTGCCGCGTCCTTAACGAACTTGATAACCCTATAGCGATGTCGGATCTTACCGACGGAATGCTCGCGGACGGCTACGTCAACTACTTTGATTTCGCGATAGCGATAAACGACCTGAGCGAAAACGGACACGTCCGCAGAGAGACCGAGGACGGCAGGATCGTATACTACATCACGGACGACGGCAAAAACGCCGACCGGCTGCTCGGAGGCTCGCTCCCGCTCGCCGTTTGCGAGAAGGTGTACGCCGCCGTGCTCGCCGCCAGGAGCGGCGGCAGGGCCGTCTGCACCGTGGAGCCGCACGAGCTCGGGTGCTTCGTCCGTATGCGCTTTATTTTCGACGAGCGCGAGCTTTTCAACGTAAAGCTCGAAGCGGGGGACGAGATGGCCGCCGAGGATATGAAACGCAATTTTCTGAAGAATCCTCACGACGTCTATATTTCGCTTGTCAAGCTTATCAAATGATCACAGTATATTTTTGAGCAGCGGCGTTTCGCTTTCGGTAATGTGACTCAGCATCGCCTTCAGCATTCGCAGCTCGCCTATAATACCGCTTTTGTCCCGGCATTGAGCAAATCCCTTCATTTGCTCGATGCCGATTTTTATGTCGTGCATTTCCTCGTGCCGGACGAAGAGCAGATAATACCTCTCGCGCTCATCCCAGAACACCCCGAACTCGTCGAGTGTCCTGCGGCACGCATCGTAATCCTCGCTCATTGCCGCCGTTTCGACCTCGGCTATGAACGCTCCCGCTTCGGACTCGGTATCGCGCAGAAAGAACAGGCAGGAGAGGCTCGCGCCTGTTATGAACGCCAGCAGCAGCGGCACGGCGACGGCTATTCTTTTCATCCGCGCTCCTTCCCGACGATCTCGAACTCGTTATCGGCGAGGCAGAAGCAGTAGAATACGTTTTTCAGCGTGAGCCTTTTCGCATTAATCGCCTCGAGCAGCGCGTCTTCGTTTATACCTGCGGAGGAAAGCTCGTTCTTATCGATTTTGCCGTCGCAGACCACCATTCGGGGCAGCGTTTCCGGCGGCGGCGCGGATGGATCGGCGGCGATAACGCTGAAGCTTCCGTCGGTCTCGACTATCGCGAACGCGACGTCGGCAAAAGAGGCGCACCCGCAGCCGCGCACCTCGCCGAGCAGGTCGTCGAGCGTGAAACGCAGACGGAGGAGGTTCTGCTGAACGACAGTTCCGTTGTCGATGACGACTATCGGCGAACCGAGCGCGCGGCGTCGGAACCCCATTGAGCGCAAGCTTATTGCCGAAACCGTGAGCTCGCATATGACGAGCGTTATCAGCGGTATGAGCCCCTGCAAAAGCGGTATGCCGGTGTCGGTTATGGGAATCGCTGCGAGGTCGGAAATGATTATGGTAATTATCAGCTCGCCCGGCTGAAGGTCTCCGAGCTGACGCTTGCCCATAAGCCGCATGGCGAGCATCAGCAGCGCGTATATCGTTATCGTGCGTATGAAAGAAATGAGCATTATTGATTCCTCCCGAGCCTATTTTTCCCGCGATCGCGCGCTGATTATTCGGAAACAAGCCGCTTTTCGCCTCATAGAATGAAGCGGGGAGGCGATATGATGAGAAAACGCCGCAGACGCGTAAATATAAATATCTTAATAACTATTGTTTTGATCATAGGCGCGCTGCTTATGCTTCGCTCAAAGCTGCGCCCTTACATAGCCGAGCTTGCCGAAATGGAAGGGAGACGGCTCGGCGCGGACGCTGTAACACGCGGTGTCGTTCGTGTTTTTGCGGAGCAAAAGCCTGTTTACGGCGACGTTGTTTCGATCGCATACTCCGGCGGCAAGGTCGTGTCACTCCACGCCGACGCGGCGAAGCTGAACGCGCTTCGGCTCGCAGTCGGAGACGCGGTCGCGGACGCGCTCGGCGAGCACCCCGCGTCGAGCGTGAAAGTTTCGCTCGGCAGCCTCGTCGGCGAACTGTTCGCCGGCAAGGGAATCTCCGTTTCCGTAAAGCTTGATTCGGTCGGTACGGTGGACGTCGATTTTTCGAGCGAGTTTATATCAGCCGGCATCAACCAGACTCTGCACAGGATAACAATGAAGGTCGTCGTCAGCTTCACGATGCTCGCCGCTACTTACCGCGTCGACGCGCAGTCGACCTGCTCGTTTAATCTTGCGGAAACGGTCATAGTGGGAGATGTGCCGGAAAACTTCGCCGACATCACGCTTATCCCGGAATAGGGCGAAGGGAGTGAGTATTGATATATTTATAAAAATAGACATAATTTGATATTTTACTGTTGTAATTACTCTCGCGGGAGTGTATAATATGCAAAAGAAAGGAAGTGTGCGTATGACGTCTTTGGCGGAAAACCGTAAAGTTAAGTTTCTGATCAATATTGCCTTTATTGCGGTCTGCGTCGTGCTCGCATACTTCGGGCTGCGCTATCTGCCGGGACTGTTTATGCCGTTCATCGTCGCGCTGCTAATCGTGCTTGTCACGAACCCGCTCGTTAATTTCTGCGAGCGAAAGCTGAAAATACCGCGCAAAATAGGCGGTCCGATAATAGTGATCCTCGCGATAGGGCTTATAGTGCTGCTCTTTTATTTTCTTATCACCGTCGTTCTGAGCGAGGCTACCGATCTTGTAAAGGACGTCAGCAGCCTCTTGAAGAGTCTGCCGGAAAAGTGGGAGAAGATAATCGCTTCTTACGAGGGATTCCTCGACAGGATAGGCCTTCCCGCCGCGCTGCGTAACGCGTTTGACTTTAATAAGCTCGTTTCCAACATGACGTCCTCGCTTTCCGAAAAGCTGGACGTGCAGAACATTGTTTCGGGAATAGTCTCGAACGCGTCCTCGTTCCTTTTCGGATTCTTCATAATGGTCGTCGCGACGGTGCTGATCAGCGCCGACTACGTGCGGATAAGGGCTTTCGTGATGCGCCAGCTTTCGCCGCGCCATCAGAAGACAATGCTCAACATAAAGTCGTTTATGAAAACGACGGTATGGAGCTACACCAAGACCTATGCGCTTATATTCGCATTCTATTTCGTCGCTATGCTTGTGCTGTTTATCGTGCTGAAAGTTGAGCATGCCGCGCTGCTTTCGTTCATCATCGCGCTTATCGATCTGCTGCCCGTGCTCGGACTGGGCATAGTATTTATACCGTGGTCGATAATCAGCATTATCGGAGGCGACGTCTGGTTCGGAATCGCGCTGATTGCCGCTTACGTTGTGCTGACATTTGTTAGGAACCTCATCGAGCCCAAGCTTATCGGCAAGCAGGTTGGAATACATCCGGTCGTCGCGCTGCTCGCGCTTTATCTCGGTCTTAAGCTGTTCGGCGTTATAGGCGTGTTCATGCTGCCGCTTGCGGTGATACTGATGAAAAGCGAGCATGACGCGGGAAGACTTCACCTATGGAAATGACGCTTCCGCAGGTTGAGATATTCACCGACGGCGCGTGCTCCGGAAATCCCGGCGCTGGAGGCTGGGGCGCGGTACTGCGCTTCGGCGGCAGGGAAAAGGAGCTTTCCGGAGGAGAAAGAGAAACAACGAACAACCGTATGGAGCTGACCGCGGTCATAGAGGCGCTTTCCGCGCTGAAAAAGCCGTGTAACGTCACGCTCACGACCGATTCTCAATACGTCGTCAACGCCGTCGAAAAGCGCTGGGTATACGCCTGGAAAGCGAAAAACTGGCGCAAGGCGGACGGCAAGCCCGCCCTGAACGTCGACCTCTGGGAAAAGCTGCTGCCGCTGCTGGAAACACATAACGTGACATTCGTCTGGATCCGCGGTCACAACGGCCATCCGGAAAACGAACGCTGCGACGCCCTCGCGGTCGCAGAAACCGCAAAAAATAAGTGAGTATATAGAATAACGCCCTCGGGTTTTCCGAGGGCGTTTTGTCGTATATAGCGTTTTTATTTCTTCCATGTCGCGGGCGAAAGCCCGATAATCAGCGGGAATATTTCCAGTCTGCCGAGCATCATCATAACCGACAGGACTATCTTCGAAAACGCCGAGTAGTTCGCGTAGCAGGACTGCGTTCCGAAGAAGGGGCCGATGTTATTGAAGCAGGAGATAGTCGCCGTGAGATTCGTTTCAAATCCGAAGCGCTCCCAGGAGATAAGCAGGAACGCCGTCACAAGACACAGCAGGTAGAACGCGAGATAAATCGCCACGCTCTTCTGTGTCGCCTCGTCGACGTCCTTTTCCTCGAATTTCACCGCGTTCACCGAGCGCGGGTGAAGCATATGCCTGACCTCGCGTGTTATCTGCTTGAAAATCAATATGATTCGCGAGACCTTCAATCCGCCCGCGGTCGAGCCGGCACAGCTTCCGATGCACATAAGCACGAGCAGTATGCCCTTCGAGAGCGACGGCCAGGCGTTCATATCCGCGGTTGCGTAGCCCGTCGTAGTGATGATCGAAGAAACGGAGAAGGCGGAATCCTTGAGCGCCTCGCCTAAGGTGTCGTACATCGAGCTGACGTTCCAGGTGATTATGACCGTGCTGATAACGAACAGCGAGAGATAAAGCCGCATCTCGGAGCTCTTCATAACCGCGCGGAACTTGCGCATAAGCATCAGGTAATAGAGGTTGAAGTTCAAGCCGAACATCAGCATAAATACCGTTATAACGATCTGAGAATAGGTACTGTAAGCGCCAATTGACGCGTTTTTGATGCTGAAGCCGCCTGTGCCGGCGGTGCCGAAGGAGTGAACGAACGCTTCGAACAGATTCATATCGCCCGCCCAGAGGAACGCGACCTCGGAGAGCGTGAGCGCGATGTATATGTAATAGAGTATTTTCGCGGTATCACGCGCCTTCGGGACCAGCTTGCCGATGACGGGGCCGGGCATTTCCGCGCGCATAAGGTGTATCGAGCGGTCGGAGACGTTGCGCACGACCGCCATAACGAGCACGATAACGCCCATACCGCCGAGCCAGTGGGTGAAGCTTCGCCAGAAATGCATGCCGTGAGAAAGCGTTTCAACGTCCTCGAGTATGGACGCGCCTGTCGTCGTGAAACCGCTGACAGTCTCAAAAAACGCGTTGACGTAGTTGGGTATCGCGCCGCTGATAACGAAGGGGACGGCGCCGATGGCGGAAATCCCTATCCAGCTGAGCGCTGCGATCGCGAAGCCCTCTTTAGCGTATATGACGTGATTTTTCGATTTGAATATCAGTACCAGCAGAAAGCCGAGCGCCGCGGCGCCGGCCGAAACGACGGCGAACGCCCGCACAGACTCATACTCGCCGTAGATAAGCGAAACCGCGGCGGGGAGCAGAAGACACGCCGCGCAGACGAGCGACATTCTGCCGAGGGTATTGAATACCATTTTGCGATTCATTACCGAACGCACCTCATAATTGTTTTTGTGTTGCTATGAACGGATTACGGCTCAGATCTTGAAGTATTTCTGCAGCGCCCTTCGGTCGCCGAGAACGAGCATTGTTTTGCGCTCGTTGAGCATCGTATCGGGCGTGACGGAAAGGTTCATATCCCCGTTATCCTTGACCGCGAGGATGTTGATCCCGTACTTCTTGCGAATGTCGATCTGACCGACGGTTTTTCCGACCCAGTCCTTCGGGACGGTTACCTCGTATATGGCGTGACCGTCGTCGAGGCGGATATAGTCGAGGATATGGTCCGAGGAGTAGCGGATCGCCGCCCATTCGGCGATCTGCTTTTCGGGGTTGATTATTTCGTCCGCGCCGTTTCGAAGCAGGAACTTGGCCTGTACCTCTCTGTTGGCGCGTGAAACGACAAGCTTTGCTCCGAGCTCCTTCAGCAGGGAAGTCGTTTCGAGCGAGCTCTGGAAATCGTCGTCGATGGTGACGATGCAAACGTCGAAGTTGTTGACGCCGAGCGATTCGAGGAACATCTCGTTTGTGGCGTCGCCTATCTGAGCGTCGGTGACATAGGGAAGAACGGCGTTCACGCGCTCCTCTTTGCGGTCGACCGCCATCACCTCGTGACCGAGCTCGCGAAGGCGCTTGGCAATCAGATAGCCGAAATTATCGAGTCCTATCAAAAGAATGGATTTCATAATTACATCTCCTTATCAACAAATCAGCCGACGCTGATTTTTCCTATCGGAAGCTGCGATACGTCGGCGCCCTTGCCGGTTATCGCGGCGTACATAAGCGTCAATCCGCCCACGCGCCCGAAGAACATCAGCAGTATCAGTATAAAGTGCGAAGCGAATCCGAGCGAAGGCGTTATCCCGAGCGTAAGCCCGACGGTGCCGATGGCGGACGCGGTTTCGAAAATGCAGGTGCCGAGCGGCAAACTTTCCGTAACGCTTATCACGGCGGCTCCGGTCAGCGCGAGGAAGAGATACATTATCAGCAGCGCGGCGGCGGTTTTGACGGTGCTGTCCTCAACGCGTCTGCCGAACATATGCGGGCTCTTTTTCCTGCGGAAGACAGAAAACGAGCTCGAGAACAGCACGGCTAGCGTGGTTGTTTTCATGCCGCCCGCCGTAGAGCCGGGCGAGCCGCCGATTATCATCAGAAAGATCATCAGCATTTGCCCGGCGCCCGAAAGCGCGGAGAGATCAGCGGTATTGAAGCCGGCGGTCCTCGGCGTTACCGCCTGAAACAGCGAAAGTGAAACGCGTTCGCCGAATGGCGCCCCGGCGTATTCGCCGAAGAAAAACAGCAAAGCGGGGATGAGTATCAGAAACGCCGAGGTGACGAGAACGACCTTCGTCTGCGTTCGATACATCTTGAAATGCAGCTTGTGCGTATAAATATCGTCCCAGGTCAGGAAGCCTATGCCGCCGATTATTATCAGCAGCGAAAGCGGGATGATCACCCCGGCGTTGTCGGCGAACGAAGTCATAGACGAAAACGCGCCGGTCCTTGCGCCCATAATATCGAATCCGGCGTTGCAGAACGCGGAGATCGAGTGGAAGAAGGACATCCATATACCGGCGGCTCCGTATTGTGAGCAGAAGCTCGGGAGCAGCACCAGAGCGCCGGAAACCTCGAATATCAGCGCCGCCTTGAAGATGAAGCTCGTCATCTTGACGATGCCGCCGATCTGGTGCGCCGAAATGCTGTCCTGAAGCATACTGCGCTGCAGAAGAGAAATCTTCCTGCCGGAAATCATCGCGATAAACGCGGCGACGGATATGACGCCGAG
>JAFTEJ010000134.1 GCA_017453725.1 Clostridia bacterium | reverse complement strand
GCGGCCTGAACGCTCCGATCTCCGGACTCGTTACAGTGCTCAACGGAAACATCCGCGGGCTCGCCGTTGCGTTGAACGCAATAAAGGAGCAGAAGGAAAAACAGTCTGCGTAATCAATTGCGCAAGAATCATTCACAATTTATTTGGAGGTAATTTCAAATGGCAACAAAAGTTGAACAGCTTATCGAAGACGTCAAAGCATTGACCGTTATGGAGCTCGCTGAGCTCGTTAAGGCTCTTGAGGAAGAGTTCGGCGTTTCCGCCGCCGCCCCCGTCGCGGTCGCGGCCGCCCCCGCTGCCGGCGCTGCGGCTGCCCCGGCTGCCGAAGAGAAGAGCGACTATGACGTTATCCTTGCCGGAGTCGGCGAGAGAAAGATGGACGTCATCAAGGCCGTCAAGGATCTGACCGGCCTCGGACTCAAGGAGTCCAAGGAACTCGTTGACGGAGCCCCCAAGGCCGTCAAGACCGGCGTTTCCGTCGACGAAGCCAACTCGATGAAGGCGAAGCTCGAAGAAGCCGGCGCCACCGTCGAACTGAAGTAATCATTTCTTCACAAAAACAAAGAAAGACGCCTCCTCGCGGAGGCGTCTTTTGATATGAGAAATGAAGCTACTCGCGTTCGAAATGATATATTGCTGCGCAATGTGAAATAATCCATCGGATTATGAAATATTGTGCCAAGAGGCACAATGTGAAATAAAATAAATCCCGATACGCCGCAGCGTATTTCACAGTGCAAGCTATTTCATATGCCGCAGGCATATTTCACAAATCCCAAAGGGATTTATTTCATTGCAAAAAAGCACGCTCTCGCGTGCTTTTTTGCTGGAGCGGGATATGGGAGTCGAACCCACCTCCGAGCCTTGGGAAGGCCCTGTACTACCGATGTACTAATCCCGCGGATGTTCACATGAGCCGGCGTGTTTGCCGAACAGGACTATTCTATCACAGCTTTGCGGATTTTTCAACCGCAAATTGAGATTTTTTTGCATATCCTCGGCCGCGGCAATAATTATGTTGACAAAAACACGCTCCTATTGTATGATTATCATATCATCGAGGCGAAACTTACTAATCGGAGGTAAAATTTATGCAAGCAAAAAAGCAAATAATGCCGTTAGCGGCACTGCACTTTCTCCTCGGCGCGGCGATGACTATAGTTTTTGTCATAACAGTAATATTGTACATTATCGACGGAGTATTTGAAATGGACGCATTGCCCATTGTCCTCACCTTCGCGGTGTTGGTAGGAGAGTTTTTCGTGTTCGCGATTCCGTCTTTTGCGCTCGGGTCATATTTTACGAATATGGATTCCGGAAAACAGGTACACAACGCTCTGACTTATTCCGTCTCCGGCTGGGTGATAATGTTCCTCTATACCGCGTTCTATTTTGTAAAAATCCTCGTGGGGTACGGGTTCGTGTTCGAATTGTTCCTCGACGTTGTCCTGACGCTGCTGCCGCTTATTTTCCTCGGCATCGTTTACGGCAACAGACACGCCTACGGCAGCGGACTTAACGCCGCGCGTGTCGGCTCCGTGCTTTACTTTATATATCTTGGACTTTTCAATACGATTTACACGGCGGTGACCGGTATCGGCAGCGGTGCGCTGAGCATTATATCCTTCATCCTGAGGGCGATTATTGGTCTGACCATCCCGCTTTCCATCTGCTACTATTACTTCAAGCTTGAGAGCACCGCGAAGCCCGTTTACGGTCAGCAGTACGGCCCGCGGAACAACTACGGCTACGGCCCTCAGCAGCCTTACGGTCAGCCCTACGGTCCGCAGCAGCCCTATGGTCAGCAGTACGGACCGCAGCAGCCTTACGGTCAGCAGTATCAGCAGAACCCCTACGCGCAGCAGAACAACGGCTACGCCGCTCCCGCCGCTCCGATACCTCCGGTGCAGCAGCCCGTTCAGCAGGCGCCCGTTCAGCGTCAGACGGCGTCGAACTTCTGCACCGCCTGCGGCGCGCGGGTCGACGCGAACGCCGCCTTCTGCAACAACTGCGGCAACAAGCTCGCGTAAGCGAATGCCGGCAGAATAAAAGCAATAACGTCAAAGCCGTCCGCAGTTAGGACGGCTTTCGTTTTGCTCGCGCAAAGCTCCCGCGCCCGCGCCGCGAAAAAATGAAATCCGCGCGCGGTTTTTGCGGATTACGGTTGACCTTTTCGCAAAAAAGTATTATCATAATAGAGGTCTCTTTTATAACGAAAAAGGAGTTGTCAGTATGCATTACAAAATGAAAATTGCGGGGCTTGAGCGTGCGCTTCCGATTTGCAGAGTGACCGACGATTTATATATCGCGGGATTCGTTATCTTCGGTGACCAGGAGCTGACCGTCGCCTGCGCCCGGGAGCTGCTGAAAAAGGCGCCGGAATACGATTACATCATTACGGCGGAGGCGAAGGGCATTCCGCTCGCGCACGAGATGGCGCGTCAGCACGGCGACGCCAAATATATGCTCGCCCGCAAGGCGACGAAGCTCTATATGCAGGAGGTTTTCGAGGTCTCGGTGCGTTCCATCACCACCGACCGCGAGCAGCACCTTTATCTTGACAAAGCGGACGCCGACCTGATGCGCGGCAAGCGCATTCTCATAGTGGACGACGTCGTCTCCACCGGCGAATCGCTCTACGCGGTCGAGCAGCTCGTCGAAAAGGCGGGCGGCAATATCTGCGGCCGCCTGACGATCCTCGCCGAAGGCGAAGCCGCCGCGCGCACGGACATCAAGTATCTGGAAGTCCTCCCGCTCTTCAACCCCGACGGCACGATAAAGGAATAATAAGTTCGCGCGCACATAAACAAAGCCATCCGGCAACGGATGGCTTTTTGATTTATTGAAACGATATGTAAACATATTGACACGATAGCGTTATGTGGTATAATCATAATATCAACAAAGTTTCGGATTGTTGTCAGTTGTCCTGTTTTTGGGACTTTGTACGTGTTATTATATAATCACAATCACCGAAAGGGGCAATCACTATGGCGAAGAAGTATAAGATCCAATACTACATAACGGAGGCGGCGAAGCGCACACGCATACCGGCGTTTTCCGAAACCATCAACGGTGACCGCAACTTCGTTATGAAATGGGCGGAAAACAGGCTGAAACATTCGCAGTTTAAGTTTTACGATCTGATCGAGCAGTAAAAGCAACGACACATGAATTAACCGTATTTTCTAAATCAGAAAGGAGCAGCAATTATGTTTATTGAGGGTTACGTTAGTTATCTCATCAACGGAGAACCTAAAGAGGAGAGAATAAGAATCAATACTGCGGAGAAAAGCGCCGGAATAAGTGAAGACATTGCGGATGCGGTTTCGTTCGCGCTTTTCGGCAAAACGGTTTTTCGGGATATACCGAGAGAGGATAAGGGAATACCATATATTGTTCTTCGTGTTTCCTGCGGGGATAGCGAAGCGTTTGTGGTAAGACAGCCCGAATACATAAACGTAACCCATTTCGGCAGCAAAAGCCTGAATAAAGAAGTGTTTGGAATAAGAGACAAAGACAATCCCGAAAACGCGGAAGCTCCGTCACTGTCCGCCGAAGAGTATTTCAAGCGGCTTGATAAGTATATGGATATGACCTACGACGATTTCAAAAAACTTGTAACCGCATATTGATTTGTGGAGGGGGTATCCAAATGCTTGAGTTCAAACACGCGGAGGAAAAGCTCGCGGAATATGAGAAGAAAAGCGCAGAACTGTTTTCCGCACTGAAAGAGGCGTATCATCTGGGCGATGAGAATCCGGAGGAGATAAAGATCGGCAACGTCTATGATTCCGACGGCGACGAGGTCGTTTTTGAATGGGGCGAACGCCGCGATATCGAATACGTTGACGATATGGTTGCGCTTCAGCGTGCGTTCGTGATGTTGCTGGGCTCGGCGTCTGGCGCGGGAAAAGCGTCTGGCGTTTCTAAAGAAAGAGTCGAAGCGCTCCTTGCGGAAGCCCGCCGGATCAAAAGAAAAAGAGAAGAAGACGTCAGCAAAGCGCAGGAAGTCATCGCGGCAATGGATGAGATAATAGAGGCTTTGCGATAAATCCTAACGGAGTTGAGGGAAAGGAGAAAGAATAATGAAATACTCGGGATTGCGAGACAAGCACCTAAATGTTTTTATCAACTACGCCGCAAACGCTACTGACAAAGATGGCGAGCATCTTGAAAACAATATAACCAAGGCATTTATCAATACAATGGAATCATTACATAATAATGATGTTAAAGAAGTTTTCAAAAATCTATTTGATATTGATTTGCCAGAGCCGTTTTCGTGCGTATATTATCTACAATGGAAATCAACGGACGAGCGTCTTAAACAAGTTATTTCATCAATTGAACCGCAAAATCGGAAGCTTCTGGCTTTCAGCCGAAGCGGAGAACACTGGGGTATTGAGGGAAGTGATATTAAAGACTCATCTGTTATGAAAAAAGAAATAGAAGAGCACTACAAAAAAGACAATCCTGATATGCCGGCCGATGAGCTTCGAAAAATAGTTGAATATAAACTTAAAGAAATCGAAAGAATGCGGTCGGGCAATTCAATACCGGATGGGTTGATTATTATTGAGAATAACTCAAGGCCATTATTTGCTATAGCTTTGGAGAACAAAAAATACGATCTTGATCCTTATCAGCTCAATAACCATCTTGAAAAAAGTTTGGAACTCTATGGCGAAGACAAAGAAGGCAAGATAAATCTATAAAAAATATAGCGAAATCATTGATTGTATTAAAGGCTTTGACACCTATATGACAAATAGTTTTATCGAGTATATGACTATTCTCGGCTATTATGAATCAGACAGCTTCAAAGAGTGTTTTCTTGCTGATGTATCTTTGCGTCGGCGTCTCTGTATTCACTTTGGGAAGGGCATACTTGAAACAATTAAGAACGATTATGCTGTGAATACAGATAAGGGGCTCAATAAAAAAGGAATCGACAAGCGGAATAGTAACATTTGGAGGCTTCGTGTAAAATACCGTTATTTGAAGGAAATCAATTTGGTTTTCGTTGATGAAAAGGTTTACTTGTCTCTTGCATTCGGTTCTATGCAAAACGTTGCAAAAGATATGTATTCAAATATCGATCCTGAGAGATTTAAAAGCATTCCTAAAGAAATGATGCCACGCCAATCGTTTCATCTACAGTATTTTCGCGGAAGGAATATCGGTAAATCATATATAGATAATAAAAAAGATAGCTGTGTGGTGTACGAATACATCAAATACTGGAAGGATAATTGCAATCAAATCAAAGGCACAAAAGATAATAAGCCTGAAGATGCTCTTTATCTGTATAAAAAAATGCTAAACGAGGGCATTATCACAGAGTATGATGAAATAAAAAATAGATTACACGGGAAAAAGAACGATGTTTTGGTAATCCCGGAATTGATTTTCGAGCCTGAGTGGAGTTATGAAGAGATTGGAGAAATGGGTGAAGAGGGTTTTGCCGATGCAATTAAAGAGAAAATTAACATAGCACTTAATCTGTTCGATTTGTCAATCAAATAAGCCGCGTCATTATCGGGTGAGCGTCGGCGAGATGTATGTGTCTTTATTGAGTAATAGTGAATACCAAATGCCGAAGGATGAATAATACAGAAAGCCCTGCCGAATACGGCAGGGCTTTGCGTATGGAGCGGGTGATGAGAATCGAACTCACGTATCCAGCTTGGAAGGCTGGTGTTCTACCATTGAACTACACCCGCGTATTCGTTTTTTCCGAACGCAGAGTATTATATCACAGCGAGGCGCCGATGTCAACAATAATTTTACGCGCTTTGAAATATTTGCGGCGCGGAGCGCTTTTCACTTTTTCCGTTGCTTTTTCGCCCGAAAGATGCTATCATATATACATATTACGGATATATTCAAAACGGAGGTGCGGCATATGTGCGTTGTTTCCGCGATATATAAAAAATACGTCGTCAGGCGTTATGACGGCGACGGCGTTATCAAATACTACACATATGAGGACTTCCCCGGTCTGAACGCCGAGCCGATAGAGTTCAAAGCGCCGCACGGCGTAACGCTCAGGGGCAATATCTACTCATACCCCGGCGCGGACGGCGAAAGCCTCGTCGTCTTCGCGCACGGCATCGGCGGCGGACACCGCTCCTATATGCGCGAGATCGAGCGCCTCTGCCGCGCCGGCTTCCGCGTCGTCGGATACGACAACTGCGGCTGTTTCTCCTCCGACGGCGAAAACATACGCGGGCTGACCGAGTCGCTTTGCGACCTCGTCGCCTGCGTCGAGTGGCTGCGCGGGCAGGAGCGCTTCGCGGAAACGAAAATCTCCGTCGTCGGGCACAGCTGGGGCGGCTACGCGGCGGCGAACGTCCTGAACTACCGCAAGGACGTCCACGCCGTCGTCGCGATCTCGGCGTTCGTTTCCGTCAGGGAATTCCTTGCCGCCTTCCTGTCCGGAAAGATGAAACTCGTGTGCCGCGGAGTCTACCGCTTCGAGCGCAGGGCGAACCCGGAGTTCGTCGATTCCAACGCCGTCGACGCGGTGAAGGATACCGCCTCAAAGGTTCTCTTCATCCACTCCCGCGACGACGGGATGGTTCCGATAAGCGCCGGGCTCGACTACGTCCGCGGTCGCGTGGATAATCCCAACGTGCGCTTCCTCGAGCTCGACGGCAAGAAGCACAACCCGCACTACACCGCCGACGCCGTCGACTATATGAACGCCTCCTTCGGCGAGTATAACAGGCTCGTCGCGGGGAAAAAGCTGAAGACCGACGACGAAAAACGCGCCTACTGCGCCGATTTCGACTACGAGAGGATGACCGCGCAGGACGAGGACGTCTGGAAGGCGATACTCGAGCACATCAAATGAAGCCGAAAGTGCTTTACATCGGCGTTCGTCTGTGATAGAATACAGTTATGAAGAAAACGTTTTACACAACCGAAAACAAGGGCGTCACGCTCGTCAAGAGCGGGCTGCTTGAAGCCGAGCAGTCGGTGCGGCACTGCTTCACGACGCGGCTCGGCGGCGTGAGCACTGGCTACCGGGCTTCGACCAACCTCGGCTTCGGCAGAGGGGAGGAGCGCGGCGTCGTGCTCCGCAACTTCGAGCTCGTGTGCGAAGCGGCGGGGCTGAACTTTTCGCGCCTGACGCGCTCCTACCAGCGCCACGGCGTGAACGTCACCGAGGTCACGGAGGAAAACGTCGGCAGCGGCTTTTTCGAGCCGGCCTTCGCCGATACCGACGCGCTTATCACGCGGCTTGAAAACACGCCGCTGGTCGTCCATATCGCCGACTGCGCCCCGGTGCTGCTCTACGACCGCGTAAAACGCGCCTGCGCCGCCGTTCACGCCGGATGGAGAGGAATGGCCGCCGGCGTCATTGAAGCCGCGATAAACGCGATGGAGGCCTCCTACGGCACCGATCCCGCCGACCTTGTCGCCGCGGTCGGGCCCTGCATAGGTCCATGCTGTTTCGAGGTGGACGAGGACGTCGCGGACGTCTTCCGCTCCGACTTCGGCGAGGGCGTGCTTATCCCCGCGAAGGACGGCGCGAAGACCCGCGTAGACCTGCCGAAATGCGCCGTAGAGGCGCTCACGGGCAGGGGCGTTCCGGAGAACGGCATAGACGTTTCCGGCGACTGCACGCGGTGCGACGGCGACCGTTTCTATTCGCACCGCCGTATGGGCGAGAACAGAGGTACGCAGGCGGCGATCATACAGATCTCCGGACGGTGAGGAAGCTGAATGAAGATAGAGTATTTCAAAATTAAAAGCTTCGGCAGCGTTGACAACGTCAGGGTAGAGCCGGGAGACGCCTCCGCCTTGGCCGGCAGGAGCGGGATCGGGCTCGCGACGCTGACCGCGTTCGAGCTTTTCATATTCTACGGCGTGAAAGAATGCGGCGCCGAGGTGCGGCCGTACCTTGATTCCGCAAAGGGCCCCGTAGCGGGCGGTTACGCCGTCGTTTCAGACGCCGACAGGCGCTACGTCGTCGCGCGGGAATACCTCAACGGCGAGGAGCGCCTGCTCGTCAAGGACGACGATACCGATATCGAGATAAAGCTTCCGGGCAGCGCGGGAGAGTTCTTCTTCTCGCGCACCGCCGCGGAGTTTATGGAGGGCCCGGAGGGCGCTCCGACGGACATAAGCGACCTGCTGAAAACCACCCGCATACGCATAGACTCGACCGAAATAATAAAGTCGAACGAGATTCTCGCCTTGCGCGAGAGGCTCGATTCGCTCGGCAGAAAGCAGATGCGGCTCGGCGCGGAGAGCATGGCGGCGCGCGGGGTCAACCCCGCCGAGCGCCTCCGCAGGGCGCGGCAGGCGCAGCAGGAGCTGCTGGAATGCGACGCGAGCCTCCGCGAGCTTGACGGCTCCGGCGAAAAGCCGCGCGCTATGAAGAAGCGGTATTTCATCACGGTGCTGGCGGTGGGCGGCGTCATTTTCCTGCTCGGCGCGCTGATGTTCCTGCTGATGGGCAGCATAAATATGGACAAGGCGAAGGCGTTTTTCATATCGCTCGGCCTGATGGGAGTCGGGGTGACGGTGCTCCTGTGGGTGCTGTTCTTCAAGATAATCGAAAAGCTGGTCATGAAAGACGTTCCCGCTTCCGGAGAGGAGCTTGCCGCGAGGCGCGACGCGCTTTCCGAGAAGCTGGATATACTGCTTGAGGGCTCCGATTTCGAAGCGCTTGAGAAGCAGGCGAAGCAGGCGGAAGGCGTTTCAACCGCCCGTTCGGCGGAGGAGATCGAGCGCGATCTCGAGCAGGTAAACCGCGAAATAGATGAGGTAAGGAAGCTTCTCAATGAGAAGCTTGCCGAGTGAGGTGGATTATGGACGAGGAAAAAACCGTCGCCCCGGCGGGCGGAAACGAACCCGGTTCGCAGACGTCGACCTTCAGGCGCGTTCTCGCGCTCGCGGCGGTCGCGGTGCTGCTCATCGTCGGCGTGGCGGTGATACCGATGTTCCTGGCGGGAAAACAGGCGGATATAAACAGGGAAACGCAAGCGTCAAACGCCTCATATTCGGCTGCCGCGGAGCTGAGAATAAAGGCTCCGGCAGCGGGAATGACCGACGCGGAGTTGGGCGCCCTCACTGCCGACAGCGAACTTTTGCGTGATGTCAGCGTGAAGTTTGATATCCCCTTTGATAAGGGAAACGAACGCGCCGTGCTTTTCTTCCCCTCGGCTGACGTTTCGGTCGAATCGGAGGGAGGAAAGCTCGAAAAAACCACCCTTTCAGAAGGGATACTGATCGTCTGGACGAACGAAGAGTCGAGCGGAGGAAAACTGAACGTCTCTGAAGGAGCGAAAAATTACGTTGTTACCCTCGAAAAAGGTGAAAACGACTCCTTCTCGGCGACAGTTTCAGCCGTCAACGATTGAATATTACCGGGCGATTTTAACGCGGAAGGGGAGGGATTCGTCTCCCGAAACCGTGTTGTCATTGTCGCGAATCAGTCAAAAACAAAGCCGAATCAAGTCGCGAAAGCGGCCGTTTCCGGAGCTGTTTTACCGGAAACGGCCGCTTTTTGCCGAAAAAACTGATTTTTACGAATCGGAGAAGCGGACAGCACGCAAACCCTTTATTTATGCGGGTTCGCGGGTATATGAATAATATCGATATGAGCGTTATTCATATGAATAACGCTCATATATACCTTTCTGAGGGGCTTCGGTATCACGTGTTCGAGCCGAACGGCGACGGCCGCTCACAATCCGAGCCGAACGGCGACGACCGCGAAAAGAGAAACGGTGAAGTCGGCGATCAGCGCGGCGGGGACAGCGTAGGAGGTCTTTTTCACTCCCGCGCCGCCGAAGTAAACTGCGAGCGCGTAGAAGGTCGTTTCGCCGCCTCCGCATACGATACTCGCGATACGTCCTGCGGCGGAGTCGGCGCCGCACCCGGCGAGTATGTTTTCAAGCACTGCGAGAGCGCCTCCGCCGGAAACGGGGCGGAGCAGAGTCAGCGGCAGGACCTCCGCCGGAAAACCGAGCGCGTCCGTGACCGGAGAGACTAAACGCGCCAGCGCGTCGAGCGCGCCGGAGGAGGAGAGTATCCCGACCGCCGTTACCAGCCCGAGCATCGAAGGGGCGATACGCAGAACCGTGCGCAGACCATCCTTTGCGCCCTCGGTGAAGAGGGTGAAAGCGTCGAGCTTTTTGAAGAGCGCCGCGCAGACGGTCGCGCATATGAAGAGCGGAACGAGCGCCGCGCCTAAGTAAGCCATACGCGCCTCCTTCCGCCGAGCACCCGCCGCCGTTCGGAAAGCCGCCGGAAAAGCTCCGCCGAAGCCAGCCCCGCCGCGAGCGCGGCGAGCGAGCAGAGGAGCACCGCCGGAACGATATCGAAGGGGGAGGCGGCGCCGTATTTTCCGCGCATGGCGGCGACGGTCGTCGGTATAAGCTGCACCGAGGCGGTGTTAAGAACGATGAAGCGTATCATCTCCGCGTCCGGCTCCGCGCCGCGGCGCTCGCTCATGGCGGAGACCGCCTTCAGCCCGAACGGGGTCGCCGCGCTTCCGACGCCTATCATATTCGCCGCGACGTTCATCGAGATAGCCTCGGCGCAGGCCTTGTCTTCAAACGAGCGCGGGAAGAGCCGTCGGAGCGCCGGGCGCAGCAGTTTCGCCGCGCCGCGCGTGACTCCGGCCGCGGAAGCGACCTTCATTATCCCGCTCCAGAATGGGATGACCGCCGCGAGAAAAATCAGCAGCTCGGCGGCGTTTTCCGCCGAGGAAATCACCGATGCGCCGAGCGTATCGAGGCTTCCCGAAAACGCCGAATACGCGAACGCCGCGAGTATCATTCCCGCCCAGACGAAAGAGAGCATACCATCACCCGCGCAATAATATGCGTACCGGGGCTGTCCGTATACGAGAAAAAACCCGATATCAGAAAAGAAAATATTGCAAAATCGCCGCGTATTTGATATAATCGGTTTACAGATAAAAACAGAGAGGTGTCAAAAAATGAAAAAATTCTTCAAAGAGTTCAAGGAATTCGCGGTCAGAGGCAATATGATGGCTATGGCTGTAGGCATTATCGTCGGCGGCGCGTTCACCTCCATCGTGACGAGTCTTGTCAACGACATACTCATGCCGCTGATCACCGCGCTTACCGGCAAAGTGACCATCGAGGAAGTTTCCTTCAAGATAGGCGAAACCGAGGTGTTCTACGGCAGGTTCATCCAGGCGATCATCGTCTTCCTTATTACCGCGTTCGTCGTTTTCCTTCTCGTCAAGGCGGTCGCTAAGGTTACCGATAGGAAGAAGAAGGATGAGGAACCCGCTCCCGAAGAGCCCGCCGCTCCGACCAGCGAGGAGCTGCTGACCGAGATCAGAGACCTTCTGAAAGAGAAGAAATAAGCACGCCGGTTTTCCGGACGGGATCGCCTCCCGTTCGCGAAGCGGTATAAAATGAGCGTGTGTCGGCGCGTCGGTTTCCGGCGCGCCGGCTTCATATATCCTCCGCTCCCGCCGGAACAGAGTCCGGCGCGACGGATGCGGTAAAGACCCCGATGAAAGAGATAAGGCACACTGACGAATGAACGGATACGATAATTCAAAACCGAAAAAAACCGGCGGCGCGGTATCGTGGATACTTCGCATAACATGCTTCATATTGTGCGCGGTCGTATTCGTCGCGGTCTTTACGTTTCCGTCCGCGGACGAAGGCGGCGTAACGCCGTCGCCGGATAAGAGGATACCATCCTCGGCGGTCGCCGCCGCTTACAAGGAAAAGCAAAAGGCGTTGAAGGCGGAGGGCTCGGTCGCGCTGATAGTGCCGACCGACGAGCCGGCGTATGCCGCGGATCTGAAAAAGCAGCTTAAAAAATACGGGCTTTCCGTCGACGTCTACACATGGGAGCAGGCGGAGAACAACCCCGTCGCGTTTATGCCTGAGAAATACCGCTCGGTCATATACACTGAGGCGTCCGGCATACCCGAGGGGCTGATAGACCCCGTCAGGCAGTACCTGCGTCGCAGGGGCGGGCTGATATGCGTCGGCGGGCCGGCGTTTTCGGATATATATTCGAAGGCCGCCTCCGGCTACGTCAAGACGCGGCTAATGACCGCGACGAACGACGCGGATCAGAACAACCAGTTCTCGCCGGAGCTGCTCATCGACTGCCTTTCGCCCGCGTATCAGACCTATCCGATAACGAACGCCGTCAAGGTCGTTTCGCGCGATATTCAGGGCATACTGCCGGAGGCGGATTACGCCGTGCCGTCGGATATGTTCTCGCCATCGCCGCGCACCTACGGCACGGGCATAATGAAAAACCGCAACCGCCGCTTCGTCCCGCTCATCGAAGCGCTTGACACGAAAGGCGAAACGGCGGGCTATCCCGCTTATATGCTGCTCTCGGCGGGCGTCGAGGAGCAGGTCAACTACGCCCCAGGAATGTGGGCGGCGTTCAACTCGAACGATCCCGACTTCCTCGGCAGCGACGAGGTCGTCGGCGCGATCGCCTGCGTGGCGGCTTACTTCAACGTCCGCACGCTGCTTTACGGCGGCGGCGCGGGCGAATACACCTACTTCCCTGGTGACGAATGGGCGCTCGGCGCGGAGGTTATCAGCGACGGAATGCTCTTCGACGGCGGCGATATAAACGGCGGCTTCGACTGCACCGTGAAGGTGACCGTCGCCTCTGGCGGGAAGACGCTGTTTGAAAAGGAATTCAAAAACTACGAGTTCGAGCGGGTGACGGATACCGAGCTCGGAACCCAGACTCTCTTCATGACCGGCTGGACGCCGTCCGAAGCGGCGGACTGCCGCGTGACGGCGGAGCTGCGTTCCGGCGGGGTCGTGCTCGACCGCATCTCGCACGACATCGGCGTCTACGTCGCGAAGCCGGAGAGCGAGCGGAAATACGTCACCGCCGTCGGCAAGGACCTTTACCTCGACGGCGAGGTCTGGAAATGCTTCGGCGTCAACTATATGCCGTCGACCGGCATTTCGCTTGTCGGCGACGACTATGAGATGTGGGTCTCGCCGTCCGCCTTCGATATCGACGTGGTCTCGAAGGACCTGCGCAGGATAAAGGACATTGGATTCAACGCAGTCTCCGTCTTCGCTTACGACGTCGCGATAGGCGACAATACGCTGCTTACCCTGCTGCGCCTGTGTGAGAAAAACGGGCTGAAGGTGTTCTTCTCTTTCAGGGAGTTCGCGAATCCCGTTTACTTCTCCGAGGGCAACGGGCAGACGATACGCGATATGATAACCTCCTGCCGTCTCGCGGAAAGCGACGCGCTCATCGGCTACGACGTTTCGTGGGAAACTATGCCCGGCGGCTACGGGCCGAGCTGGTGCAACGATATGGGAATGATGTCCTTCGACGAGGTCTGGACGAAGTGGGTGAAGGATAACTACGGCAGCCTCGAAGCCGCCGAGTCCGCTTGGGGCTGGAGTCCCGGGCGCACCGCCGGAGGCGCGATGAAGGGCGTCGACGTCGGGCAGGTCGCAGGACGCGGAATGACGCAGGCTTCTCAGGCGCTGCTCGCTTACCGCCGCTGGCTGGACGACTGGTGCGCGGATATCTACGGCAAGGTCGCCGATATAATCAGGGACGCCGATCCCTACCACCTCGTCAGCGCGAGGAACGGTATGTATACGGGCTGGCCGAACGGTCGCTTCCGCGACCTCGGCTGGGAATACGGCGCGCTGGCTTCCGCGCTCGACGTTATGGGGCCGGAGGGCTACGGCTACTATTACAGATGGGAGGACGACTTCGAGACAGCCGTCTATTCCGTCGCTTATTCGCGCTACTCCTGCGATAAGCCGCTTATCTGGTTCGAGTTCGGCAAGAGCGCGTGGACGGGCTCGAACTACGATAACGAACGCGGACTCGCCGCGCAGGCGGATTATATAGCGAACATTAACAGGGCGCTCACCGCGAGTCAGTCAAACGGCGTCTTCTACTGGTGGTACGCCGGCGGCTTCCGCCTGAACGAGGCGAGCGACTACGGCATAATCAACCCGGACGGCTCGGACAGACCATCCACGGCGCTCATCCGCGCCTACGCGGAGGAATTCAAAAACGGCGGAAAGGTGAAGGAGCCGGACGTCGTCGCGGCCGCCTCAAGGGATGAATACACCTACGGCGTGGTCGGAATGTATTACGAGCATCAGTCGGAGTTCAAGCAGGCGATGGAATCCGGCAGCACCTTCGGCATAAGCTGCCGCGCCGACGGTATGACCTCGCTCGACGCGGAGCTTTCGCGCGTCGGCGACCTCGACGTCGGGCCGCTGCGCTTCCTTAACGCGACGATACGCAGAGTCTATTGGCGCGTCGAGGGCGGCGAGTGGACCGAGCTTAAGGACGGCGACGTCATAACCGCGAAGCGCGGGAGCAGGATAGAGCTGAAGCTGACCGTCGTCAACACCGGCAGGGCGAAGTGGATATGCCGCGCCAACGCCGGAGCTTCCGCGGGCGCGGTCTGCGTCAACGCGGACGGCGTGAGCTTCAATATCCCGTCGGACGCGGCGCGGCACGATATGCTGACCGTCGGCGGCGTTTACGTAACGGCGGACAGCTTCAAAACGGTAACGGTGGAAATGGCCGCCGAAGGCAGAGTGCATTTCGGCGAAAAGATAGTATTCAGCGTCAGGACGGTCTGACGGAGGTGACTATGAGCGATATATGCGTTATAGGCGGAGGAGCCTCCGGTATGGCCGCGGCGATCGCGGCGGCGCGAAGCGGAGCGTCCGTCGTCATAGCCGAGGGTAACCCGCGCGTCGGCAAAAAGCTACTGACTACGGGTAACGGCAGATGCAACCTCACACATATCTCCCCGTCCGCGGAAGCCTACCGCGGCGCCGCGGAGCTTATATCCGACGTCCTCGGCGAGCTCGGCGCGACCGGCGCGTTCACCTTTTTCAAGAGCATCGGCGTGCTGCTCCACAGCGACGGCGATGGCAGGGTTTACCCCTACTCCAACAGCGCCAACACCGTGCTTGACGCGCTCCGCCGCGAGCTCGAACGCCTCGGCGTCGGGGTCGTCTGCGGTTTCAGAGTCAAAAGCGTGACCGGGAGGGACGGTGATTTCGCTGTCCGTTCGGCCGAAGGTAAAAGCATAAACGCGAAAAAAGTGATATTCGCCGCCGGAGGCATAGCGGCTCCGTCAAGCGGGAGCGACGGCAGCGGCTTCGCTATGCTGGAGGCGCTCGGCGTAAAGCACACGGAGCCGCGCCCCGCGCTTACGGGACTGAAATGCGGCGGCACGTCGCGTTTCAAGGGCGTCCGCGCGAAGGCGCGCGTCACGCTGCTGCGAGGCGGCGCGGAGCTTTCCTCCGCTTCGGGCGAGGTGCAGTTCGGCGACGCCGGGCTTTCAGGCATCTGCGTTTTCGATATTTCGCGCTATGCGCGGAAGGGCGACGCGGTGAACGTCGACCTGCTCCCGGACTACACGCCGGAGCTTGCCGCGCAGGTGTTCGCGGAGCTGGACGGCGGCAGGGGACTTCCCGCCGCGGAACTGCTCTGCGGAGTTTTCAACCGCCGTCTCGCGGAGTCCGCGGCGGCGAAGGCGCAGGGGAGCGGCTTCGGGGAGCTCGCGCTTTCCGCGAAGTCGCTGCGCTTCACCGTCGAGGGCGTTATGCCCTTCGCGAACGCGCAGGTGACCGCGGGCGGAGTGCCCGCTTCCGAGGTCGGGCGCGACCTGCAGTCGGTGCGCGTGCCGGGCGTCTACATCGCCGGCGAGCTGCTCGACGTCGACGGCGTATGCGGCGGCTATAACCTGCACTGGGCGTGGTGCAGCGGCATCCGCGCCGGCAGGGAAGCGGCGGCCGCTTTGTAACGGATATGTATACTTATATATTGAAAGAAATCAAGCTGCTCCCGGGCAGCGGAGAAAAGGAACTGCGAGCGGCGGCGGCGTCGCGGCTCGGCGTGAGCGAAAGCGACATCGCCGGAGTCGAGACCGTGCGCCGTTCCGTTGACGCACGCAAAAAAGATGACGTCCGCGTCGTATACTCCGCCGCCGTGACCGTTTCCGCGCCGCTGAAGCGCGCGGAGCCGTGGTCGCGCCCGCGTTACGCGCTGCCGACCGAAAGCCGCCTTTCGCGCCGTCCGCTCGTCGTCGGAGCGGGTCCCGGCGGGCTTATGGCGGCGTATACGCTCGCTCACGCGGGAGCGCGTCCGATACTCATCGAGCGCGGTCTGCCCGTGGAGGAACGCGCGGTGAAGGCGGAGACCTTCTTCGCCTCCGGCCGGCTCGATACCGATTGCAACGTGCAGTTCGGCGAGGGCGGCGCGGGCACATTTTCCGACGGCAAGCTCACGACCGGGATAAAAAACGAGCGCGTCGCGAAGGCGCTTGAAATATTCATTGAAAACGGCGCTCCCGCGGAGATTGCCTACGAGGCGAAGCCGCACGTCGGCACCGACCGCCTCCCCGCTATGGTCGCGTCTATCCGCCGCCGCATAATCGAAATGGGCGGCGCGGTGATATTCTCCGCGAAGCTGACCGACCTCGATATTTCCGGCGGAGCCGTGAAGGGCGCGAGGTGCGTTATCTCCGGCAGGGAGGAGTATATCGAAGCCGACCGCGTGATACTCGCGGTCGGGCATTCCGCGAGGGACACCTTCGAGATGCTTTTCGCAAAGGGCGTCGCGATGAAGGCGAAGCCCTTCTCCGTCGGAGTGCGTGTCGAGCACCTGCAGAGCGCGATAAACAAGGCTATGTACGGCGCGATGTGGGATAATCCTTACCTCGGCGCCGCCGATTATAAGTTAGCGGCGCACCTGCCGGACGGCAGGGGAGTCTACACCTTCTGTATGTGCCCGGGCGGCTTTGTCGTCGCCGCGGCGAGCGAGGAGTGCGGGGTCGTGACAAACGGTATGAGCGCCTACGCGCGCGACGGAGCGAACGCGAACGCCGCGCTGCTCGTCGGCGTCGACGAACGCGACTTCGGCGAGGGAGCGCTCGCGGGAATGCGCTTTCAGCGCGAGCTGGAGCGCCGCGCTTTCACGGCCGGAGGCGGAGGCTACCGCGCCCCCGCGTTCCTTATGGAGGAGCTGCTTTACGGCTCCGCGCCCGGCGGCTTCGGGAGCGTCCTGCCGACCTACCGTCCAGGCGTTACGCGCCGCGCGCCGGAGGAGTTCCTGCCGGAGTTCGTTTATAGATCGATAGCGGAGGGCGTCCGCCGTTTCGCCGCGAAGATAAAGGGCTTCGACTGCCCGGAAGCCGTGCTTACGGGCACGGAAACGCGTTCGTCCTCGCCCGTGCGCGTCCTGCGCGGTGAGGATATGCAGTCGCTGAACGTCGCCGGGCTTTACCCCTGCGGCGAGGGCGCGGGCTACGCCGGAGGCATAACCTCCTCGGCGGTCGACGGCATCGCCGTCGCGGAAAGGGTGCTGGAGGGCTGATATGGAATACGTCGCTACCTGTCTTTTCGGCGTCGAGCGTATGCTCGCCGACGAGATAGACGCGCTCGGATACAAAAGAACTGAAACCTCGGACGGCAGGATAACCTTCGAGGGCGACGCCGCCGCGATAGCGCGCTGCAACCTCTGGCTGCGGACTGCGGAGCGCCTTTACGTCAAGCTCGGCGCCTTCGGCGCGGAGACCTTCGACGCCCTCTTCGAGGGCACGAAGGCGCTGCCGTGGGAGGAGTGGCTCGACCGCGACGCCTGCTTCCCGGTGACGGGACATTCGCTGAAGAGCGCTCTTTTCAGCGTTCCCGACTGCCAGGCGATAATCAAGAAGGCTATAGTCGAGCGGCTGAAGGGCAAATACGGGCTGAGTTGGTTCGGGGAGACGGGCGCGAAATACCGCGTCGAGTTCTTCATATTCCGCGACAGGGCGACGCTCATGATAGACGCGAGCGGAACGCCGCTGCACAAGCGCGGCTACCGCCTCGCCTCAAACGACGCGCCGCTGCGCGAAACTCTCGCCGCCGCGCTCGTGAAGCTTTCCCGCCCGCGTGAGGGAGTGCTCTTTCGCGATCCCTTCTGCGGCTCCGGCACGATCCCGATAGAAGCGGCGCTGATGATGACGAACACCGCGCCGGGACTGGGCAGAAGCTTCGCCGCCGAGGAGTTCGCCTCCGTCGATAAGCGGCTTTTCGCGCTCGCCAGGGAGGAGGCGGAGGCGGCGAAGACCGCCGCCGAAGGCTTCGAGGCGTGGGCGTCGGATATAGACCCGAAGTTCGTTTCCATCACGAAGGGGAACATCCGCCGCGCCGGAGTCGGCGCGCATGTGAAGGCATTCGTCGCGGACGCGCTCGATATCTCCGCCGACGGCAGACGCGGGACCGTCGTCTGCAACCCGCCCTACGGGGAACGCCTTTCCGACCGCCGCGCCTGCGAGGAGCTTTACGCGGCGATGGGACGCGCCTTCGCGAGGCTCGGTCCGTGGCAGATCTACGTCCTTTCCTCCCACGAGGATTTCGAGAGCTTCTACGGGCGCAGGGCCGACAAGGTCCGCAAGCTCTATAACGGAATGATAAAGTGCGGCTTTTACCAGTTTTTCCGTCCGGTCAGGAGCGAATAAACATCACAAAAGCGCCCCGAATCCGCGGATTCGGGGCGGGG
>JAFTEJ010000133.1 GCA_017453725.1 Clostridia bacterium | reverse complement strand
GTCGACGCCTACAAGGGCGTTATGAATCAGTACGAGATCGACGACAGCGCCCCTCATATGATCAGGGATAACAACAAGTGCATCCTCTGCCGCCGCTGCGTCGCGGTCTGCGAAAAGAACCAGTCCGTCGCCGTCCTCGGCGCGAACGAAAGAGGCTTCAAGACGCACATCGGCTGCGCCTTCGATCAGGACCTCTGGGAAGTCCCCTGCGTCGCCTGCGGACAGTGCACCGCGGTCTGCCCGACCGGCGCACTCTATGAGCGCGACGACACCGCGAAGGTCTGGGCAGCGCTCGAGGATCCGACCAAGCACGTGGTCGTCAATCCCGCGCCTTCGATCCGCGTCACCCTCGGCGAGTGCTTCGGAATGCCGATCGGCACGAACGTCAAGGGCAAGATGGTCGCCGCCCTGCGCAGACTGGGCTTCGACGGCGTTTTCGACACCGACGTCGGCGCCGACCTGACCATCCTTGAGGAAGCCAACGAGTTCGTCGAGAGAGTTCAGAACGGCGGCAAGCTGCCGATCATCACCTCCTGCTCGCCCGGCTGGGTCAAGTTCTGCGAACACAACTTCCCCGATTTCCTCGATAACCTCTCCACCTGCAAGTCCCCGCAGCAGATGTTCGGCGCGGTCGTCAAGACCTGGTACGCCGAGAAGAACGGCCTCGATCCCAAGGACATCGTAGTCGTCAGCATCATGCCCTGCACCGCCAAGAAGTTCGAGCGCACCCGTGACGGCGAGGACGCCGCCGGCGTTCCCGACGTCGACATTGCGCTGACCACGCGCGAGCTCGGCAGAATGATCGAGCGCGCGGGCATCGACTTCGTCAACCTGCCCGACGAGGACTTCGACGCGCCTCTCGGCGTCACCACCGGCGCCGGCGCGATCTTCGGAGCCACCGGCGGCGTTATGGAAGCCGCACTCCGCACCGCGGTCGAGACCATCACCGGCAAGCCGCTGGAGAAGGTCGATTTCACAGAGGTCAGAGGCACCCAGGGCATCAAGGAAGCCACCTATAACGTCGGTGGCCTCGAAGTCAAGGCGGCTGTCGCCTCCGGACTTGCGAACGCCAGAGAGCTGCTTAACCGCATCAGGAACGGCGAAGCGAACTACCACATCGTCGAGATCATGGCGTGCCCCGGCGGCTGCGTCAACGGCGGCGGTCAGCCTATCCAGCCCGCGAACGTCCGCAACTTCACCGACCTCAAGGCGCTCCGCGCTAATGCCCTCTATGAAGAGGACGTCAACCTGCCGCTGCGCAAGTCGCACGACAGCCCCGTTATCAAGGTGCTCTACGACGAGTATTTCGGCAAGCCCGGCAGCCACAAGGCGCACGAGGTTCTGCACACCCACTACGTCGCCAGAGAAACCTACGGCAAGGACAGATAAGCGAAAGCGGCGTCGCTATGCCTTCCCCTTGAGGGTAGCGAAGCGGAGGGCGCGGTAGTGAATGACAGCCCGGTGGGCTGTCAGAGCCGCGACCTGACTGAGCCCGCAGGCGAGACAGGTGGCGCGAAGCGCCGGATGAGGTGTAGCCGCGAAGCGGCGTCACCGTAGGGCCGATTATCAATCGCCCGCAAAAGCGAAACTCGCAAGCCGTAGGGGCGATTTTAATCGCCCGCGAAGGTAATGTCCCGCGCCCGTGCGTCCGCGAAAGCGAAACCACATAATCCTTACGAAAACGCCACCCTCGCGGGTGGCGTTTTATTGTATTAATTGTTCAGTCTCACAGCGAATTGGCCAGCTTCGCGGCAACGCGAAGGATTCTGAGCGCATCGCTTACGGTTACCTCTCCGTCGTCGTCAACATCGCAAGTCGCCATAATGAGCTCATTGACATCAGCGAGCTTTGCGGCAACGCGGAGCGCTGTGAGCGCGTCGCTTACGGTAATCTCTCCATCGCGGTCCGGATCTCCGAGCTTATACTGCGGCGCAGACAGAACTTGGATTATACCATTTTCAGTTACAATCGTTATATCGCCGAACTCGGCATTATAGCACTCCGCAACAGATACAGACACTGCCGTTATACCGGCTTTCAGCTCACGGAACTTTAAGGTGGCAATCCTGACGTTCCCGGTGGAATCCGACACGCCCATCCATTGCAACACATACGGTCTGACCGTCGTTTCTTTACTTGTGGTAAACACTCCGCCGATAATACCGAGGTCGCTCGCTTCTATAAGAGTCAGTGCTGTATCATCATAATCAATCAACAGCTTGAGATAAGCAAAACCGGGATTATCTTTCAGCGAAATATCCAAAGTTACTTCTTCACCGCAAAGAGTATCAACCGATGAAGCGGCAATTACGGGAAAAGGCTCGTCTCCGCTTGAAGTATTGACCGTTACTCTTCCGTTTGAAACAGAGAAATCAACAGCATCAAACGATTCGTTATAACACTCCTCAACCGTGACGGTCACCGGCTTATCTCCCGCAACCGCGCCCTCCGCGATTCTGAAGGTTACTGTAGCGATTGCACCGTTTTCGGTGGAATCCGATGCGCCCATCCATTGCAGAACATACGGTTTTACCGCGGTCGTTTTGCTTGTGGTGAACGTTCCGGACAAAACATCATTGTTATCCGCTCTCACGATTGAAAGCGAAGAATCGTAATCAATCTTCAGCTTCAAATACGCAACACCGGGATTATTCTGCATTATTATACTTACCGCCACCTCGTCGCCCGTCTGTCCCGAAACGGAGGTAATCTCAATTACAGGCATCGGAATAGTTGCTGCCGCAGTAATATGAAGAGGAACGGGTAAGCAACAGACGGTAAGAATAAAAGCAAGGATTCCAACGATTGGCTTTTTCATACCTATCCCCCTACTTATCCGAGAACAACATCCCATCCTGCAAGATACTGCGAAAGAAGGATTCCGTCTTTGCCGTTAAACGTTCCGTCGCCGTTGACGTCCGCAGCAAGCTCAGCATAAACGACGTCCCATCCTGCCAGTGCCTGAGAGCAAAGGATTCCGTCTTTTCCGTTAATTACGCCGTCATTGTTGAAGTCACCGATCAGAACATCCATGATCTGTATCATACCGTTCTCGACATTGAATGCAACATCGTCAAATGCCGCATTGAATGCTTCCGCCACTCTGAGACGGATCGTGTAATCACCGACCGCCGCATCATCTTTCACGTTGAATGTAAGCGTTACAATCTTCCCGTCGCCGCTTGAATTGTCCGCGCTCATCCATTGCATAATATACGGCTTGACGTCTAATGCTTTTGAAACCGTGTAGGTGCCTTGCAGCAATTGTGCGTTTTCCGCCGAAATAAGCTCAAACGCTGTCGCATCATAATCAAGCTCCAGCTTAAGATAAGCGACGCCGGGATTCTTGCTCAAATCAATGGAAAGAGTTATGGTCTTACCGACAAACGCCGTCTTACTTTCGACTGTGAGCGTAGCGGCATTCGGATCTATCGGAACGTCGATGTCTCTGACATAGCCGCAGATATTACAAGTCTCATCAAGGTCGTTATCATATACATGATTTGCCATATCAGCTATCTCGCCGCAAACGCCGCACTCACGCCAGTGGTTGTCGCCGTCGGTTTTCCACTCCGCCTGACCTTCAAGCCGCCAGATATGTCCGGCGGGTGTTACTCTGTATCGATAGACCGTAGTTGTCCTCACTTCGCGGTTCTCCGTAGCTCCGTATACAGCATCACTCCACTCAGACCAATCAGACCATTTTTCGAAGTAATATCTTGTGGTTTGCGAACGTGTCTGATAATACCATTCGGTATGCGTCACCGCAGGAACAATACTAGTTGAAGCGAGCCACCAGTAAACACCGTGTTTACCGCTCACGCTCTTTTTGTAAGCCTGATACCCGTCGATAGGCCCATAATACGGGAATTCAGTAGTTGAAGACACTTCCTCATAATCCTTCCATACACCGTTGCCATATGAAGTATAAAGTGTGCCGTCGGAAGCGTAACCGTAGTAATGATAATAAGTATAAACAGTATATTCCGCTTGATCCGTCACCGTCCTGGTATCGGTAATACGCAACGTATCCGTTTCCGTCGGTCTGTTGTTCGTCCAACCACCGTTGGTCCAACTGCCGTATATCGTTTCCGCTCCGGTATACGTCCAACCGCTGAGAGAAGCATTACCGTCTTGATAAGTCGTGCTCCTGTCGCGATATGAATACTGCGTTTTTTCTTCTATCATACTCTCGTCCACATCATCCGGACGAGCATCGCTCCACTCGGAGAAAAGATAATCGTTCGAGCTTTCGTTGCTTGTTTCGCCGCAGCGCTCGCATTGATAAACGACAGTTACGTATTCACAGCCGCGCTCGACCGATACTATCCGGTCGCTATGGCCCAACGCAGGCGCCACCTGCTGGGGGGTAATTACAGCGCCGCATTTTGAGCAGGGTGAGCCTTCTGTCAGACCGGTTTCGGTGCAAGTCGCCGGCACTGCGCCGTCGGCAACGGGACTGTGCCCTTCAGCATTCAACACTTCCGTTCTGGTTGCAGTGCACTTTGTACAGGTGAATAGTTTTACTCCCGCATCCGTGCAGCCGGCACCTACGATAACTTCACCAGCGTTCCAAGAATGCCCGGTCGCCGGTATGCTTTCGGTCTGAGTATCTCCGCAGGAACATACTCTCTGTCTGCTTCCGTTTACCGTACAGGTTGCTTCAACAACTGTCTGCCAAGAGCCGTAGGAGTGAGTATGGCTGCCGCTATAATCTCTTGAATAATAAATATTATCGACGCCGTTCCAGCTTCCGCTTACAATGTATTCGTCACCATACGGATTGCTGTTCACGGCTGTGCATGACCAGAAATTCTTTCCACTCGTATATCCGCTTCTAATCTCAAAATGGAGATGTTTGCCGGTCGAAGCACCGCGCGAACCCATATATCCGAGCTGTTGTCCCTTTGTAATCGTTTGCCCGACAGACACGCTTACGCTTTCCATATGCGCGTACTGACTGACGTATCCGTCGCCGTGCTCGATGATAACGCCTCTTCCGATACCATAATTACAGAACTTTTTGCCGTTATAAGTCATATAATTTGTATTCGGACAACCAACGGTATCACACCCCTGCCCACTGCCGGACGCTCCATTCCAGTTTTTGCAGCCGTCAAAAACCGCGATTACCCTGCCTGCTCTTGACGCGAGAACCGGCGTCGAGCTTTCCGACCCGGGGACAATATCAAGCGCAGTATGGTCGCTTGAATAACCACGGCTCATTCTTAACGAAGTCTGAATCGGCCACAGCCATGTGTCGTCTGCGTTTACTGTGATTATCCCTAACGGCAACATCGCAAAAAGCAAAACAACCGAAACGAATAACGCAATCATTCTCTTTGTTGTTCTCATAAATAACTCTCCTTTGGTCTTTTTATAGCCTAAATAGTATCATATATAGCCTATTTTGTCAAGACTCTTTTGTTAAAATAATCATGAAAACGTAAAATCGATGGAGGTGGGACATGGATACGTATACGGCTACTAAAAACAGGCTGATGCAGCTATGCTATGAAAAACATATGACTTTAAACCAGCTCGCCAACGAATCCGGCGTCGCCCCTTCCACGCTAAAAAATATACTCTACGGAAAAAGCAAAAATCCCGGGATAGTGACGATCAAGATATTATGCGACGGGCTCGGGATAACGCTGAACGAGTTTTTCGACGCTCCCGAGTTCAGACAGCTTGGGCAGGAGATGGATTGAATCTGCGGCTTTGCCGCAGATTCAATGAAATATTCGCAAAGCGAATATGAAATACGCCTAAGCGTATGAAACTCCCCTTTCGGGGTATGAAATATTGCCTGCGGCAATATAGGAACAAATCGCCTGCGACGATTTGAATAATTCAAAACCGCACCCTCACGGGTGCGGTTTTGTGATATGCCTCGCTGTCGCTCGGCGCGAAATATCGGCTGCGCGAATGCGATATGTCAGCTTGCGCCGACGCGATATGTTCGCCTTCGGCGAACGCGAGCCGCCCGCGGCGGCGCCTTTTACGGCGCTTCGCGCCGCCTTTCCCCCAATGGGAAGGCTTATCACGACAGCAGTATCGCCATAAGGCGGAACTCGCCGCCGGAGCGCGCGATACGTAGCTTATGCGGCGCGGAAACGTCGCTCTCCATCACGGTGAAAAGCGCTTTATAGTTGCCCCAGCCGTTCTCAAAGTAAGAGTCGAGATACTGTGGCCCTCCGCTGTCGACGGTGATCTTTATCTTGCCCGTCCTCGAAAGGTCGACGCGGCGCTCGTAAAGTATCGAGATATTGCTCGCTTCGAAGTCGAATATCATCGGACGCGTGCCGCTTGAAACGACCCACGAGCCGACAAAATCATATGACGTGTAATTATCCACCGTCCAGCTTCCGAGCGAGGTCGGCTCGAGCCCTTCGCCGCACCAGTACATCTTCGCATTCATATACCTCTCGCTCGTCAGCGGCTCGGACGGAACGTCGGGCAGAATGGTTGAATGATCCGCGTAGACGTTCTTGACGCCCTCGAGGTAGGAGGTTATCAGCCCCGCGCAGATCGAATAGCCGAAATCGTTCGGATGCGTGCCGTCGTCGGAAAGCTGCGGCTTGAAGGTGTATCTGCCCGCGTCGCACTCCGGCTTTATCGCGTCGCGGTAGCTGATCATCGGGATACCGTAGTAGCTGCCGACCGGGACCTCCTCATACTGCTTGTCGTTATACCACTCTGTCGTCATAAAAAGCATTATTACGGCGGTATCCGGACTCTGCGTGACGACGCGGCGGATAAGGTTTTCGTAAGTCTCCTGCGTGCCGTCGGGGTTATCGTTGACCGCGAACTCGACGATAAGCAGGTCGGCGTCGTGACGGAAAACGTCGCGTTCCAGACGGTGGACGCCGAGCATACTGCCCGTCGCGCCGATTCCGGAATTGTGGAAGTTGATACGCGCCTGCGGGAAGGCGTTCCTGAGCCATTCGGCGGTCAGCGCGGCATAGGACGTCCTCGTAGTGCTGCTCGCGCCGGAGCCGTAGGTTATCGAGCCGCCGAGCGTGACGAAGTTTATCTTTTCGCCCCGCGCAGCCTTCTGCATCACCTTCGCGATGCGGGAACTGCCCGCAGCGGAAACTATCGCGCGGTCCAGCATCGTCTGCGTGACGCCCGCGGACTGCGCGAGCGCGTTCGGCGCGAAGCTGAGCGCTACCCCAGTCCTGCCGAAGGAGCCGATGATCCCAAGCGAGCTGCGCATAATGCCGAGCGCGTCATCCGCGCCGACCTCGCCGTCAGCCCAGACGTCGAGCACATCTTTCTCCTCTTCGTCATATTCATAAAGCCCCGCCGCTGCGCGGAGCGTCAGCAGCGAATCGGAAACGGTCAGTCCGCCGTCCTTATCGACGTCGCCGATGAGCGCCCCCGCGGATGCGGACGCGGAAATCGGAAACGCGCCGGCAAAAATCGAAACTATGATAGCTATGGTAAGCAGTAATGCGATTTTCTTCATATCCTTCACCTCATATACGTAACGGGGGCAAGCGCCCCCGTTACGTATATTCTTTTAATAAAGCGCGGGCGCTGTTTTACGAAAGCAGGATCGCGGCGATGCGGAAGGAGCCGCTCACGCGCGTGAAGCGCAGCTTGTGATGCTTGACCTCGGTGCCGTCGTAGACGTCCGCAATGGTCTGGTAGTCGCCCCAGCCGTTCTCAAAGTAGGAGTTGACCTCGCCGACGAGAGTGCTGTCGACGCGCATCTGGATAACGCCGGACTTGCTCGTGCTGATGGACTTTTCATAGAGGATCTTGACGTTCTGCGCGTCGACCTCGAAGACCAGCGGGGTCCTGCCGCTCGAGCTGGACCAGGAGCCGCGGAAATCATAGAAGGCGTAGGTATCCTTCGTCCAGCTTCCGAGCGAGGTCGGCTCGAGCCCCTCGTTGCACCAGTACATCTTGGCGTTCATATACTTCTCGCTCGTCATCGGCTTCGCCGGAACCTCGGGGATTATCGTGTTATGGTCGGCGTATACGTTCTTGACGCCGTCGAGGTAGGAGGTTATAAGTCCGCCGACGATGGCGTAGCCGAAGTCGTTCGGGTGCGTTCCGTCATCGGACAGCTGATTCTTGAAGGTGTATCTGCCGGATTCGCACTCGGGCTTGATCGCGTCGCGATAACTGATCATCGGAATGCCGTAGGCCCTGCCGATCGGGACTTCCTCCGCCTGCTTGTCGTCAAACCACTCGGTCGTCATAAAGAGCATGATGATCGCGGTATCCGGACTCTGAGTGACGACGCGGCGGATCAGGTTCTCATAGCTCTCCTGAGTGCCGCTGTTGGTATCGTTGACGGCGAATTCGACGACGAGGACGTCAGGATCGTGCGCGAAGACGTCGCGGTCAAGG